>NZ_JAHUTF010000005.1:0-188283 GCF_019209785.1 Acinetobacter sp. CWB-G5 | reverse complement strand
ATTGTTAAGCTCTCCAAAGCAGTCTGTAAAATTATTTAATAGAAGAATCATAGAGTAAATCTAAAAATAGATAAAACAGTTTGTTTTTATTTTAATAATCGGTTTTATAGATTTAAAGATATTTTCTTCAATCATTTCATAAAGCTATATGGGGGATTTAAATGATTTTTCAACTGATTTACAGTTTAGGCAGTATAAATTAGGTATGATCAAGACAGTTAAAAAATAGGGAGGCAAGTGATGCAATTACAGCGTGGTATCTATCAGCATTATAAAGGGCAACTGTATCAAGTTTTACATGTAGCGACGCATAGTGAAACTGAAGAAAAACTGGTGGTTTATCAGTGTTTATATGGTGATTACTCGATTTGGGTACGTCCACTTTCCATGTTTACTGAAACGGTAATGCTAGAAGATGACCGTGAAGTTGAGCGCTTTAAACTGATTCAAAAAGTATAAACGAAGCTAAGTAAAGTAGAGGGGATTTGATTATGCGTGCAGAATTTTTGAGTAAAGTATCGGCCTTATATCAACACTTTCAAGAACATGACAGTACGCAAACAGATCGCATCGCGCGCTTTCGCAATATTGAGCCTGAGTCTGCACAATTTTTGGCGCAACTGGTTCATATTCAGCAGCCTCAGCAGATATTAGAAATAGGAACATCAACTGGCTACTCAACCTTATGGTTGGCATATGCAGCGCAACAAGTGAATGCTCGATTAACCACTTTAGAAATTGATGCTGACAGAAGTCAACAAGCCGCTAGCCATCTTACAGATTTCAATTTATCCAATGGCGTTGAGTTTTGGGTGGGTGATGCTGCTCAATATTTGAAGCAGTCGCAAGCCATCTTTGATTTTATATTGCTAGATGCTGAGCGTGATGCTTATGTCGACTATTGGTCAGATTTGAAACGACTAATGTGTGTTTCACGCGGAGTTTTGGTGGTTGATAATGTTTTATCGCATGCAGATCAAGTCACGGACTTCATCGCGCTTATTCAGCAGGACGAGCAGTTTAACTTGTCTACATTAGCGATTGGTGCGGGCTTGTTGATGGTGACATGCAATCATGAAAAACAATCAGGATAAATCCTGATTGTTTGAGCTTCAAAAATTAATGAATACTTAAGCGTGTAAAGTGCAAATCATATTCTAAATATTTATGAACAAAGGCTGTTTTATTATTACATCGAACTAAGTTGTTATAAATAAATTCAGGCACAGGGTGGTACAGCTCGCCTGAACCATCGGCATAGAAAATTTTTAAATAGCGTGTGGAAGCATTGTATTTCCAAGATGTTACCGCAATTGTCCCCATAAGCGACTCCCCATTATTTACATGGAATCACAGCAATGTGGCTGCTTAATTTAAACTTATGCCAAACTTAAAAAGTGAAGTATTACAGTTTTGTAAATAAAAAAACCGTACATAAAGTACGGTTTTTTTAAGTGATCAATTAACGCATTTTCGCAAGGAAACGGCCTACTCGGGTAATGGCTTCACGTAGTTCATTTTCAGCAGGTAAGAACACCACACGGAAGTGATCTGGTGTTGGCCAGTTAAAGCCTGTGCCTTGAACCAGAAGTACTTTTTCCGCACGAAGTAGATCAAGCATCAGTTTTTCGTCATCTTGAACTGGATAGATTTCTGGGTCCAATTTCGGGAAGCAATACATCGCGCCTTCAGGCTTAACACAAGATACACCTGGAATATCATTCAACATTTGCCAAGCAATATTACGCTGTTCGTATAAACGACCACCCGGACGAATTAAATCATTGATTGACTGGTAGCCGCCCAAAGCTGTTTGAATGGCATACTGTGCTTGGTGGTTAGCACACAAACGCATAGAAGCGAGCATGTCTAAACCTTCAATATAGTCGACAGCACGAGACTTATCGCCTGTGATGGCCATCCAGCCTGAACGGTAACCCGCAATACGGTATGCTTTAGATAAACCATTGAAAGAGATACAGAGTTGGTCACCCGCTAATGCTGCGACAGAAACATGCTCAATACCGTCATAAACGATTTTGTCGTAAATTTCATCTGCAAACAAAATCAAATCATGCTTTTTAGCCAATGCGACGATTTGCTCAAGTACATGGCGTGGATAAACTGCACCTGTTGGGTTGTTTGGATTGATAATCACGATACCGCGGGTACGTGGTGTGATTTTACTCTCCATATCAGCAATGTCGGGATACCAAAAGTTTTCTTCATCACATTTATAATGAATGGCTGTGCCACCTGAAAGATTTACCGCAGCCGTCCAAAGGGGGTAGTCAGGCATTGGCACGAGCATCTCGTCACCATCATCTAACAAGCCTTGCATCGCCATCACAATCAATTCAGAGACACCATTTCCGATATACACGTCATTGACATGCATATCTAAGATGCCTTTTTGTTGGTAGTACTGACAGATGGCTTTACGCGCAGGGAAAATCCCTTTTGAGTCGGTATAGCCCACTGCATTTGGCAGGTTTAAAGCTACATCATTAATAATCTCTTGAGGAGCCTCAAAACCAAACGGTGCAGGGTTACCAATATTGAGTTTGATAATCTTATGGCCGGCTTCTTCCATTTCATTGGCCGCTCGTAACACTGGTCCACGGATGTCGTAGCATACATGCTCGAGCTTAGACGATTTTTTTATTTCGCGTGGGGTTTGGAGAGTGTTCGGCATTTTGATGTTCTCGGAAAGAGTGGAGGTCACTTTTGCATAACGGTATAAATAGCTTTTAAATGTTTCAGTTGTCACTAGATCGAGATCATGTTCGTCTCTGAGTAAAGCAACAATTTTTTCATGCGTAAACCCTACCTGTTGATATTGTTTAATCACAGGCAGTAGATGTTTAAAAATAACGCTCTTTTTTTGCGACATTTTTTTAATCCTGAGCAAGAATGCCAATAAGATTAACACTAAATTTGCTCACAAAAAAGCATTAAAGAAAATAAATTGCTTACTATTTTTATAAAATGCTTTCTTTTTGCTTTTATTGGAATTATAGGTCTTTTGTAAATTGTGAACTAAACACTAGAAATTTTAAGATTAATCACGTAAATATAGGATTATCCTATTTTAAATAGCAAGATAGAAAGGAACGTAATCATGGGAAAACTCAATAAAACAGACCGAGAATGGCAGAGAGAGTTATCACCTGACGAATTTCGCATTACGCGACAAAAGGGGACGGAACCAGCCTTTACGGGGAAATATTGGAATACTAAACAAGCCGGCACTTATGTATGTCGCTGCTGTGGTACGCCATTATTTAATTCTGAAAATAAATATGACAGTGGTTGCGGCTGGCCAAGTTTTTATAAGCCACTCAATACGACTGTGATAGAAGAGCATCAGGATACAACACATGGCATGGTGCGTACTGAAATTGTATGTCATCACTGTGATGCTCATTTAGGCCATGTTTTTACAGATGGACCTGAGCCTACAGGTTTACGTTACTGTGTAAACTCGGCTTCATTAGAACTAGAAACACAAGAAAAAAGTGATGAGGATACTTATCCATGACCAACATTTATCAGTTTGAAGCGGAATTGTTAGATGGAAAAAATAAATCCTTTGCTGATTATGAGGGCGAAGTGCTGCTCATCGTCAATACGGCCAGTAAATGTGGTTTTACACCACAATTTGCGGGATTAGAAAAAATTTATGAGCAATATCATGCACAAGGGTTTGAGGTGTTAGGCTTCCCTTGTAATCAGTTTGGGGGGCAAGATCCGGGTAGCAATGAGCAAATAGGAACGTATTGTCAGAAAAACTATGGGGTGACTTTTCCCATGTTTTCCAAAGTTGATGTTAAAGGCCCTGAAGCCCACGCCATATTCCGTTATTTAACCAATAACAGCAAAGGGATTCTCGGCAGCGGCATTAAGTGGAATTTTACAAAATTCTTGATTGGTAAAGATGGCAAAGTAATTAATCGTTATGCGCCAACCACCAAGCCTGAAGCCATTCAGGCAGATATTGAAAAAGCATTACAACAATAATCGGTTGATGTATCGTCAGTGATGAACGAGCAAGGTGCTTTAGTTGAATTTTGGAGTGACCCGCACATGCCTTATGTGGAAACACGTCGGGCATGTGCAAGTCGTGCTTGTTATAAAGCCCATAGTCATCCGACATTTTCAATTGGAGCGGTGGATCAAGGCAACAGTATTTTCACTAGCCACTTCGGTGGAACGCAACAAATAGACGCGGGTACTTTGGTATTGGTTCCTGCACATGTTGAACATGCGTGTAATCCTGTTCCAGATCAAGCTTGGAGCTACCAAATGATGCATTTAGATGCACGTTGGTTGAACCAGTTATTACAAGAAACTGCATATAAAGATGCTTATCAAGACATACCGCAGTTCAAACCTGTGTTGTATAAACAGCCTAAGATGTATCAAGACTTTAGTTGTCTTAACAGTCAATTATTTGATACTGCACTGTCTTATTGGGAAAAAGAACATAGCTTAATCACAACACTTACTGAGCTTTTATTTCCATATATTCAATTAGAATTTCTTGCTCCTCAACACTATGCACAGCAAGAGTTTAAGCAGCTTTTATCGATGATTCAAGATGCTGACGTGTTTTTATCATTAGAGCAAATGTCGCAAGAAGTCCAGTTGAGTCGATATGCCATTATTCGGCTATTTAAATCGTCTTTAGGCATGACGCCGCACGCTTATCAATTGAATTATAAAATTAATGATGCACGCACCTTTTTAAAACAAGGAATGGATATAGCGCAACTGAGTTATACACTGGGCTTTAGTGATCAAAGTCATTTTCATCGTGTTTTTAAAAGTTTAATGGGAACCACGCCTAAGCTCTATCAAAAGCAACATCGCGCAATTTTATCCAAGAGTTGAACTTCATGCATCGTTAGGCTTGTCTCACTTTTAAAGAGAGATAAGTGATGAAGTTTTTTATTGTTATTGCTGTGACGCATTTTGTGGCTTTGCTTTCCCCAGGCCCCGATTTTTTCCTGATTCTGATGACGGCATTAAACAGTGGTCAAAGAAGAGCACAATATACAGTTTTCGGTATTGTAGCTGGGAATGCTTTTATTTTAGCGCTTATTTTTACGTTACTGGGGTGGCTTGGGCATATTCATGCTTATGTTCTGATGTTGCTACACGGATTAGGTGTTGCGTATTTGTTGTATTTGTCTATACAGTGTTTTCGCTATAAGCATCATGAAAATGTTGATGTTCAAGCACATGATTCCACACCTCATCAAACTAAAATTCTATGTTTTACTCAAGGTTTACAGTCAAGTTTGCTGAACCCTAAAAATATGATGTTCTATAGTAGTTTGATATTGCTGGTTTATGCAAAATTTGATGTTTATACCTTGCTTTTAATGAGTCTCTGGATGGTGACTGTGGTTCTGATATGGAATCTGTTGCTGCTTAAGTTATTGAGTTGGAAGCGCTGGAATCATTTTTTAACTCAGCGACTCAATTGGCTTTATAAGATGTCAGGGTGCTGCTTTGCCTCTTTTGCACTCGTTTTGCTATTAGATAGACTATTAATATGAGAATCTTAAAGTAAAAGTCAATCAGTTGTCTGACGTCATAAGTTATAACAATGAAATAATTAATTCTCATTTGAATTTACAATTTAAATGAGAATTAAATCAGTTTGACTAAGATCAATTCTCATTTACTATCAGGCTCGAATTTTAGATTGATGAAAAAAGGGTAGGAAATGGTTAAGCTGAAACCATTGGTGTTAATGATGGCATGTGTATCTGGGTACAGTATTTCACATGCTGCCGAAGCTCCAGTAGTCGTTGAATCCGACTCATCATCTCAGGCGAGTAATGTTAAAGCTTTGGAAGCAATTCGTATAGTTGCAAGTGCCGATGCTTCTGCAAATGGTTTAATGGAAGCTTTCGCTGGGGGGCAGGTTGCAAGTGGCGGCCGAGTAGGTGTCTTTGGTAACCAGAAAAATTTAGATAACCCATTTAGCTTAACCAGCTATACCAATCAATATATTCAAGAGCGTCAAGCAAAGAGTGTTGGGGATGTGCTAAAAGCAGATCCGAGTGTACGTGTTGGGCGAGGATATGGTAATTTTCAAGAAAACTACTATATCCGTGGTTTTAACTTAGGGTCAGATGACACTGCTTATAATGGTTTATATTCAATATTACCGCGTCAATATATTCCAACAGAACTTTTTGAGCGTGTGGAAGTATTAAAGGGTGCCTCATCGTTTTTAAACGGTGCTATGCCAAGTAATGGTGGGATCGGTGGAGCAATCAATCTTCTACCAAAACGAGCAGGAAATGAGCCATTAAATCGGGTAACTGTAGGTACAGATTTTAATGGTGGCTATATCTCAAATGATATTTCACGACGTTTTGGTGAAGATCAGCAATTTGGAGTACGAGTAAACACCGCCTACCATGATGGAAATACGTCTGTTGATGATGAAAAGAAATCATTAGGGCTTGCTGCTATTGGACTAGATTATAGTGGTGAGGGCCTACGTCTTTCGGGTGATATGGGCTATAGCAACAATCGCTTAAATGCAACGCGACCAAATGTAACATTGGGTGCTGGGTTAACGTTGGTACCAAAGGCTATTGATAGTTCTAGTAATTATGCTCAAAAATGGTCTTATTCAAATGAAGAGAATGTTTTTGGAAGTTACCGTGCGGAATATGATTTTAATGATGCACTAACTGCATATGCAGCATATGGTTTCCGTCATGGCGAAGAACAAAACTCACTGGCAAGCTACACATTAAGAAATGCTTCAACGGGTGCTAGTACACTCTACCGTTTTGACAATGCTCGTGTAGACATGGTCAATACAGGTGAGGTTGGGGTACGTGGAAAGTTCGATACAGGTTCAATTAAACATAATTTAGTTGTTTCTGGATCAGCATTTCAACTAAATACGAGAAATGCCTATTTTATGGATTCAGGGAATCCATTGAACTCTAATATTTATCATCCTATTCAACATGACCAACCTGCTGCTTTAACACCAGCATTCTCAGGTGGAGATATGGATAGTCCGAAATTGACCACTCGGACGCGCTTAAGAAGTGTTGCTATTGGGGATAATCTGACTGCATTAGATGATAAATTAATTATCATGTTGGGTGCGCGTTATCAGCAGATTCTCCAAGATACATATAATTATTCTCAAGTGAAAACAGGGGCATATGATGAGAGTAAATGGACGCCTGCACTTGGAGTAACCTATAAAATTACTCCAGAAGTTTCAGTTTATGCCAACTACATTGAATCTTTAGCGAAAGGTCTAACAAATACAACAGGTGGTGTGACCACATCGATTAAACCGTTTGTGGCTGAACAGAAAGAAGTAGGTGCCAAATATGAAAATGACCATCTTGGGGTGACATTAAGTTTATTTGATATTAATAAACAACGTGGCATTATGCAAAATGGTGTATTTAGTGATTCTGGTGAATACGTTCATCGGGGGGTAGAACTGAGCAGTTATGGAAAGCTTACAGACTCCTTGACTGTTTTAGGTGGTGTAACGTGGATGCATGCGACGCAAGAGAATACTGGCTCAGCTACTTATGATGGAAATTATGAAGTAGGGGTTCCAAAGTTTCAGGCGAACCTAGGCACAAATTGGAAATTACCACTCCCGCAAGATATTTCTTTAAATGCCCAATTGACTTATACAGGTTCAACTTATGCAAGTTTGGACAATAATTTGAAAGTTAAGGATTGGACTACGCTTGATTTAGGTGCAAGTTATAGAACTCAGTTTGGTCAAACCCCAACAACATTTAACTTCCTTGTGAATAATGTATTTGATCAGGATTATTGGGGTTCTGTTGGTCTATATGACAATATTAACAATACAAGCAACACTAATAATGGCTATTTAGTTGCTGGTTTACCGCGGACATTTATGCTTAGTGCATCATTTGATTTTTAATCGAATAAAGACAAGAAAACTTCCGTTATAGGAGGTTTTCTTGTCTTTAGATGAGCTTGTTTACAAAATCGCTTTTAAGCGTTTAATCACCTGCTCACACTGTGCAAGATCTGCAACTAGCGCAAGACGCACATGGTTTTCGCCTGGGTTGCCTTGCTCAGTATCGCGTGACAAGTAACGTCCTGGAAGTACTTTGACATGTGCTTTTTCCATGAGCATTTTTGCAAAAGTTTCGTCATTATCTACTTTTAACCAGTAGTAAAAACCTGCATCTGGTTTTTGTAGGGGCAGTATATGGCCCAATTCCTTTTGAAATAAATCAAATTTTGCACGATATTGCACACGGTTTTCTTCAACATGTGCTTCGTCATCCCATGCTGCAATCGAAGCCAGTTGGTGCTGTACAGGCATCGCCGCACCATGATACGTACGGTATTGTAAATAAGGTTTGAGCAATGCTGCATCACCCGCGACAAAGCCAGAACGCATACCTGGTAAGTTTGAGCGTTTAGACAGTGAGTGGAATACGACACAGTTTTTGTAGTCATCTCGGCCTATTTCAGCACAAACTTCGAGTAGGCCCACAGGTGCAGTATCAAACCAAAGCTCTGAATAGCATTCATCCGATGCAATCACAAAACCATATTGGTCTGACAGTGCGATTAATTTTTTGAATTGTTCTTTTGATAACACCGCACCAGTTGGGTTGCCCGGTGTACAGACAAATAACAAGGCTGTTTTCTCCCAGACTTCAGCAGGCACAGCATCAAAGTCACCGAGATAACCATTTTCTTCGGTGCAATTTACAAAGTAGGGTTTTGCTCCAGCAAGTAAAGCGGCACCTTCATAAATTTGGTAGAACGGGTTAGGCATAACCACATAAGGCGCATCTTCACGATTTACCAATGCCTGCACAAAAGAGAAAATTGCTTCACGTGTGCCCGAAACAGGTAATATATTGTTTTCTGCACTAATCTGATTGAGTTGAAAACGACGGCTTAGCCAGTTTGCAATACTGGTGCGTAACTCGGGTATACTTTTACTGTTTGGGTAGGTCGATAAATGCTGAAAATTATCGATAATGGCTTGTTTCACAAACTCGGGTGCAGGATGCTTAGGCTCACCAATCGATAATGGAATGAGGGGTAAGTCTGCGGGAGTAATATCCTGAAATAGTTTATTCAACTTTTCAAAAGGATAAGGATGTAAATGGGATAAACTCGAGTTCATGAAACAAAATACCAGTGTGTATTGTTAATGTTGACCACAGACCTGACTAGAGGCTTCATCTAAGGCTGATTTTAGTTGTGCAGCAAAAGTTTCAGCTTCAGTTTCAGTCATGGGTTGACCATCTTTTTTGGTGACAAAGAAAATATCTTCGGCACGCTCACCTAGGGTGGCAATTTTAGCAGAGTGAATATCTAAACCTTGCATCATAAACAGCCCGCCTACTTTGGCAAGTAAGCCGGGATGGTCAAGTGTTGCAATTTCAACCATGTTTTGTTGCAGTGCTTCATTCAGCGTAATATCAACGGTGTTTTCAATGTCAAAATGACGCAACTGACGTGGGATGCGGCGTTGCATGAGCCCTGGGTATTTATCTGAATTGGCTAATGCATCTTTTAATGCAGATAGTACTTTTGCTTCACGTTCAGGGTCGGTTAGCAGCGTACCAAAACGGTCAAGCACGACATAAGTGTCTAAGCTAAATGCTTTGGTCGCGGTAATAATACGTGCATCTTGTACGTCCAAATTCATACGATCGAGAATAGCAACCGTTGTTGCAAACAGGTTGGGCTGATCTTGGGTATAAATAAAGATTTGTACTGCATCTTGAGCAAATTTACGCTGTGCACGCATCAAAACAAGCGGTTCAGGGTTGTCACCGTGCTGTAAAATAGCACGTGTGTGCCAAGCAATTTCATCAGCAGATTCTTTGAGGAAATATTCATCCCCCAGTTCTTGCCAGACTTTTTCGACATTATCTAGTGCAAACTCTTCGACCAGTTGTTCGCTGGCAGAAAACTTGGTGTCCTCGATGAGCATTTGATAGTCAACAGGACGGCCTAAACCTGAGCGAATCACGTCACGTGCATGAGTATAGAGCTGACGCATGAGAGAAGCGCGCCACGTATTCCAAAGTGAAGGATTGGTTGCATTGATATCTGAAACAGTCAACGTATATAGATAGTCGAGATGTTCCATATCGCCCATTTTCTCAGCAAACGCTTTAACTACATCGGGGTCAGAAATATCTTTCTTTTGAGAAGTGACAGACATGAGCAAATGGTTTTGGATGAGCCATGCGACAAGGTTGCATTCACGTTCGGTAAAACCATGACTACGACAGAATTCAATCGCATCGGTTGCACCTAACTCACTATGGTCTCCGCCACGGCCTTTGGCGATATCATGGAAAATGGCAGCCAAATAGACAATGTCACGACGTGCTAGACGTTGGAACACCGAACTCACAACAGGGAAGTCCTTGGCAAACTCAGGTTCTTTGAAACGGTTTAAGTTGCGCAGTAATAATAAAGTATGTGCATCCACGGTATAGATATGGAACAAGTCATACTGCATCAACCCCATAATTTGCCCAAACGCAGGAATATAGTTACCTAAAACGCCATAACGTTTCATTGCCACCATGGTTTCATATAAACGATGGGGTGAGCGAATGATGGCCATAAACAGGGCTTGATGTGATGGATTATCTCTATATTTTTGGTCAATGCGTTTAGCTGCCAAAATTAACAGACGTAGAGTGCGCGCGCGAATGCCTGTAATTTCAGGTCGATTAGCCAATATATAGAAAATTTCTAAAATAGCACTTGGGTTTTCAGAGAAAATTTTATGGTGTTGAACGGCTAGTTTGCCGTCGACTAGTTTAAAATTTTCATTGATTTCTTCAATGTTACGCTCATAGTTCGGTAGGCGTGGGGTAATCACAGATTCATTGAAATAAGCCAACAGCATTTCATTCAGCGTGGTGACTTGTTGAGCGCTTCGATAATAACGCTTCATGAATTGTTCAATTGGATAATTCGGTGATTTACCTTCTTCACGCACATAGCCAAACTTTGCTGCAATGTCACGTTGATAGTCGAACAGTAAACGGTTTTCATCACGTTTAGTGAGGCGGTGTAGGTGATGACGAATTTCCCAGAGGAAGCTTTCGGCTTCTTCTAATACCCCCAACTCAAACTCTGAAATAAAGCCTAAGTGCACCAAGTCATAAATACGGTTGACGCGGAAATGCCGCTTAGCAATCCAACCAATTTGGTTAATGTCCCGAATGCCACCCGGCGCGTTTTTAATATCGGGTTCTAGATTACTTTCCGTAAAGTTATGCTGTGCATAGCGTTTGGCCTGTTCTTCCATTTTTGCATCATAGAAGGTTTTGTCTGTCCATGTTTGTGAAACAATGCGTCGTGGCCATTTGGCTAAGTGTTCATTACCTGTAATTAAACGAGATTCGATGAGGGCGGTGGCAACAGTTAAGTCAGAGGTTGCTTGCTCAACACAGTTGGCAATGGTACGTACACTAATTCCGGGCTTGAAATTGCCGACATCCCAAAGTGAGGAAATAAAGACAGAAATGAGCTTTTCTTGTTCTTCGCTAAACTCATCCTCAGACAAGATCATGATGTCTACATCTGAGTAAGGCAGCATCTCCCGGCGACCATAGCCACCGACAGCAAATAAACTTAAGTCTGTCTGATCGAGTTTTGCATATTTCCATAGGAAAATAAGTGCTTCATCGGTCATATTTGAACGCGTTAAAATGACATCGCGGATGGATTGGCCATGATCAAAACTTTCTTGTAATTGATTTTCGACATCACTACGCCATTGATTAATCGCTTTGATGTCGTGATTGCTGCTGACATAGTTAAGCAGTGGAGAAGTATTGATCATGAACCGTATCCGTATATTTTAACAACGCTTAATTTTGATGAACGCTCACCTGTCCAGCAGTTTGTGCTGCTAGTTCACGCGCTTGGTCGGTTGTTTCAGCCCGCGCTGTCGCAACACCCATACGGCGACGTGTAAAGCCTTCTGGTTTACCAAAAATGCGTAAATCAGTATTTGGGTTTGCCAAAGCAAGATTTAAGCCAGAAAAAGATAAGTTATTATCATCTACGCCTGCATAGATCACGGCGCTCGCTGCAACGCTATGACGTGCTGTATTGACAGGTAGACCCAAAATCGCACGTGCATGTAGTTCAAATTCACTTTGGAACTGAGAGGCAAGGGTCACAAGACCAGTGTCATGTGGGCGTGGTGATACTTCACTAAACCACACTTTATCGCCTTTGACAAAGAGTTCTACACCGAAAATACCACAGCCACCCAATGCGATGGTGACTTTATTGGCAATACGCTTTGCTTCGTCAAGGGCCGCTGGTGTCATGGCTTGAGGCTGCCAGCTTTCAACATAGTCGCCCGCGTCTTGGCGGTGACCAATTGGGTCGCAGTACGAGGTTTCAACTTCACCTGTTTCAGGGTTTTTTGAACGTACTGTTAATAGCGTAATTTCAAAATCAAAATCAATTTGTGATTCTACAATTACTGTTCCTTGATTTACACGACCACCTGTTTGGGCATATTCCCAAGCAGCATCTACTTCTGAAAATTCTTTTACGCGGGATTGGCCTTTACCAGAAGAGGACATGACTGGTTTAACAAAGTTTGGATAACCAATGTCATCACATGCAGCACGGAAAGATTCTAAAGTATCTGCAAAACGGTAAGCCGATGTCGGTAAGCCCAGTTCTTCCGCAGCTAAACGACGGATGCCTTCACGGTTCATGGTTAAATTGACCGCTTTTGCAGAGGGAATGATTGTTGCAATATTATCTTGTTCTATTTCGACCAATACTTGTGTCGCAATGGCTTCAATTTCAGGGACGATTAAATTCGGCTTAACGTCCTGAATGAGTTGTTTAAGCGCTGTCGCATCTGCCATATTTAAGGTATAGGCATAGTGTGCCACTTGCATTGCAGGAGCATGATCGTAACGGTCAGCAGCATGAACTTCTACACCTAAACGTTGTAAAGAAATCACAACTTCTTTCCCAAGCTCTCCAGAACCCAATAGCAGAACTTTAAATGCTGAAGGCTGAAGTGGAGTACCAATAGTAACGCTCATGTAAATCATCCATGCTTGATTTTATGGGCTTTTAGCATAGCAGAACTCTTAAAAGTGTTCAGGGTTCATTCACATAAATTAATGATATTGTCCAACAATTTTTTTTATAAAGCGGTGTATTACAAAGTCAAAATTTTCATGCAAAAAGGATACTAAATAAACTTTTCCAATCAAGCTTGAAATGTCCTGCACAGCTGATCGCTTCAAATAGCACATCAGGTTTTGATGGATTTAAGATATGGGTTAAAAAGGCATAGGAATATAGGTATAAACCAAGCCGTAGCCCAGTGCTGCGGTGAGTGTGGCAGGGACAATTTGCTTAAACTTGAAATAAAGTCCAGCTAATACGATAAAGCCGACCAACATGGCAAAACTTTTATTGGGTGTATCTAACAGTGGTGGCAAGGTGGCAACCACGAGCATCGAACTGATCGCCGCGATACCAATCGAACCCAATGCGATTTTTAACCATAAGGCACCGCGCTTTTGTGAACCTTGCTGGAATTTTTGAATGACGAAGAATGGGCCAAAGCGTGAGGCAAAATTTGCAATACCCACTAAAATGCCGATCAAAATAATTTCGATATTCATGATTGACCTCCCATATGTTCAGGGTCTGGTTTTTTCAGTACATAGTGCTTAAACAAACCTGCAAATATACCCGAACTGATACCAATAAAAATTGCAGCAGATAAGTCAATAAAATAGCAGGCAATGGCAGATACAAGAATGGTCACAGCCACCACAAAAGTGTGTTTCTTTTCAAAAGCTGCCAATAAGAAACTTAAGAACAGTGCAGGTAATAGAAAGTCTAGAGCGGCTTGTAAAAACTGGGGTAAATGACTGACTTGGTCTGCAAACATTCCCCCTAGAAAAGAACCGGTAGCCCATGCGAGCCAACTAAACAGGCTTAAGCCCAGCATCCAAGACTCAGACCACTCTTGGCGACGTTGCGATAATTTAATCATGCCTGAGGCAAAAACTTCGTCGGTTAGCCCCCATGACCAAATAGCAGTTTTCTTTAGGTTCAGTTTATCTTGAATTAAGTTTTGTAGCGCAGGGCCATAGAGTAAGTGACGAATATCTAGGGCAATTACAGTGAGGGCGGTCATCCAAATAGATGTTCCACTACCCAATAGGGCAACCACTAAAAACTGACTGGCCCCTGCATACATTGAGCAGGATAAAAATAAAGCCTCCCATGCACTAAAGCCAAATTGGGTTGCAGATACACCAAAGGCAAAAGAAACAGGTAGATAGGTAAAGATAATCGCTTGGCTATCCTTAGCTCCTTGCCAAAAGCCAGCAGCTTGCGCAGGAGTGGGATTAAGTTCGGACACAACACACCTTGAAGAAGACTTTATCAATAGGTCAAAATTGATTGTGTATTGTAACTGAATTCACTAGCATAGTGCCCAATTGTTTGTTGAGGCGTTTAACCATGTTGAAGCTCGAATTACGTACTTTAGGGCTGACTGCAATCATTGTAAGCAGTTTACTTTTGCAAGCTTGTGGGCGGTCAGAGCAAGCTCCTGAACAAAAAGTAGAAATTAAGGCTGCGCCAAAAATTACCAATGACGCGACGCAATATGCCCAGCGTGCTTGGGTGTTTATCAATGAAGTAGATGGCTTGGTATATAATAAGCAAGTGGATCAGATTGAAGCTAAAGTCCGTCATCCTGCACGTAAACTCAGTACGGACTGGCGTATTAATGTCAAAATGACAGACTCAGTGACCGAAGGAAAATACGCACTGTGTCGTAAAGCCTTGACCAGCTTAGAAGTGTGGGCACGTGAGACCTTAGACGGTTCGTCAAGTGTTGCACAGAAACAGAGCGATTATGAGCGTGATAAAGCACAATGTCGGGGCGCAATTGATAACCCCAGTTTAGGTAATACAGACCCTAAAAAAGTAGGTGTCTAATACCTGTATAGCATAAGCAAAAGCGAGTTTTTAAAAACTCGCTTTTTTATGGTTGCAGCTTTAATAAATAATATAATAAAAATATTCCTATGCACTAAAATATAAGGATTGAGTCGAATTTTAAGGGTTAATTTAAAAAAATTAGTTGTTGTGATGTTTACATTAATTATTGGTCAAATGCTGCCACAGCAGTCCAAAGTCGTTTAGACAAATAGCCAAGACGTTAGGCCGTGTAGCAATATTTTTATATATCCCTACTATATGAATTGCGCTCTTAAGGCGCACACTTGATTGTCTATTCTGAGCTATGTGCAATTCTATGCAGCTTTGCAGGATCTAAAATCTTAATCTTTTTAAACGCAATTGCCAGTATTCCTTGTTTTTCTAAGTTTTGAAGTTCTTGGTTGATCGTTTGGCGCGAACACATCAGCATTTGAGCCAGTTGCTCCTGTGATAAATGGATTTCATCATTGGTAATCGACAGATGGTTGCCATAACCGCTTAAAATAAACAGTAAGCGTTGAGCCAGTCGTTGACTGATATTTTGACTTTGGATTGCGATTAGTTCTAAAAAGGCGAGACGTAACTTCTGCGAAGCAAGCTGTGCAATATGAAACCAAAATTCTGGGGTGGCCTGGATAAATTCCTCAACATCGCGTTTAGTCAGATGGAGTAGGGTGCTTTTTTGAATAGCAATCGCATCGTGCGAACGCGGTTGCTGATCTATTAATGAAATTTCTCCAAACCACATAATCGGTTCTGCGATTGCTGCAACTGCTTCTTTACCTTCAATGTCGACATGACCTAAGCGAATTGCGCCGTTCAAGACTGCATAGATACCATCAAATAAATCCCCAGAGCGAAAAACAGCTTGGTCTTTTGCAACCTCAATATATTTGGCATGTTGCACAATATACTGTTGATAGGCTTGTGGTAATTTGGCGAACCAATTGTTATTGAGTAATTGTTGTTGATGTTGAATTTGCAGCATTCCGCGTCCTTTCGTGATTGATCGAGCAACTTGTCAGGTCAACGACAACTTGATGGGCTGTTTTCCTTTAAAGTTATTCTATATCGTGATCAATATCATGCAATAAGGAAATACAGTATGAGTAAATTAGAAAAATTATTAAGTCAGTATGCAGCTTATCATCTTGATCATAAAAATATCGTGACCCACTTTGTGGGTATTCCGCTGATTGTGTTTTCAATTATGTGCTTAACCGCGAGAGCTGGCATGACTATTGGCAGTTTTGAAATTACTTTGGCGATGGTTTTGATATTAGCGAGTATCGTTTACTACCTGAGCTTAGATCGAATTTTTGGTGTGATCATGCTGGTGATCTATACCATGGCTTATCCATTGGCGTATAAAATTGCACAGTTTGATTTGGGTCTTTGGTTAAGTCTCGGTATTGGTATTTTTGTCGTCGGCTGGGCATTCCAGTTTGTCGGGCATTTCTATGAGAAGAAAAAACCGGCCTTTATGGATGATGTGATTGGCCTAGCTATCGGACCATTATTTGTTTTGGCGGAAATGGTGTTTATGCTTGGTTTTAGAAAAGACATTGAACAACGCATGTTAGATGAAGCGCGCAAACAGCGTGCTGCAATGGATAATAAACATGTCTCTGTGACATCACATTAACTGAATTATTTTATCGATAAAAAAGCCAGTGAATTTCACTGGCTTTTTTATGCTGTTTTAAAATGTCTTCGCGACTTTATGTGTATCTGGTTGAGCTTTGGGTGTATTCGGGTTTGGAGCATGAGAATCTTTATGGGATTTATGGGTCATATCATTGGTTTTCATTGAATCATGTTTCACCATTTTATTTTGCTTCATGACTGGATCATGTTTGGCCATTTTATCCTGTTTCATGGCTAGATCGTGTTTGGCTGTTTTGTCTTGTTTCATTGCCTGATCATGTTTCGTCACGTTCATGGTTGCGACGCACTTATCACCTTTATGATTTGCACCTGTACCACCCGACAGTGTTGTTCCTTGTGGGCATGCAAATGCTGTAGCGCTAAGCGTTGTGAATAAACCTGCTGATCTTTTTCATTTTCGTTTGTTCAAGGAAGGCATTAGTGCCTGTGATTAAATTAGCGATAATACGAAAGAATAGAAGTGATAATATTGTGTGAGATCCAAAGGGATCAGGTGTTCATATGTTATTTAATGCTGTTTTTAAGCTTGGTTTAAGCTTATAAAAAAACCCGATTAGTATCGGGTTTTTTTATATTCGGAATAACTTATACGTTAAAGCGGAAGTGTAGAACATCACCGTCTTGAACGATGTACGTTTTACCTTCTAAACGCCATTTACCTGCTTCTTTCGCGCCTGCTTCACCGTTGTATTGAACGAAGTCGTTATAAGCAACACATTCAGCACGGATAAAGCCTTTTTCGAAGTCAGTGTGGATCACACCCGCCGCTTGTGGTGCAGTTGCACCGACTTTAACGGTCCAAGCACGAACTTCTTGTACACCCGCCGTGAAGTAAGTCTGTAAACCTAAAAGACCGTAGCCTGCGCGGATAACCACGTTTAGACCTGGTTCTTCCATGCCTAAAGCTTCAAGGAACTCAGCACGGTCTTCATCTTCAAGCAATGAAATTTCAGCTTCGATTTGGTTGCAAAGTGGAACGACGATTGCATTTTCTTCAGCTGCAAGTTTTTTAACAGCGTCTAAATGCGGGTTGTTTTCAAAACCATCTTCAGCAACGTTTGCAATATACATGGTTGGTTTTAAAGTCATTAAACCAAAACCACGAACCAATTTACGTTCGTCGTCATCTAGATCAGCTGCACGAGCAGGTTTACCTTCATCAAGTAAAGGTAAAATTTTGTCTAAAACCGCTTTGGTTGCAAGCGCTTCTTTGTCGCCACCTTTTGCAGATTTTGCTAAACGAGTCACTGCTTTTGTCACAGTTTCTAGGTCAGCAAGTGCAAGTTCCGTGTTGATGGTTGCGATGTCATCAAGCGGGTCAATTTTACCGTTAACGTGAATGACGTTTTCATCTTCAAAACAACGTACAACGTGAGCAATCGCATCCGTTTCACGGATGTTTGCAAGGAATTGGTTCCCCAAGCCTTCACCTTTAGATGCACCAGCAACTAAACCTGCAATGTCCACAAATTCCATCGTCGTTGGAATCACACGCTGAGGTTTTACAATCGCGGTAAGTTTGTCTAAACGTGGATCTGGCACAGGAACGATGCCTGTATTTGGTTCAATCGTACAGAATGGGAAGTTTTCAGCAGCAATAGCAGCTTTAGTCAATGCATTGAAAAGTGTAGATTTACCAACGTTCGGCAAGCCGACAATACCGCAATTAAAACCCATGAAATAACTCACAACGTGTTATATAAAAATTGCCAGTGATTTTACATGAAAGCCATGACAAAGTCAGGTCTCAGGGACGAAGAATCAAAGTTGTAAATCATGTTGTGGGCATAACTTCCTCATTTAAGCCCTATGTACGAGCCTTTTAAGCCTTTTCTTTTAATAAAAAAACCAGATTTAAGAGGTCCGTTGCATGTAGATCATTGTCTATACACTGGCTTGAATCTTTCAATTGGGCTGCACCATATTCAAAGGGACGTTCAATATAAGCTGTCCGTAGTCCACAGCCACGCGCTGCAGAAAGGTCATCTTGATGAGTGGCAACTATCATCACTTGACTCGGTGCAACATTGAGTTAGTCTGCGACACCTAAATACGTTTGGGGAGAGGGTTTGTAGGCTTTGAAATTTTCAGCAGAGAAAATAGTGTCCCAAGGCAATTTTGCGTACTTTGCCAGATCGATCAATAAGCGAATGTTGCCATTTGAAAGGGTGCAAATAATATAATCTTGTTTTAATTGATTGAGTGCTGCGACTGTATCTGGCCAAGGGTTGAGACGATGCCAAATAAAGTTTAAATCATTCTTTTGTGCTTCGGACAGTGTGGAGATTTGATATTTCACTAAAAGCTCATCCAAAATGAGACGGTGAATATCATCAATGGAGGTCCCACGGCTGCTGACCTGACAAAACCTGATCCATTGCAGGTCGATAGCCTGCTCGCCAGTCTAATGCAAATTAGTTGGCATCAATGTTCAAGGCTAGACGTTCCACTTCTTGAACGATTGAAGAATGCCAGTCCAAGACAGTTCCAAAGATGTCGAAAGCGAGTACTTTAATTTTAGGGGAATGATGCATATTGAGGTAGTTATTCTTATTTAGGCTTGAGTATACGTTATAGCTTATTCATTTCTATCTGTATATTCAGAGCCATATTTTCTATGTAAATTTGAAAGAAAAAAATGTTGATTCAGTTGATTAGATTACTGACATAAATCAAAAGCAATTATAAATGGGTAGTGAATTTCATACTGAAACACCCTCCTTAGAAAAAGGAGGGGCTAAAAAACTTAAGTGGACAGTATAGTCTCTGCTTTATATGGGAAATGGGATTAAACCTTCCTTTTATCGAGTTGATTTGCCAGATTGTCTCCAATCGCTTGCACACACATCACCAAAATCACGAGCACGACTATCACGGCCAACATGATCTGCATATCAAAACGCTGATAACCATAACGATAGGCGATATCGCCTAAACCACCTGCACCAATGGCACCTGCAATGGCAGAGGAGTTAATCATGGTTACAATGGTCACGGTAAAACCTGCGACAATTCCTGGTAGTGCCTCAGGTAACAACACATGCCAAATGATTTGAGTACGGTTACAGCCGATGGCTTGCGCAGCCTCAATCAACCCCTGATCCACTTCACGTAAACTGACTTCTGCAATTCGTGCAAAAAAGGGGGTTGCAGCCAAAGTTAAAGGGACAACTGCTGCCCAAACACCATAACTGGTGCCTACAATCCAACGTGTGAGTGGAATGAGGGCCACCATCAAAATCAGGAAGGGAACGGAACGAGTGATATTTACCAACCAGCCTAAGCTATGGTTAATACTTTTAGAGGGATAAATGCCATGCTCAGAGGTGCTGACTAGAACCACTGCCATTGGCAGACCAATGAGTAAGGCAAAAAATGCGGATGCGCCGACCATGATTAAGGTGTCGATAGTGCCTGTCAGTAATAAATCAATGAGTTGGTCGTGCATAGCCCAGTACCTCTACATGTGTCACATGCGCTTTTAGTTTTTGTAGTAGCGATTGAATTTCTAAGCCCAGTGTGGGGACAGCAATAACCAATGTTCCAATTAAATGGTTTTGGATGGTGTCGACCTGACTTTGATACAAATGCACAGTTTGTGGAAAGTGCTCCAAAATCCGTTTTAAGTCAGGGGGATGATGCGCATCTGAAGTCGAGCGAATTTTGAAAATGGCATGTGTATCGAGCTGCGTAGGTTCAGCATTTAAGCGAAAAGGCAAATCGAGTTGTTCTAGATTCAGTAGTTCTTGGGTAATGCCTTGTTGGGGGTGAGAAAACACCGACCAAACTTCGCCTGATTCCACAATTTCACCAGCATCGATGACCACCACCTGATCGCAGATTTCCCGAATCACTTGCATTTCATGGGTAATCAATACAATGGTGATACCCAGCTTGTGATTAATCTCTTTGAGTAGCGACAACACTACAGAGGTGCTTTCTGGATCAAGTGCAGATGTCGCTTCATCACAGAGTAAAATTTCAGGATGGTGAACCAATGCACGGGCAATGCCGACACGCTGCTTTTGACCGCCAGACAGTTGTGATGGGTAGTGCTGAGTCTTATCGCTCAGCCCGACCAATTGTAAAACTTCGTTGACACGTTGTTCGATGTCTTGTTTAGGATAATTGGCCACTTTGAGTGGCAGTGCGACATTTTCGTAGACTGTTTTGGCAGACATTAAATTGAAATGCTGGAAAATCATACCAATGCGTTGGCGGAGCTGAATCAGCTCAGCATGGCTTAATGCCGCCAAGTCTTGTTGATGAATATGAATATGACCTTCACTGATACGTTCTAAACCATTTAGAGTGCGGAGTAGAGAGGATTTACCTGCACCACTTTTGCCAATAATGCCAAACACTTTACCTGTCGGGATATCGAGGTCAATATTTTTGAGTGCATGTACAGTATGCCCTTGTACTGCATAGTGTTTGTTTAAGTTACGAATTTTGATATGTGGAATTGAAAAATCCACATGAGAACCAAAGCTGACCATTCTTTTTCTCCTTATTTCCAGCCTTCAAACCACAGACCTTGGCCAAAATCACGATCTAAAATCTCTTGAACGTGTTTTGAGTTTTGGAATGCTTGCACAAAAGTCGCAAGTTTTTGGTTTTGGTCTGGATAGTCTTTGCGTGTCACAAATAAGATGGCGTATTTCTTGTCTATCGGATCAAGAAAAAGGGCATGATGCGGATCTGTGACTTTGGCCATTTTTAAATAATGTGGGAAGCCAAAAATTAAATCAGCATCATTAAACGCATGAGCAGTTTGTGGGCCTTCGACTTCAATAAACTGAAGCTGTTTAGGATTGCTCACAATATCTTTTACGGTAGATAGTTCATTGTTAATGTCTTTGAGCTGAATCAACCCTGCACGATGCAGTAAAATTAGAGCACGTGCCGAGTTTACAGGGTCATTGGGGATGACCACACGTGCTTGAGTGGGTAGTGCATCTAAGGACTTATATTTTTTTGAATACAGTCCGACATGACTCCCTGTTCCAGTAGCGAATGCATGCAGATCATAATTTGTTTCGCGAATGGCATTACGTAGAAAGACGCTTTGTTGAAAAAAGTTGGCATCAATGTCACCATTTTGTACAGCAACATTTGGCGCATGCCAGTCAGAGAATTCAACCAGTTTGACCTGAATGCCTTGTTTCTTTACCTCATCTGCCACGCTTTGCAGCAGTTCGGCATAAGGTGGGCTAATGCCAATCGTTAAGACATCATCTTGCACATGGCTTTTGCTATAGCGGTAACCCGCTAGAGCAAAAATTGTCATGATGATGCTTAAGCCAATCAGCCATTTTTTTCGATTTTGAGTGAAAGATTGCGTCATGGCTTATACTCACTTCCAACCTGGGAACCAAAGTTTTTCACCAATTTCACTATTCAAAGTCTGTTTAACTTTGTCAGATGTTTGATAAATTTTGATGAACTTTTCAAGTTGCGCGGCTTTCTCTGGATGTTGCTGTTGGTAGTCGTCACGCACCACAAATAAAATCGAATACAGAGTATTGGTGTTGTCATCTAAGATCAGTGCATCATTTGGGTCAATGGTTTTTGCAAGACGTAAATAATGTGGATAGCTAAAGACCAAGTCAGCATCATCAACGGCACGTGCAGTTTGTGGACCTTCAACTTCAATAAACTGGAGCTTTTTAGGATTGCTCACAATATCTTGCAGGTTAGATAGATGATTGTTTGGGTCTTTTAAGCTAATCAATTTAGCCTGTTGTAACAGTAAAAGTGCACGACCTTGATTCACTGGATCATTTGGAATAACTGTACGTGCATTTTCAGGAATCGCATCAATCGAGTCATATTTTTTTGAATATAAACCGACGTGTGTGGTGACGCCTTTATCCAGTGCTTTCAGTTTAAATTGAGTTTCTTTGATGGCGTTATCTAAGAAGGGCTGATGCTGAAAATAGTTGGCATCAATATCACCATGGTTGAGCGTGACATTGGGGGTATTCCAATCCGAAAACTCCACCAGTTTGACGTTGATGCCTTGCTGTTTCGCCTCTTCCACAGCCACCTTTAATGGATTGGCAAAGGGTGGGCTGATCCCAATCACCAATTCAGAGTTACTCGATTTTTTATGATAAGACCACGCCACCAGTGCAATGACGATGGCAGCGACAATTACCCCAATAACGGTAAATTTTGTTTTTGCAGTTTGAGCCATGATATTTCTCGTATTTTAAAATTTATGCGGTTTGTTTTTGCTGTGTTTTAGGATGAGCGCACGAGCTTTGACATCGATACTGCTGTACTGGGTGGTTTGCGGCCAGTCGGTCACCTTGAGCGAATAATTTGTGGCGTAAACTACCTGTTTCATAGGCGGTTTTATAACGGCCACGCTCTTGTAATTCTGGGATGACCCAACGAATAAAGTCTTGATGTGACTCTGGGGCAACGGTTCGTGTGAGATTAAAGCCATCTACGCCAGTTTCATCTATGAGCTGAATGAGTTTTTTTGCTACAGTTTTTCCACTCCCGACAATCAGTGGATAGCGTCCACCGAGTACATGTTGGGCTTTCAAATCCGTTCGCGTAACTTTTTGCTCTTTAAATTTGTTATTGACCGAGGCAATGCTATTGGTTTGTTTATAAGGAATCGCTTCATCATCTGTGAACTGCGCTAAATCAATTCCGACTGAACTGGAAAAATGCGCCAAACCTGCTTCTGGACTGGCATAGCGAATATATTCGGCCAGTTTTTCTTGTGCGAGTTCGTCCGTTTCTGCCGTCACTACACTAATGCCAACAAAGAGTTTAATGGCTTGCTCATCACGGCCATGGCTTAATGCAAGCGCACGAATCTTATCGACTTGCTGTTTCAGTTTTTCAGGTGTGTCAGCACCAATAAACAAGGCTTCAGCATGTTGAGTTGCAAAAGCTAATCCTTTGCTTGAAGCGCCCGCTTGATAAAGTACAGGCGTGCGCTGAATAGATGGGGAAACCTGAAAAACACCCTGACTTTGGAAAAATTTGCTTTGATGCTGTATGGCATGAACTTTTGAAGGATCGGTAAAGACACGGTTTAACTTATCTTTTTGTACGGCATCGTCTTCCCAAGAACCTTCCCAAAATTTATAGCAAAGTTCGAGAAACTCTTCAGCTTGTTCATAACGCAAGTCGTGATCTTTTAAACCTTTTTGACCAATTAACCGTTCTGCGCTGTCTAAGTAACCCGTGACAATGTTCCACCCAATACGACCGTGGGTTAGATGGTCGAGGCTCGCAAAGCGTCGTGCAAATTGGTAAGGCGACTCATAGCTCAAATTTACAGTGACACCAAAACCTAAGTGCTGTGTAACGGCAGCCATTGCAGAAACGAGTGTACTTGGGTCATGGCTTGGAAGTTGAATTGACTCTTTTAGGGTTAAATCCAGACCATTTTGATAAACATCGTAGACACCCGTAATGTCGGCGATAAATAAACCATCAAATAAACCTTGCTCTAAGGTCTGCGCCAAATCTGTCCAATAGCTGAGCTCATTAAAGCGATGTGACTCATCGCGTGGGTGTGTCCACAAACCGTGATTGATATGACCTACGCTATTCATATCAAAGGCATTCAAGATGATTTGTTTCGGGTTTTTATTTTGAGATGATAGTGTCATTACAATGTCCCTCTGCGTGGCGGAAGTACACCGTTAAGAAGATAATTGGCAATGAAGTAATATTTCCAACGTGACGCATCGTGTAGCGTGTGAACACGTGCATTACGCCAAAAGCGGTCTAGGCCATCTTCACGTTGACTACCACGACTGCCTGCCAGTTCAATCAATTTCGAAGCCGCTTTTAAAGCCGTTTCTGTGCTGTGAGCACGAACTTTCGCTACATCCAGTGATGCTTTCGCGATGTTCTCTATGGTTGGATGGGGACGTGCTGTATCGATTGAGCGAGCTGCTTGTTTGAGTAAGACTTCACTGGCGCGTACATCGGCAACCACGCGTCCTAGTTCAAACTGTGTTAAAGGATCATCGGTTGCCTGTTCAACAGCAGAGTCAATCCACGGACGAGCTTGACGTACACGAACCAGTGTTTCCTCAAAAGCAGCACGTGCAATGCCTGTTTCAATGGCGGCATGCATAATTTGGGCGAAAGGCCCAACCAGAGTCGGCCTAGAAAAAGCGGTATCGAAAGGAACAATATCTTCGACATCTACAGCGACATGATTGAATTTGACTGTACCGCTGCCTGTGGTGCGTTGACCAAAACCAGACCAATCATCAATCAGTTCGAGTCCTGAGCTACTCCGTGGGATAAAGACCAGAAACTCTTTCTCATCGGCATCTTTGACTAAAGTGGGAATGCGGTCTGCAAACAGACTGCCTGTGCAATAAAACTTTTCACCATTGACCACATAGCCTTGTTCAGTTTGGCTGAGTGCAGTTTGTTTTTGTGTTGCGTTTTTAGTTTTAAACTCTGCCAAGGCATTACCAAAGCGTGCACCTTTTAGCACTTCTGCATAGAGTTTACGCTTTTGTTGTTCAGTACCGTTGTTACGTAAAACCTCTAAGGCATAGAAATGGTTCTGGGGAATTTGTCCAATCGAACCATCTACACCACTCATTAGTGCGATAATTTGCGCGACCGTATAACTGGAAACATCTGCGCCCCCGAATTCCTTCGGAACAGTAATGGCCCAAAGCCCAGATTGGCTATAGGCTTCGATTTCCTCAAAAGGCAAAATACGTTCCGCATCACGTTGGATAGCCTGTTGTTTAAACTGCTCAGCTAAATTTTTGGCAATTTCTAAGGCTTCGGCATCGCTTTGAATAATATGTGCATATGCCGCGTTTTGGGATTGAAGTGGAAGAATAGGTTGAAATGAAGTCATGACGTTCTCCTTAAATCCAAGCGTGGCGAGCAGGGAAAGTGTTGTTCAAATAGTAGTTACCCAGTGCATGCAGCTTCCAGCGGATCGGGTCGTGTAAGGTATGCACACGTGCATTGCGCCAATGTTGATCTAAATTATGTTGGCTTAGGCTCGAACGACTGCCGCCAAGCTCTAGGAGCTTTTCAGAAATTTGTAGTGCAGCATCATTGGCATAGACCTTTGCTTCAGCGACTAAAATAGAGGCTTTAGCTGCTTGTTCGGCACTGACAACGCTCAGTTGGTCGAGCTCATCTAAATATTCAGCAGCTTCATCGAGCAGTAGGATAGCGGCATCTAACAGGACTGCGGATTTGCCGACTTCTTGTAAGGTGTAATGTTCAAAACTGGCTTTCTCAACTTGCGCATCGACAATTGGTCGGGCTTTTTTAACTGCTGACAAAGTATCTTCAAATGCAGCTTCTGCAATACCGACATCAATCGCAACTTGCATTAACTGCGAGAAAGCACCACGGTAATTGACGTCTTCAACCAGTTTCCGCTCATCAAAGATAAGTAGTGGATCGACTTCAACCCGCTGTAATTTTACTGTACCGCTTGAAGTTGTACGCTGACCAAAACCATTCCAGTTATCGATAACTTCCACACCTAGTGCTGTGGCATCAACAATAGTCAGTACCACATATCCTTCAGGGTGAATGGCTTTAATGGCTAACCAATGGGCAAAGCTACTGCCTGTAGAGTAGAATTTTTCACCATCGACATAGTAACGACCATTCTCCATGCTTAATGTTGTACTCAGAGTTTTAGTGTCTTTGGTGTTTCGTTCGGGGCCGCCATTGGCAAGGCGTTTACCGTTTAATATTTCATTAAAAATAAACTGTTTTTGTTGTTCGCTGCCCAAGAGATCAATCATGTTGAGCAGCGCAATTTGGTTTTGTGGAATTTGACCGACACTTGAGTCGGCTTTATTAATAATGCGAAAAACCTGAGCTAAGGTTTTGTTGGAAACAAATGCGCCTCCAAAAGCTTGAGGAATACGAATACCGCCTAATCCTTTTTGGCTAAATAACTCGACCTCAGCAAAAGGAAGCTGACGGTTCTGATCACGTTGATCCCGACCTTCTAAGGCAAAGTCAGCGACATGATAGGCTGCATTAATCGCATCCTGATCATTTTGTATCACGTGAATATTTTTAGAGAGTGTATGAGACATAAAAGCACCTTTACTTAATGCCTATACGCTACTTGGGATTGCTTGAATGATTAAATGAAGGATTTTGAATTACTTAGCAGCTAAAAAGTTAAAAATAAAATATGCTAAGTTTAATCATTTAGATGATATGTTAAGAATTTGAAAAATAAGGAATAACTAATTTAACTGAGGGCTGAATGGGATGATCAAAGTCTTACTTATCAAGATTTGAGATATTGTAGAGAAAAAAATGTATAAATTTGATAAAGGCTGTTGAACATTTGCTAGGCAGTTTTGAGTAAAAAGTACATTGTAAATCCTAAATACAGTGACTAAAGTATCCAACTGAAATAGATGGCTTTTCTGAAAAGCCAAAATAGAAAAATAAATGTGGAGCATTTATGAGAACTTTATACCAGTTTCCTTTATCTCATTTTTGTGAGAAAGCTCGCTGGTTGCTCGATCATAAAGAGCTAGATTTTGTCGCACAAAATGTGGTGCCTGGGGTTCACCGGGCATTTGCACAGTTAAAGACCGGTCAAAATAAACTGCCTATTTTGCGTGATCAGGACAAATGGGTCGCTGATACTACCGAGATTGCACTATATCTTGATGAGCGTTATCCAGAACATCGACTGTTACGTAATGAAGCACAGCTTCGTAAAGAGGCTTTAGATGTTAATACGTTAGCCAATGATTTGGGATTGCATGTCCGTCGTTGGGGGTTGGCACATGCATTGTCCGATAACGATCAATCATTACAGATTATGTTGGGCGAAAAGGGGTATTTACGTAAATTTGAAAAATACACCAAACCTTTAATGAAAACATTGATGTCGAAAGGCTATGAGTTGAATGCAGAGAAAATAGAGCATTCCAAAGCCGAAATGCAGCGTTTAATTGAAGTATTGAATGAGAAGTTAATTGCTAATCATGGACGTTACTTTGTCGAGGATCGTTTAGGTTTGGCCGATATTGCTGTGTGTTCGATGTTGGCGCCTGTGCTGGAAATTAAAGGGACACCTTGGGAAAAAGACCATGAGGAAAGTCTATCTGAAGAATTTAGTGCTTATAAAACCTATTTAACCAATTTACCCTTGGGGCAGTATGTTTTAAGAGTCTATCAAACCGAGCGCAATGCTCGAGTCGACTGGCGCGGCGTTTAAAATAAGCTTAAGCCAAACAAGGCAAGGGTGATGTGTGATACAGACAGCCTTTGCCTTTCTTGTATTTTCAATATCACGATTTATAGAAGCTGAATAGAAATTTTCTCAGTTGATTTGCAACTTTGTAAAAGATCATGGCACTCTTTGTTTGAAAAAGCTGATATCTTTTTATCAATCTCAAAATATATGAAAAAAAATGCAAATAAGCTTTATCTTTCATTTGAAATGCTTAATATAAAATAAACACCTATAAACATAAGTTGTCATGAGAGTTAAATAATGGAATTAGATCGTTTTGATAAGCAAATTTTAGAAATTTTAAGTAATGAAGATATCAATCTAAACGAATTATCAGAGCGTATTAATCTATCGGTCAGTTCAGTACATCGTCGTATTAAGCACCTCATTGATAACGACATTATGACCAAAGTTAAGCGTGATATTAACTATCAAAAGCTCGGTTTTAGTCTACATGTTTTACTCCAAGTATCTTTGAGCAAGCACGATACCGACACTTTTTCCAAGTTTTTAGAAGAGCTAGAAAATATTCCTGAAGTGACCAATGCCTTTTTAGTGACAGGGCAATCGGCAGACTTTATCGTTGAAGTTGTTGCAAGAGATATGGAAAACTATAGTGATATTTTACTCAAACGCATTGGTAAAATCGAACATGTGGTGGCACTGCACTCAAGCTTTGTGATTAAAGAATATAACGTTTTTAACTGTAGTGGTTTGTTGAGCAAAGTCTAAGTCACGCTGAACTTGTATGAGTCTAATGAGTATTAGGCTTCCTACTTTCAAAAGTTTGCATATTATCAGCGACAATAAGAGTACATCAGCTGTGTATGTTAGAGGTGCTACAGCAGGATGATGTTACTATTCAATTGGTCGTGAAAAACGCTCGGTGGCAAAGTTTTCTGATATTTCGTGATCGTTTGTTGGAAAATCAAAAATTAGTGACGGCGTATAACCAATTAAAACAAGACAGCCAATATTTAACGATGGATGAATATCGATCTAAAAAAGCAAAATTTATTGAAAGTGTATTCAATCAGCCATAAAAAATGCGCTCTCAAAGTTATGTTTGAGAACGCATTTTTATAAAGCAGTAGATTAGGCGTCTAATTCTGCCAATACCGCGTCAGAGAATTCAACGTTGGTATATACGTTTTGTACATCATCTAAATCTTCAAGCATATCAATCATTTTCATAATCTTTTTCGCTTGGTCGATATCGGTAATTTCGGCTTTAGTTGAAGGGCTCATGACCACTTCAGCATTGTCCGATTTTAAACCTGCGGCAGTTAATGCATCTTGTACATCACCAAAAGATTCAGGTGTAGTAATGACTAAGATTTCATCTTCATCGACTTCGATATCTTCAGCACCTGCTTCAAGTGCCACGTCCATGATTTGATCTTCTAAAGATACATCTTCAAAAGTGATCTCACCACGTTTTGTGAACAAGAAAGCAACTGAACCGTTTGTGCCTAAGTTACCATCTGTTTTTGAGAAACAGTGACGGACATCCGGTACAGTACGGTTTAAGTTGTCAGTCATAGTTTCTACAATAACTGCAACTCCACCAACACCATAACCTTCGTAGGTAATTTCTTTTAAATCATCGTTATCTTCACCACCAGCACCACGTTGGATTGCACGGTTGATGACGTCACGTGTCATATTTACAGAAAGTGCTTTTTCTACAACTGCACGAAGACGTGGGTTGCTTGCAGCATCACCACCGCCAAGCTTTGCAGCAGTTGTTAATTCACGAATAAATTTGGTAAAAAGTTTACCACGGCTAGCATCTTGTTTTGCTTTACGATGCTTAATATTGGCCCACTTGGAATGACCCGCCATGCGAAATATGCTCCTTGTAGATTGGCTTTGTGCCTATCAAATTGTGCAAATTCTACCATAAGCACTTTTTTATGCGAAAGTAGGTGTTTTTCTGAAAATTGCCTGAACAAACAAAAAAAGAATTAAAGTTGTTTGAAATAAAGCCAGTTATTTCAAATTTATCTTGTAAAGGCCAGTTTACTTTAAAAATTAACCGCTGGTAAGAACTCACAGAGACCTAAAAGAATAGGGTTTTCACATTCTTTTAGGTTAATTAAACGATCTTATTGTGCAGAAGTTTTAGATTCAGGAATTTCAATATCTAAACCAACATGCTCTTTATAAAGTGCTTTAATAAGCGCTAAGTCATGATCTAGGTCTGTTGGGTAGATTTTTCCAAAAATACCGCCTTGCTTAGTTTTTGAGTTCGCGTACATCAGCACAATAGGGACATTTGCTGCTTTAGCAATATGCCAAAATCCAGTACGAATAGGTTTACGTACTTCACCTGTTTTGGCACGTGTCGCTTCAGGTGCAATGACTAAATTGAATTTTTCATTTTGGCTAAAGTGTTCAACCATTTGAGACACAATGTCTTTATTTGACTTACGATCGACCGCGATACCACCAATGGCTTCGAGTATGGGCTTCATTGGCCCTTTGAATAATTCTTTTTTAATCAGGGTATGGATTTTCATATCGTAGATTTGAAAAATCGCCAGTGACAAGACAGCATCCAACATAGAGGTATGTTCAAAACCAATAATGACTTGCTTGTCTTCCAAAACGTTTGGTTCTACATGATATTTCCAGCCTGCGAGTTTAAACGCAGACTCACCAATGAATTTTTTTAACATGAGCATAAAAATACAAGTGTTTTTTAAAGAGGCTAATGTCTGCTTGTTTGCGGTTTGAGTCAAGTCCTACTTGATTGCACTTACCACTTTTATGAATCGGCTTGAATCCTAAGTAGTTGAACAAGGAGAGGGTAAGAATTGAACACTAAGATGTTTTAAATCTAATCAAATAGAAAATAAATATGGTGAAAATGAAAATACCACTATTCATAAGCTAAATGACAGATTAGACTTTGGTCTAAGACTAAAGTGTGCATTTTCACACTTTAACTTTGGTTTAACAAAGTTCAGGATTGTTAGAATGGCTTATCTTTCGACTTTTTTATGTGCAATAATTCTCTTTGCTTTGGTTGTTTTATGGTCAATTGTTGAGTTTTTCATTGAGTCACGAAAAAAAGAAGAAGCCAGTATTTAGTTTTTATCCAATTTAATTAAATTTTATTATTCTAGTATTTATAAGTGCTTTTGAGTCTTATTATGTAACTCAAAGATCGTGAAAGATCTGATATGTCAGTTTGATGATGTAAATTTCCCTGATTGTTTGGATAGTGTACAACCATGTATGAAAAAGCTTGTCTTTTGAAAAAATCTTCGCTAGTATTCATTTCGCCTGAACTTGTTGATATATAACAAATTCAGTATATTAGGGCCTATAGCTCAGTTGGTTAGAGCAGCGGACTCATAATCCGTTGGTCCACAGTTCAAGTCTGTGTGGGCCCACCATATATATCAACCACTTAGGTGTATTAATCCTAAGTGGTTTTTTTATAGTTAATTTCTTGTAAGCACTATGTAAACAATAAAAAAATCAGAAAGCTTACATACTTATAATGTTGTCTTGTCATTGAATTTCATTTTGAAGGTTTTAATTCTGACTTATGACCATCTGAATCAATCTCATATTTCCTAAATGTCTTTTTAATATAGAGATTGGCTAAGGCAAGTTTGGTCTCTATGAGGGCTTATTTGGTGAATCCGTTACTCATTTTTTTCTCGTTTATAATTGGCGGGCTTGTAATATTAGTGTTCTGGAAAATATTACTAAAAGATATTTACTATAAGATCTGTAGGTCTATAAGAGGCAAAGAGACAGAGGCTGAAATTGTTTATTACTTAGATTCTTTTATTAAAGTTCAATATCAACCGCTATTTTTTATGCAGTTGCGTCTCAACATCGATGGAAATGAAATTCTCACGGAGAAATTTAAAGTGATCATGAGAAAAAGTGATACTGCAAAATATGCTGTTGGAAAAAGCGTAAAAATCAAATACGACCCTAAAAATATTGAAAATGTCATAATACTAAATGTAATTGAAGATCTATAAATAACTCATGTCTAAAACTTTAGTGACTATTCATCATTTAAAATTTCAAGTTATCAAGCCGTGCTGATAAGTTGAATGAAGCTTTATGCAAGCTATTGCATAAAGCTTCGTTATTATTAATTATAAGTGATTGAATATTATATAGAATTTAGGAGTCAACAGATTGGGCTTTATCTGGTAAAGCTCGCCAAACAAAGACAGAGAGAATTAAAAACATCACACCTGAAATAGTGAGCACTTTACTATGTGAATGAATAAAAGCGTCTGAAGCTGCTTGTTTAAGCTCTTGGATCAACGCTGGGTCCAAATGTCGAAGCAGTGAGATCGCTTCACCAATTGAAGAGCTTGCCTCAGTAAGCATATTTGCAGGTAGCATCTCTGGTAAAACAATGGCTTGGGCATAGAATAATGAAAGTAACAATCCAAAAATAGCAACTCCCAAACCAGCCCCGAGCTCATAAGCCATACCCTCAATTGCTCCAGCTGCGGTTGCTTTTTCAGGGGAAACGGCAGACATAATGGCTGCTGTAGAAGACAATAATGCAATTTCAACACTGATACCCATCAACACCATCCATACCCAAGCTTGAATATAATGTGCACCAAAATCGGTCATGGCTAAACCAAAGAAACATACAGCACACATCAACATGCCCACTGTCGCTACAGGACGTAAACCGTAATGATTCATCAGAACACTGGTGAAAGGCCCGCCAATACTGATAGCAATCATAAACGGTAAAATAAAGAGGCCCGCTTCAAGCGGTGTATAGCCATACACAAACTGTAATTCTTGAGAAAGCAATAATTCAAAACCAACCAGTGCAATCATGGCGACCATTGCCATCACAATACTGGTTGAAATGACAGGATTCTTAAACAAGCTAAAGTCAATCATCGGTTGAACTGCACGAAGTTGATGCCGAACGAAGCCTACCAATAAGCATAATCCAATAGCAAAAACCAACACTATCCAAAAACTAAAAGCGTAGATCGAGGTTTTAATCGAATAGATCAGCATTAAAATTGCGATCACTAAGATCAATGCTTGTAACAGGTTCAAAGGCTGTTTGGTTTGCACTGTTTGTTTAGGGACCAGCCATATAGTCAAAATGAGTACAAGAATAATAATAGGCACATTAATGAGGAATACCGCACCCCATGAAAAGTGTTCCAATATAAAGCCACCTAAAAGTGGACCAAAAGCAGCACCACCACCGCCAACGGTTCCCCAAACTCCTAAAGCATAATTTCGCTGTTTTTCATCTAAGAAGGTGTTTCGAACACCAGCCAAAGTTGCCGGTAAAATCATGGCTGCCCCGACACCTAAAAAGGCTCTGGCTGCAATCAACATATAGGCTGAATTTGCACAGGCCGCCATCAATGACGCTACACCAAAAATACTTGCTCCAATTAACATCAGGCGCTTAAAGCCAATGCGATCTCCCAACGCGCCCATTGGCAGAATTAGACCAGCCATAATCAGCGAATAAATATCGATGACCCATAACATTTCATTAGCTGACAAAGAGAGTGTTGAACTCAATGTCGGGATCGCAACGTGGAGTACTGTTGCATCAATCGAAACAGGTAAATAAATGAGTACGATGATTGCCAAAATCACCCATTTGCGGGACATAAAACACCTAATTAAAGTTGGACGCTTGTTCAAGTTTGCTTATTATATCCATACTTGAACAAGTGTCCAACTTTGTTTAATATCTGTTTTGTAAACTCTGTTGAATACTAATGCAATGAACTATTTAAACCGTGAACAGCGTCGTACGATGATTTTAGATGCAGCAAAACGCGTAGCACTACTAGAAGGGCTTAATGGTTTAACTGTGCGTAGGATTGCCGCTGAAGCCCAAGTTTCGACTGGACAAGTGCATCATCATTTTCAATCAAGCTCACACTTAAAAGCCGAAGTATTTATTGAGTTGATGAATCAGCTTGATCAAGTGGAAGATCAAATCACAACCAATAGTAGTCTTGAACGCCTATTTTTATTGCTCGGCGTTGAAAATATTGAACAAACACAACCTTATTTACGTTTATGGAATGAGGCTGAGATACTAATTGAACAGGATCAGGAAATTAAAAAAGCTTATAACGTGACAATGGAACAATGGCATAACTCTTTAGTGGCTACCATTGAGCAGGGGATTATTCAGCAAGAATTTAAAGTTTCTACAGCAAGTTCTAGTCAAGACATTGCATGGCGGCTGATAGCTTTTGTCTGCGGTTTAGAAGGGATCTATCAACTCGGCTTAAAGGGCTTAGATCAGCATTCTTTTAAGCACCATGTTGAAATGGTACTTAAAATGGAACTGTTTAAATAAAAGTAAATTTCAGCTCGATGTTTCATTGTTTAAGACATTCGGTCTTCGTATACCATGAGCTTTTGTTTAATCAACATTAGTCCAGCACGTGGGAGAATCTGCACCTCGTGCCTTGTCGAGAGAGTCATACCTGCTAAATCATCTAATTCTTATCTCTATTTTTAGTATCGAGCTCTAAGATGGTTTGAAAATAAAAAGTCACGGGACGTTCAGTGGTGACTTGCCGTTGCACAAATTTGGTGAGCTGCTGGATACTTTAAAGTGCAGCATGAATTAATAAATTTGTTCTAAGAAGTATTCATGTCAAATGTAACCATATAAGTATTTAAATCAATGCTGGTTGCAATAAAAATGATTGATTTTGAAGAATTTATGTGTAAAAGGGCTTAAGCTGGTTGGATAGTCTAGCTACATAGCGATGTCGTAAAATGCTAAGTGAATGTCGCCTTATGTAAAGTGTTGCTCTATTGAGTGTTGTAGTTTTGATGTGTGATTAATCACTGAATAAAAATATAGCATGGATAGAAAAATGACGTCGAATAAAGCAATACGATTCTATGGATCGGGTGTTCCTGAAGTAATGCGCTACGAAGATATAGAAGTAGGAAAGCCAGCCGCAGGGCAAGTTCTTCTACGTCATGTGGCAGTAGGGCTAAATTATGCTGACACTTATTTCCGTGACGGTACATACCAAATTCCACTGCCAAATGGCATGGGCGTAGAGGCTTCTGGTGTGATTGAGGCCGTAGGTGAGGGGGTTACCGACTTTCAAATGGGCGACCGTGTCACTTATACCGGCTTTTTAAATACCTTGGGTGCTTACAGCACATCACGATTAATTGACGCAAATGTTCTGATCAAACTTCCTGAAGGTATCTCATGTGAAACTGCGGCTGCCATGACCATGCGCGGTTTGACGTCTGCCTATCTCATGCGTCGTATTTATGATTTTAAAAAGGGTGACACGATTTTATTGCATGCCGCGGCAGGTGGTGTGGGTTTAATCGTTTCACAGTGGGCAAAGTTGCTGGGTTTAACCGTGATTGGTACAACGTCATCTGACGAAAAAGCGGCGATTGCAAAAGCTTATGGTTGTAACCATGTCATTAACTATAGCCATGAAAATGTAGCAGAGCGTGTGCGCGAATTAACTCATGGCATCGGTGTCAATGTGGTCTTTGATAGTGTGGGCAAAGATACCTTTATGTCGTCATTAGATTCATTAAAGCGTCGCGGTTTAATGGTGTGCGTGGGTACTGCATCAGGGCCGATTCCAGATTTCAATCCAGTGCTGCTTGCTATGAAAGGCTCGCTTTATATCACGCGCCCTGCGCTAGCAGATTACATTGCTGACCCTGCTGAAAAGCAAGCTTTGGCCAATGAGCTGTTTGACCATGTCGCAAGTGGCCGAATCAAAATTGAAATTAATCAGCGTTATGAACTTAAAGATGCCGTGCAAGCACATCGTGATTTAGAGGCACGTAAAACAACGGGTTCATCTATTTTCGTAATTTAAGTTTGTTATTAGAAAGGATTTCTTATGCAAATTGAACAATTAAGCTGCAATATTGGCGCAGAGCTCAGCGGCATAAATTTGGCAGATGCGATACACGATCAAGATTTATTTAGTGAAATTCGCTCGAACCTTCTTAAGCATCGGGTCTTGTTTTTTCGAGATCAAGATTTAACCCGTGCTGAACATGTGGCATTTGCAGAGCGTTTTGGGCAATTGGAAGATCATCCAGCTGTCGGTAGTCACCCAGATCATCCAGGTTTGGTGCAAATTTATAAAAGCCCAGATAGCCCAATTGACCGTTATGAAAATGCTTGGCATAGCGATGCCAGCTGGCGTGAAATTCCCCCAATGGGTTGCGTATTACGTTGTGTCGAAGCGCCACAGGTCGGTGGAGATACCATGTGGACCAATATGATTTTGGCTTATGAAAACTTACCTGAAGAGATCAAAGCTAAAATTGATGGTTTGCGTGCACGTCATAGTATCGAAGCGAGCTTTGGTGCAGCAATGCCAATTGAAAAGCGTTTAGCATTGAAAGCGCAGTTCCCCGATGCCGAACATCCAGTGGTACGGACTCACCCAGAAACAGGCGAAAAAATCCTGTATGTGAATGCATTTACCACGCATTTTACCAACTACCACACCAAAGAGCGCGTTCGTTTTGGGCAAGATGCCAATCCTGGCGCAGCAGATTTACTACGCTACCTCATTTCACAAGCCTCAATTCCAGAATACCAAGTTCGTTGGCGCTGGAAGCCAAACAGTATTGCCATTTGGGATAACCGTAGCACACAGCATTATGCTGTGATGGACTATCCTGCATGCCACCGAAAAATGGAACGTGCGGGCATTATTGGCGACCAGACTTACTAAGTCTGAACATTAAAATACTTAACTAAATTCACAATTTGAACACTAATAAAGGGAGATGCACATGCAATTCTTTGACGATTCTTTGCACCCAGAAAATATGGATAAAGTGGTGATTACGGTTGCGCCTTATGGCCCAGAGTGGATGCCAGAAGATTTTCCAGAAGACATTCCTGTCACGATGGACGAGCAAATTCAAAAAGCAGTGGAGTGCTATGAAGCAGGGGCAACCGTACTTCACTTGCATGTACGTGAGCTGGATGGCAAAGGCTCAAAGCGCTTATCTAAGTTCAATGAGCTAATCGCAGGCGTGCGTGAAGCGGTACCTGACATGATTATTCAGGTCGGTGGCTCAATTTCATTTGCACCTGAAAGCGAAGGTGAAGCTGCGCTTTGGCTCAGTGATGATACCCGTCATATGTTGGCAGAACTGACCCCAAAACCTGATCAGGTGACGGTTGCAGTCAACACCACGCAAATGAATATTATGGAGCTGTTGTACCCAGAGTATTTAAAAGGCACGTCACTTGAGCATCCTGCAATTCAAGAAGCTTATGCAGAAATGACCGTACCTGCGGGACCTGCATGGTTGACTGAACACTTAAAGCGTCTAACTCAAAATGGCATTCAGCCACACTTTCAGTTAACTGGTATGCACGGCTTAGAAACCTTAGAGCGTATGGTACGTAAAGGCTTATACATGGGGCCATTGAACCTGACATGGATTGGTATTGGTGGTGGTTTTGATGGTCCAAATCCATTTAACTTCTTTAACTTTATTCACCGTGTTCCAGACGGCTGCACTTTAACCTCAGAATCATTACTGAAAAATGTTTTGCCGTTCAACACCATGTCTATGGCGATGGGTTTGCATGCACGTGTGGGGAATGAAGATACGATTATTGATCACCGCGGTGAGCGTTTTGGTTCAGTGCAGCAAATTCAACAAACTGTTCGTATTGCCCATGAGCTTGGTCGTGAAGTGGCGACTGGCAAAGAAGCGCGTGAGATCTACCGCATTGGTGTGCAGTACAACAGTATTGAAGAAACCTTGCTGGCCAATGGTATGGCGCCGAACCGTAAAGCGGGTCAAAAAGGTGTTCCGCAACGTATTCATGAAGTTGCATCTGAGCAAAACTCATATGAAATGAATCGTAAAGTCGGTTAACAAGTCACGATTAAAACAAGTAAATGAACATAAGCCGAGTCAAATGGAATGTTGACTCGGACTGAGTCACAAAGATGATTGTGCTGCGGATCAAGTGCAATTTTTATGAAGAATGAGAATTAGAACGTATAAGAAACACAAGGAGGTCGTATGGGCGCGCATCAATATGCCAGTTCTACAGATGGTTTGGATACATCAATTGACGTACCACGTAAGTATGCGTGGTTGGTTTTTGCTTTAACTTTTGGTTTGCTCATCTCTGACTATATGTCACGCCAAGTGCTCAATGCGGTCTTTCCTTTGATCAAAAGTGAATGGACGCTGAGCGATAGTCAGCTGGGTTTACTCAGTGGCATTGTGGCTTTAATGGTCGGCTTATTGACGTTGCCTTTATCCATTTTGGCAGATCGATTTGGCAAGGTGAAAAGCTTAACACTCATGGCCGTGCTTTGGAGTTTGGCCACTTTAGGTTGCTCTGTCGCGGAAAACTATGAACACATGTTCATAGCGCGTTTTATGGTCGGCGTGGGTGAAGCAGCGTATGGCAGTGTTGGTATTGCTGTCGTGGTTGCGGTTTTCCCTCGCGATATGCGTGCTACTTTAGCCAGTGCTTTTATGGCGGGTGGCGTGTTCGGTTCATTTCTAGGCATGGCGCTGGGTGGTGTGATGGCCGAGCATTTTGGTTGGCGCTGGGCATTTGCAGGCATGGCCGTATTTGGTCTGATTCTGGCCTTTTTATATCCAGTCATTGTGAAAGAAACAAAAATTGGCAAGACTTGCCGTCAACTTCGCGCAGAACAAAAACACGATAAATCGGCCAACCCATTACGTTCTATTTATTCAAGCCGCTCAGTCATTGCGACTTATATTGGCAGTGGTTTGCAGTTGTTTGTGGGTGGTACGGTGATCGTTTGGTTCCCGAGTTATCTCAACCGTTACTACGGTATGAGCACCGATAAAGCTGGGTTAATTGCAGCCATTATCGTACTCAGTAGCGCAGTGGGCACCATTCTCTGCGGTATGTTGTGTGACCGTTTAGGCCGAGATCGCCCCGTTCGCAAAGTGACTTTAGCCATTGCATTTTGCTTGATTGGCTGTGTGTTGTTATCCATTGCATTTGCAATGCCTGCGGGTAATGCACAGTTACTCATGATCTGCCTTGGGATGTTCATTGCGCTTGGCACCAATGGTCCATCGAGCGCTATGGTCGCAAACCTCACACATAACTCGGTTCATAGTACCGCTTTTGCGACATTAACCTTAGCCAACAATTTCCTCGGTCTAGCTTTGGGGCCTTTAGTGGTCGGCAAAGTTTCAGACCTGATCGGATTACATAGTGCGTTTCAACTCATGCCGCTGATGAGCATTGCAGCTGCGGCGGTATTTTTCTATGCAAAACAACATTATGTACGCGATGTTGCCCGTTTTAATGCGCAGGCAATACCGCTGAATATTCAACACAACCCAGCATTAGATACGGATGATAAGTGATGACTCGTGAAATCAATATTGAAGTTTTTTTTGATTTTATTTGCCCGTGGTGCATGATCGGGAAACGTCAGTTACAGGTCGCAATAGAAAAATTACGATATAGCCATCCCGACGTCATTGTGAAACTTCAGTGGAAGGGGGTGCAGCTTTTGCCACATATTCCTGTGGATGGCATTCCTTTTAATGCATTTTACTTACAAAGACTGGGCAGTATGACTGCTGTCCGCATGCGCCAAGCACAAGTTCGTGAGGCGGCTAAAGCGGTTTCAATTGATATCGACTTTGACCGTATTCCACGTATGCCAAATACAGCCAAAGCACATAGTTTTTATGCAAATGCAAACAAAATATGTGATGCAGCCCAGAGTGATCGACTGCTCGAAGGGCTATATTCAGCCTATTTTCACCATTCTGAAAATATTAGTGACACTGAGGTGTTGCGTAAAATTGCCACGTATTGTGGTTTTTCTGAAGAGCTGATTGAGGAGCTCTTACAGAAACCGCATATGCCATTTTTTAATGGTGATACGGGAGGGAAAGGCGTGCCGTATTTTGTTTTTGATCGTAGCTTTGCCATGGTCGGTGCCCGTCCTGAGGATGAACTTTATCAAGCCATGCTCGATGTTCTGGTCGAACGGAGAGAAATAGCATGACTACACATTTTGAAGTCCCTCAAGCCAAAGTTCCTGCTTTAGATGAACGTTGCTTCTTGCAAGTTGGTGATAAGACATTGGCTTTGTTTAACGTTGCGCATCAGCTATATGCCATTGATGACAGTTGCCCACACCAAGGTGCGTCCTTATGTGGCGGCAAGTTAGAGGGAAAAGTCATCCAATGTTGTGCGCACGGGCTGCGTTTTGACTTGGCCAGTGGCTACCTCCTCAATTCCACGAAACTCCGTGTTGCGTCTTATCCTGTACAGAAGGTTGGAGAACAGGTGTTGATCGTGCTAGATAGCGGAGAACAACATGAATAGTTCAAGCCAATTTAGCCTCAGCTATGCAGATAATATTCGTCAAAAAGTTCAAGCCTTGGCACCTGGTTTTAGTATCAGTTTGGTGGCAGCGGCAGCGGCAAGTTTTTTATCGGAACACTATGGTGCTCCTGTCATGCTGTTTGCCTTATTACTGGGTATGGGGCTGAGCTTTTTGTCGGTTGAAGGCCGTTGTAAGGCAGGCATTGAGTTTACCGCTCGAACGGTAATGCGTATCGGCATTGCGCTGCTCGGGATGCGGATCACTTTAGCGCAAATCACTGCATTGGGTTGGCAGCCTATTGCACTCGTGATTACCTTAATTATTGTTACGATTTCAGTTTCAATCATCGTTGCAAAGTTAATAGGCTTTCAAAAACTGTTTGGTATGCTGACAGGCGGTGCAACGGCCATTTGTGGTGCTTCAGCTGCACTGGCTTTATCTGTTGCTTTACCGAACCATCCACAAAAAGAGAAGGCGACATTATTTACGGTGATTGGTGTTTCGGCGCTTTCAACCATTGCCATGATTGTGTATCCGATGATTGCAGAATGGTTGGCCTTATCACCGACTGAAGCAGGGGTATTCTTGGGCGCAACTATTCATGATGTTGCTCAGGTGGTCGGCGCGGGCTATAGCATGTCGACTGAAACTGGCGATACCGCAACGGTGGTAAAACTGATGCGTGTAGCGATGTTATTACCTGTAATTATTTGCGCAGCCATGATTACACGCATGCAAGGCGTAGAGTCTACAGGGCCGCGTCCGCCATTATTACCATGGTTTGCTGTTGGATTTTTAATTTTGGCCTGTGTAAACAGTACAGGCTGGGTGCCTGTGGTGGTTCAAGGTGGTATGAATGAGTTGTCGCGTTGGTGTTTGATTATTTCCATCAGTGCATTGGGTATGAAAACACAGTTTAAAGAACTCGCGACAGTGGGTATCAAACCGATCTTATTGATGGTGGGAGAGAGTATTTTCCTTGTGGTCTTGGTACTTTTACTGATGCATTGGATGTTCTAATGACTTTACAACATTAAGCTACTCAGTAACTTATTTGCCAGCCAGTGATTGAAGCGTACTGATTGGCAAAATGCTATGTATTACACGGACTTTTAAATAATTAAAGATGATTCATTCAAAAAGGATGAATCAGCTTTATTTTCAAGTAGATTTCTTTCACGCGCTTATTAATGTGTAGTGCCCTTATGGTCATTTCTCCAAGCTAGGGGTGAAACGCCAAACTGACCAATAAACCAACGGGTGAACGAGCTTGGCATAGAATAGCCCAAAATGTCTGAGACTTGTCCCAAAGAGTAGTTCATATTTTGCAGATAGCGGAAGACTAAAGCCCGGCGCACATCGTTGGTTAAAATACTAAAACTGGTTTGAGAGGCTTCTAATCTGCGCTGTAAGGTCCGGACATTGATTCCATGTAGATTTGCCACTTGATCTATCGTGGCACGTCCCATAGGTAAAAGGAGATAAATACTTTTTCGAATATCAAAAATGATGGAGGATTCATTTTCATTTTGCAGAAGATCAATATCAAGATAGCGCTTCGCATGATCTGCCATGGCGGTATTGGCTTGTGGGTTGGCTTTATCTAGCTCCGCTACTGTACAAACAATGCCATTAAATTCGCTACCGAACTCTAAAGTACAACCAAAAACCCGTTGGTGAATAGCCAAGTTTTGTGGTGCGTTATGAGTGAAATGTACACCCAATGGACGCCACTTTTGCGAAAGTAACATGGCACAAAAACGATGGGTGACACCCAAAGCCAATTCAATGGCTTGGCGGCTGTATTCGGTCGATGCACCAACAACTTCCAAATGAATAATCACCGTATTCCCAGCTTCTTCAATATACATCTCAAGCGCATTGTTAATGAAGTTTCTATACATAACAATGGTTTGTAGCGCATCTCGTAAAGTGTGCTGATAACTTAATAATAGACTCAATTCACCAAAGTCGGCAATCTGACGCTGTTCCGCCATAAGCAGTCCAAATACTTCGCAGCCGCTCATTTCAGCAGATTGTTCTAATAGAGCGATAGCTTTGTCGACAGGGATACGTTGTTTCGGGTCATTGAGCTGCGCAGGATTAAGCCCTGCATTAGAAAGCAAATAATAAGGATTGAAATTGAATTGTTGGCTAACATTCAAATAATTTTTGAGTACAGCCGTATGGGCAAGTGGAATCACTTTAAGCTCCCTATTTTTACTTCAGTCATCCTGACTGAACTTATTTTTAAGCAATATCCAGTACTATAAAAGTATCAGTTTCAGCACTTAGATAGTGCATTTTTTTTGATTAAAATAGGCTTTATTTTATCAAGAAACCATTCAGATTTAAAAATGACTAATTCCTATATCGAATAAGAATTAGCCTTTCAATAAAATGCGATAGCTAGAGTCTCAAACGAGAGCATTTTTCAGAGATTGCTTTGGGTGGATAAAATGACCTACCTGAGATGATCAAAATCTGAATGCGATGTTTCATTTGAGAGATTCAGTATTTTCTACCACTTAGAAACGATAGCCAACCCCGACATAAGTCACTAATGGGTCGAGATCAATCTTGGTGGTGGACTTAATTAATTGTCGGCCTGTAGAGGTGTCGGTGACAGTCACAGTTGCGACGTTATTAAAGTTAGGCATATAGCTGAGTGAACCTGTACTAAACCAACGGTCGGTAAAGTCATAGGTAAAACCTGCGGTCAGCACAGGTGCAAAGGCATCACTGGTTTTGACTTTCACCTCAGGGGTCGCTGTAGAGCTGCCTTTGCCGCCATGTAGTGCTTCACCTGCGCGGCCATTCAAAATATTGTCAATCATATAGCCCGCTTGGATGAGATCTTCTTCGACACCGCCATTGAGCTTTAATTTATTGAAATGTCCATACACCACGCCCGCACCCACAAATGGACGGAACTTATTTTTACCCGAAGTACCAAAGTGGTATTTTGCTGTGACTGCCGGTGTCCACGCAGTCACTTCAGCCACCGTGCCATGTGCACCAAGGTCTGTAATTAAAGTGTCTTTGAGCAGTTTTAAACCATCAAAATAGGTAGGTGGCGAGAACGGAGGCAGGTGAGATGAATTCGAGGTAGACAAAGCGGTTGCTCGAATTTCACCTACGCCTTTTACATCGACTTTAGGAGGAATTCCGCCCACCAGTTCTAAAGAAACATTGTCATTGACAAAATAACTCAAGGTCAGACCCAGTGTGTCGGTATCATCGATTTCCATACCACCATCAGCAGTATAGTCCGAAATGCCCGTGATATCGGCTCTAGCACCTTTCATAAAACCGTCAGGCACTTTATAGTTTGGATCTTTTTGACTATTTCTGACAAAAGATTTAAACATCAATCTGCCCAAGGAGTCGTCCAACGTGTCGCCATTTAATGCATATTTGCCTAGATCCGCACCATATAAAGACCCGACACCGTAACTGCCACCTTCTTCAACAGCGGTAGTGACATGGGTGGAGTTCGCCTTCCCCTGAGGCATGACATGCATCCAACCTGCACTAACTGCCCAACGTTTAAAGTTTGTAGAATCCGCATAAGCAAAATTTACTGACAATAGGCATGCAAAAGGCACGACTATTTTACAGATTTGACTCATTTTAATTTCCTTTTCATTTGCTATTTTTTTTATGGTTTCAGCGGATCCTTTCTGAAACGCAAGCGTATTATTGAGGCAGTTATTTTTTTAAGCAATCGGCAAAAATTGAAGAAAAACATGAAATGTGTTGCATAAATTAAACTAAAATTTTTACTTATATTATTAAAATCAAACATTTAAAATATTCATGAGGTGTGTTCTAAAATGTTATAGATTTGATGATTTGTCATCAAATGATAAGCCATTGTCGTCCCATGTATATCGAATTGGCGACCATCCCTCTATGTTGGATACAACAGTGCGCCGCATTGATTAAAAAGCATCAGGCTTAAATAGGTGTATCCATGGAAAAAATATTTACACAGGCAACGGTCCTCATTATTCCGGGTTTGCGCGACCATGTTGCTGCACATTGGCAAACATTGCTTGAGGCGAAACTCGTAAAAGTTCGCGCTGTCCCGCCAGCAGAAACGGACAAATTGAATTGCGCAAACCGCGTTGCTCGCATTGAAGCAGAGCTGAAAAAAATCGATGGGCCGGTTATTTTGGTGGCACATAGTGCAGGTGTGTTAATGACTGTGCATTGGGCTGCGTTACATCAGCATGATATTCAAGGGGCGTTGCTGGTTACACCGCCCGACTTGGCAGAAAGCTGGCCTGAGCATTATCCAAGTCCTGAGATTCTTAAAAACGAAGGATGGAGTCCATTACCGACGCAGAAACTGCCATTTCCAAGCATTGTGGTGGCGAGTACCAATGACCATTTAGCGCAGTATCAAGCCGTTGCAGCAATGGCAGAAACATGGGGCAGTCAGTTGGTCAATGCAGGTGCTGTAGGGCATTTGAACCCAGCAGCAGGTTTTGGCGATTGGCCGCAGGCGGAACAATTGATCTTGCAGTTGGATGCTTTGCGAATAGAGCAAGTTTCTTAGTCAAGGCACAGATTTCACCTTTGAATTTCAATCTCGAAAAATCAATCCATGCAAATGACCAAAAGACTAATTTGCATGACCAAAAGACAAATTTGAACATTTTAAAACAGTTAATTTAAATCCCGAGCCAAAGGATGGCTTTACAGAATAAATAGAGATGTGGAGAGAAAATGTTGAGTTTAAAGAAAGGTTCTTTGTGGAAGGTGACGGTGTAATAGCCAGTAATTTTCAGCATTTGTATGGAAATAAAACACAGTATTTAAAAATAAATCATATCGATATGGAGATGATATGGTCGTTCAATTTGTGTCTTTAAACAGACAAAATCATCATATTTCATTGATGAAAAAAACGGTTCTTTGTTTAAGCCTTGCTTTGGTGATCTCGGAAGTTTCAGCAGCGAGTTTTGATCTCAATGAGGAATGGAAGCTTGAAACCAAAACCGTTCTTAGCTTTGGGACAAACTGGAGTACCCAAGAGGCGTCTAGTTCACTGGTCTATAAACCTGATGCAAACCATATTGGAAAAGAAGGCCATAGCATTGATATCAATGGTGATGACGGTCGCGTGAACTTTAATGAAGGCGATGTGATTTCACAGGTGGTGAAAGGTTTTACCGAGCTGAACTTAAAAGGAAAACAGCAGGGTGCAGTGGTCAGTGCGAAGTATTGGTATGACCATGCTTATGAAACCGGTGAAGGCGATTTAAAAGCCTTTGATGATTCAGCATGGCCGCGACTGGCGAAATTTAAGGGCATCGACCTGTGGGATGCCTATGTTTGGAAAAACTTTGCTTTAGATAATGGGCAAAGTGCCAATATGAAACTGGGTAAACATACCTTACAGTGGGGCAAATCACAGTTCTTCCAAAATGGACTTAATAGTGTCAGTGCTTTTGATTATGCTGCAATGAACCGTCCTGGTGGTGATGCACGAGAGCGTGTGATTCCAACAGAAATGTTTTCCTTTGAAGCTGGGATTAATGAACATTTAAAATTTGAAGGTTTCTATCAGTTTAAATTCAGACCGTCTGTGGTGGATGGTTGTGGGACATTCTTTGCCATTTCAGACTTTGTGCCAGAAAACTGCGGACCGATCGTCATTACTGTGATGCCGGGTGATAAACTTACCGATACGGCTTTAGATACCAAATCTTATATTCCGCGTAGTGAAAGTCGTTATGCCAAAGACAGTGGACAGTATGGTTTTTCATTAAAGCAAACGTTGCCCAAGTTAAACAATGCTGAGCTCGGGCTGTATTTTGCAAATTATCACAATCGAACTGCGAATTTTGACGGGACAGCCGTAACTGCGGCAGGACCTGCAAACTTTAGTACCGCACAGTTTTTCTCGATCTATCCTGAAGACATTAAAATGTATGGACTGAGCTTGGCAGGCAAAGTCGGCACAACCTCAGTGTTTAGTGAGTTAACGCATAAACCCAACCAGCCTTTGCAGTTTAATGGGACAGATATTGTCTACGCACAAGTCTTAGACAAAAATACGCCATTAACAGAGGCAGGAACATCGGCAGAGTTTGGGCAATATTTACAAGGTTATGCCCGTGCGCCCGTGACCCAGTTTTCACTCGGTGCAGGGAATAGCCTAGCAAATGTCCTTGGAGCCAATACCTTTACTTGGGCTGCCGAATTGGCGGTGAATCATATCGGCGAGATTGGCAACAAGCGTTTTGGTCGTGTCGGAGCTTTTGGGCGTAGTGAACTGTCATCGGGTGCTTATGATCCTGAAACCAAAGCAAACCAATGTACGCCTTATGGAACGGCACATTTGTCCAATGATGAAATTGACCGTTTAAATGAACGCTTTTGTAATACTGAAGGCTTTTTTACAGAATGGTCATACGGATATCGTTTGCGCGGTGCTTTAGTCTATAAAGATTTTCTGCCTGCAACTGTGATTACCCCGAGTGTTTTGTTCCGTCATGATGTCGATGGCTTTAGCCAAAACTTTCAGGAAGGTCAAATGAGTGTTGCCGCAGCAGTATCTGCAACATACCGCCAACGATATACCGCAGAAATGGCTTATACCAGTTTCTTTGGTTCAAATGACTTCAGTACCATTGATGACCGAGATTTTGCCTCGCTCGCTTTCAAAGTTAATTTTTAAAAAGAGCTAGGATATTTGTCTGCAAGTGAAGATTCGGCTCATCTGAATCATGGTTTAAACAGACCATGATTCGTTGCATTTGAACTGGACTGAAGCGCAATCCAAATTTTGAAAGCATATTCGAAGTATTAAATATTCAAAATGAATAGGCATATCAGGCAGTCATGTGCTGAATATATCGACATATATAGAGGGAGCTATGCACAGTATCGATTTAACACGACAACCACAGTCCAATCCCATTGGTATTTTGAACCTGATTGCCAACTATTTAGAAGAACATAGTTTCGATGCACGTACTGTATTTGAAAATTTTGGGATTCAGCGCGAAGACTTAAAAAACAATTTATTGCCAATTTCTCTACAAACACAGGGCAGTATTTTTCAAGCCGTTGAAGCATTAACAGGCTGTGATCATTTGGGTTTAGTCATTGGAAAAAAAGCACAATTTTCAAATATTGGCCCATTACGTTTTCTGGTGTTGAATGCCGCGACCATGCGGGATGCCATGCAGAGCCTCTTTCAATACGGCAGTATGTGGTACAGAGGGCAAAAGTTAGATTTGAAAGAGGATGATGGTTATGCACGGATTTGCATGCATATCGATGGTGACATTCCCGGAAAAGAACAATATCAAACTGCTTATTTGGTTGCGATGGTGTCTATTATCGAACTGATTTTGGGTAAATCTTGGCGTCCAGCTTTGGTGCGCATTTCTTACCCAAAGCCGAAGTGTGCGCATCTGTACGAAAAAGCATTTGGTTGTCCTGTGTGGTTCAGTCAGTCACAGCACGAAATTTTATTTCCGCAGGAACAACTGGATCAAAAAAGAGCAGGGCATGATCGTCAGTTAGATCAATTTTTGCGTCAACATTTATCTGAACTGCAAAGCCATGATCGTGTCGATATGATTGGTCAAATTTGTAAAATTATTGAGGAATTATTGCCGCACCGAAGTTGTAATGTCGAACGTGTGGCTGAATATTTCTCGATTCACCGTTTTACGCTGTACCGTTACTTAAATAAACATCAGACCAGTTTTGAAGCCTTGCTTGAAGCGACACGCAAGAAAATTGCAACGGAGTTACTCAAAAACAAAAAACTCATGATTATAGAAGTAGCCAATCAAGTAGGTTATGATGACCAAGCCAATTTCACTCGTGCATTTAAGCGTTGGTATGGCATTACCCCCGGGCGTTGGAGACGGATGAATCTGCATGCTTAAAGTGTGCAGATTAAGTTTCATTCTTATTTCTTAAAATATGCTTTCGGCATTTGATCAGTGTTTAAAATCATTCAATCTGTCCATATTTGCACTATCTCTTTAAATTTCTCATAAGACGTCTTTTCTTGAATTCTCTAGAGTGTACCTCTATTCCAGCTTGACCTTACGCAACGTGTTTTTCATTCAAGCTTTAAAAAATTATATGAAATCAGGTGCATGTCTCTCAGATTAGTTTTGAGTTAATTATCACTTTTTATAATATTGAATATTCATATAAATAATTAATTAAAACAATAAATTAGAAGATTTAAGTTTTTTGTGCATAAGTGACCAAATGACTAAATAACGCAACGAAATGACAAAATGAAGATGGAAAAAGACAGTATTTTAAAAAAACAAATGACCAAGACCGATCGTATGCGGATCTTAAACAATAAGTCTAAAAAAGATTTTTAAAAAGGAAGTTTCTGATGATTGGAAATATGATGTTTCAACCTTTGTTGATTAGCAGTCTGATTGAACATGCTGCTCGTTATCATGCAGATACAGCCATTATCTCTAAAAATACTGATGGGTCGATGCTGCATACGGACTGGGGACAAATTGCTAAAAACTCAAAGCGCTTTGCCAATGTATTGCAGTCATTCGGTTTTGCGGTTAGCGACCGTGTGGCGACCATTGCATGGAATAATCATCGTCACTTAGAAACGTGGTATGGCATATCCGGCAGTGGGTTGGTTTGCCATACCATTAACCCGCGACTTTTTCCTGAGCAGCTCAGTTATATTATCAATGATGCAAATGATAAGGCTCTGATTTTTGATAAAACATTTCTAAATCTAGTGTTATCGATTAAACCATCCATTCCTTATGTAGAGCATTTTATCTGCCTCGATGCTTATGATGAAGACATTCAAAAAGCTTTACCTGAAGTGCTGTTTTATGATGAGCTAATCGCTCAGCACACTGAACATTTTGAGTGGCCTGAACTGGATGAAACTAAAGCCAGTTCACTGTGTTATACCTCGGGTACGACAGGAAATCCCAAAGGTGTTTTATACAGTCATCGTTCTACTATTTTGCATAGTTACGCAACCTGTTTGCCCGATTCATTTAATTTTTCAGCACAAGATTGCATTTTGCCTGTTGTTCCTATGTTCCATGTCAACGCATGGGGGACACCGTATGCAGCGGCTATGGTCGGTTGCAGTATGGTGCTACCGGGGCCAATGTTAGATGGCGCAAGTTTGGTTCAGCTGATTGATCAATACAAAGTGACAACAGCTTTAGGTGTACCAACTATTTGGCAAGGTCTGCTTACAGCAGCGAAGCAATCTGGCAGCAAACTCGTCAGCTTAAAGCGCAATGTGGTCGGTGGGGCTGCTTGTCCACCGTCAATGCTTAAAACGTTTAAAGATGATTTTCAGTGTGAAACCATTCATGCATGGGGCATGACGGAAACCAGCCCTTTGGGTGTGGTGAATCAACTCAAAGCCAAACATTTGCAGTTGGATAACTCGGCGCAATCGAGCTTACGTTACGCACAAGGTCGCCCACCATTTGGGGTCAGCATTCGAATTTGTGATGCTGAAAAGGGTAGTACCGAATTGGCTACTGATGGACAAACTACAGGACATTTGCAAATTAAAGGGCACTGGATTGTAGAGTCTTATTTCGATCAATTTAACAATGCACTGACCGCAGATGGTTGGTTTGACACGGGTGATATGGCCACTATTGATTCAGATGGCTATATGGTCATCAGTGACCGTTCTAAAGATTTGATCAAATCGGGCGGAGAGTGGATTTCCTCGGTTGAACTGGAAAATATTGCCATCGCACATCCTGAAATTGACATGGTGGCAGTGATTGCTGCGACACATCCAAAATGGGATGAAAGACCAATTCTTATCGCGAAAAAGACCGAAGTCAGTCAGGTATCAGAAGCTGAACTTCTGGATTATTACACGGGCAAAATTGCAAAATGGCAAATCCCCGATCGTGTGGTTTTTGTGGATAGCATTCCTGTTGGTGGTACAGGCAAAGTCCTGAAAAAAGATTTACGAGCAAGTTATGGCTCAATTTTACTCGCAGTGGAATAAACAGCCCTTCACATTCATTCATAACGCTTCAAGGAAAGGACGATGACAGAACAAACATCTGCAGGCTTAAGATTTAGACAAGCACTGGAAGTGGAAAAACCATTACAAATTATCGGTACAGTCAATGCTTATGCAGCAATGATGGCGAAACAGGTGGGCTACAAGGCCATCTACCTTTCGGGTGCTGGTGTAGCCAACTACTCTTATGGATTGCCTGACTTAGGCATGACCAGTCTGGATAATGTTTTGGAAGATGTACGCCGCATTACCGAACGTGTAGACACCCCGTTACTGGTCGATATCGACACCGGTTGGGGTGGGGCATTTAACATTGCCCGTACTGTGAAACAAATGATTGCCGCAGGGGCAGCCGCAGTTCACATCGAAGACCAAGTAGCACAAAAACGTTGTGGCCACCGCCCCAACAAAGAAATTGTCACCCAACAAGAAATGGTTGATCGCGTAAAAGCCGCAGTTGATGCCAAAACCGATGCAAACTTTGTGGTGATGGCACGTACCGATGCCCTACAAAAAGAAGGCCTACAAGCGGTGATTGACCGTGCCTGTGCCTGTGTAGAAGCCGGTGCTGATGCGATCTTTGCTGAAGCAATGACTGACATTACCATGTACAAAACCGTCTGTGATGCAGTCGGTGTTCCAGTACTGGCCAACATCACCGAATTTGGCGATACCCCGTACTACACCAAAGAACAACTGGCAGAACAAGGCATCTCGATGGTGCTGTACCCACTGTCACCGACCCGTGCCATGCAAAAGGCAGCACTGGAAGTCATGCATGCCATTCGCAATGACGGTACCCAAGTCAACGTCCTCGACAAAATGCAACAGCGCAAAGAACTCTACGAATTTCTCGATTACCACACCTTTGAAAACACATTAGACAAGCTGTTTAAACAGGAGAATTAAAAATGGCTGAAGGAAAAGTCCTCACAGGCGCAGGATTGCGCGGACAAGTCGCAGGAAAGACAGCACTATCAACCGTAGGCAAAAGCGGGGCAGGTTTAACCTACCGTGGTTATGACGTCCAAGACCTCGCTGAAAACTGCCAGTTTGAAGAAGTGGCCTACCTGATCTTCTTTGGTGAACTACCAACAGCGGCACAGCTCACCGCTTACAAAGCGAAACTCAAATCACTGCGCCAACTGCCACAAGCACTCAAAGAAGTCCTTGAGCGTATCCCAGCAGATTCACACCCAATGGATGTGATGCGCACGGGTGTATCGATGCTGGGCAACCTAGAAACAGAACAATCCTTTGCCGAACAGCAAGATGTTGCAGACCGAATTCTCGCAACGCTTCCAGCAATCATTTGCTACTGGTACCGTTTTAGCCATGATGGCGTACGCATTGAAGAAAACACTGATGACGATTCAATCGGTGCTCAACTCCTACACCTGCTTCGCGGTGAAAAGCCAAATGAACTGCATGAACAAGTGATGAACGTATCACTGATCCTGTATGCAGAGCATGAATTCAACGCATCGACCTTCACAGCACGTGTATGTGCTTCAACCTTATCGGATATGCATTCATGCATCACGGGTGCAATTGGTTCACTGCGTGGTCCATTACATGGTGGTGCCAATGAAGCTGCGATGGAAATGATTGAAAACTGGACGTCCCCTGAAGAAGCTGAGCGAGAAATGCTGGGCAAATTGGAACGTAAAGAAAAGATCATGGGCTTTGGACATGCAATCTACAAAGACAATGACCCACGTAATGGCATCATTAAAATTTGGTCAGAGCGCTTAGCGAAAGATGTCGGTGACACGGTTCTTTATCCAGTATCAGTACGTTGTGAAGAAGTGATGTGGCGTGAGAAGAAACTGTTCTGTAACGCAGACTTCTTCCATGCATCGGCTTACCACTTCATGGACATCGCGACCAAACTATTCACACCAATCTTCGTGATGAGCCGTGTCACGGGTTGGGCGGCGCATGTGATGGAACAACGTGCAGACAACCGTATCATTCGCCCAAGTGCGGACTATACAGGGCCTGAGCTACGTAAAGTAGTACCGATTGATGAACGTGCTGCCGCATAATGCGATAACACATGATCTAAATAAGGTCTCATTTTTATAATTTGAGACCTTATTTTTTATCGGGTGAGAAGTATAGGATCTTCAATGTTATAACCTGTTTCAAAAGGAATCCCTAGATATTGAACAGTCACCAACGCTTTTTGTTGATTAGGAACTTTATAACTTTGCGAAATGCGCAGCCCATTTTTATAGTCTACCGCCTTGTAAACTGAGCTTCTCAAATTGCCGTATTTCACTTGATATTGATAGCTAAACTTCGCGATGGAGATTTTAGGATCATACCAAGAAGGTTCTTTTGAAGTCTTTTTACTGATGACTTGAATTTTAACCTGCTTGGGTTGAATCGGTGTTAAGGCTTTGAGTCGTTTTTTTATTTTTGCAATGTCATGGTCAAACTTTTGACTGTCTTGATCATAGTCAATTTTTTGAGTTTTTGGATTGATATATAAAGACTTTACTTCAATCAGTTTGGAGGGCGTTTTGCTGTTGAGTTGATAATAATACAATTGTGGCAAACGACCACGACCATCTAAATAATGCCGCATCACATAAATTTTCTGATCAGCTTGGTCAAGACCTAAAACTTCAATATTTTGTGGTCCCCCTACAGTTGCAAAACTGTGGCTTGAAAAACATAAGGTGCTGAAAACTAGCGGATAGATTATTTTCATCATCATGAAGCGCTTCACATTTTTATTGATTATTGTTCAGTTTAAGGGTTCTAAATGTAGAAAAATCAAATTTAGTGTAAAGATTTAAGTATTTTGAACACGTTGAATGACCATTTGAGCTACGTTTTTCGTAAGTTGATCAAGTCGCTCGAGCGCACTGCCCAGTAGTAAATAATGGTAAGTGCTTAAAGTGTTTTGATAATGAATGGCAATGTAAAAGGTGCCTTCAGGTTTCTCAGGTGTGGCACTTCCACCAGGTTTGAGCAAACCTGTACAGGAGACAATAATATCGGCATGACGAAACAGTCGATGACCTTGAAGCGCCATAGCTTCAGTGACTTCAATTGACTCCGCTGTATATTGCTGAATAAGTGCAGGACCAATCTTTAAAATTTCACATTTGATACTGGGGTCATAACTCACCAGTCCACCGAGTAAAATGTCAGCTCCGCTATGTTTATAAATCGAAAATTGACTGGATAGATAACCTGAACTGGCACTTTCGATAAAAGCAATGGTCAATTTTTTTTGTTCTAGGAGGTTGCAGCATTGCTTGAGCACTTGCACGACTTTAGCCTCCCGATGTCCATTATTTTGATTTGTTTGGCAGCTTAGTCATAAATACGGTACACACCGACAAAACGATTACATGCTTTACTTTCACTTTTTACAGAAAGAATGGCTTTTTGAAAGTTGAACTGGTAGAGGCAGTTGTTTTCATTATCGGTAATGTTTTGCTTTTGATCGGGTGTAGTGTAGGCCAAAAATGAAATGGTTTGGGTTTCTATGCGGTTATTGGGGCTACGATATGCAATACCTTCGATCTTAATTTTATCTTTAGACAGTTGATGCACTTGTAGATGCACAGGTTGTTTGGCAATGACCCCATGTTCAAATTTCAAATAATGTTGCGTCAAACTTTGATTTAACGATGTATAGAAGTTGAGATCATCAATTCTAAAATCCATCTGCTGCTGATAGCAAGCTAAGGATTTACACTGCTGTAGGCGGTTCAACCATAGCTGATGGGTATCGACCAATAAACGCTGAGGGGCGTCACTGATTAAAAAAGCAGTCATTGATTGCGTGTCTAATTTTTGTCGAATGTCTTTAAATTGATCGCTACAGATCTTTTTAAGGCTAGATGAAGTCGGATCATCACAGTCAATGACTTGAGCATAACTAAAGCTGGTACAAAGACAACTTAGACACACTAAAATACTAAATTTTTTCATAAGTTTTATGTCGGTTTTCAACAGCATGATCGCTTATACTTTCACTATGTTGCGCTGCTTGTAACTATAGCGAAAGAGAAAGCGTGAATACAAGATTTCAATCATTTATTTCTTAAAGGAAACTGAGCATGGTTGCACATATTCGAATTGGACAGGGACTAGATGTACATGCTTTTGAAGAGGGTGAATTTGTCACACTGGCAGGTATTCAAATTCCACATACACACGGCTTAAAAGCACATTCAGATGGTGATGTGGTTTTGCATGCTTTAACAGATGCATTATTGGGTGCGTTGGCTTTAGGCGATATTGGTCAGCATTTTCCCGATACCGATCCTCGCTTTAAAGGGGCAGATAGTCGAGTATTACTCAAACATGTCTATCAGCTCATTCTAGATCGTGGTTATCAGTTAAATAATGCAGACATTACTGTGGCATGTGAACGTCCGAAGTTGGCACCGCATAATTTAGCGATGCGCCAAAGCATTGCAGACGTTCTTGATGTTGAAATCACACAGATTAGCATTAAAGCAACGACCACGGAAAAACTGGGCTTTACGGGTCGTCAGGAAGGTATTTTATCTACAGCGACAGTGCTGATTTCTCACGCAAAATGATCAGGATTGATCATAGCCAGCTTTAATTCTTGTGTTGCTTTACGACCTTGAAGTTGTAAGGCAACAGCATGCGCCAAACCTGTCCATGTGTCATTCGGTTCCCAAATTTGATGCATGGCTTCATGTGCGGTTGGCATATCGATATTCATATAATATTGACGATATAAATACATCAAACTACTGACGCGATAATTTTCTGAACAATGGACCCAAATGGTTTGTTCTTGAACCAAATGATCAATCATATCTAAGACCAATAAACATTGATCATCAGACGGTGTATCCCATGAAATAGGCACTTGTATATAGTTCAAACCGAGCTCTAAACAGATGTGATCTTCATTGACTAAATGGTTATTGCTATTACTGAGCGCAAGATTGATGACCGTGTTTACGCCATACTCTTTAATTTGCTGTAATTGCTCAGCAGTCGGTTGTCCAGAAGTAAACAAATGCTCGTGGATAAATTGAAAGTTAAGTGTTTGGCTTAAGTGTGTTTCAATAGCGTTCATAATTATTTCTTAATCTTAGAATGAAAAACGCCATCCGAAGATGGCGTTTTAAAAACTTAACGGTTCGGTAAAACGTCTTTAAGTGCTTCGTGCATCTCTAGTAATACCTTTTCTGTGGTATCCCAGTCAATACAACCATCGGTTACTGACTTGCCGTATTCAAGATCGCATAGGTTTTCAGGAATTTCCTGACGACCACCTTTAAGGTGACTTTCAACCATAATGCCGATAATAGATTTATTTCCATCAATAATTTGTTCGGTAATATTTTTCAGAACAAGTGGTTGAAGGAACGGGTCTTTGTTCGAGTTTGCATGACTGGTGTCAATCATGATTTTGGTGCTGACTTTCGCTTTAGCCAAGGCTGCTTCTGCTTCTGCTACAGAACCAGCATCGTAGTTTGGCTTACCGTTACCACCACGAAGTACCACGTGTGCATACGGGTTACCTGAAGTACGAATCACAGAGACTTGGCCTTGGTTGTTTAGACCCAAGAAGTGGTGACCATGTTTAACCGACTGCATTGCATTGGTTGCAACAGTTAAACCACCGTCTGTGCCATTTTTGAAACCTACGGGTGAAGAAAGACCAGAAGACATTTCACGGTGCGTTTGGCTTTCAGTGGTACGTGCACCAATCGCTGACCAAGAGATTAAGTCTTGGTAGTACTGTGGTGAGTTTGGATCGAGTGCTTCAGTCGCACATGGCAAGCCTTTCTCATTTAACTCAACCAAAAGTTTACGACCAATGCGTAAACCTTTTTCAATGTTGAATGAGTCATTCATGTCTGGGTCATTGATCAGACCTTTCCAACCAACAGTCGTACGTGGCTTTTCAAAATAAACACGCATTACGACATAGATTGAGTCTTTAATTTTATCGCTTAAAACTTTTAAACGGTCTGCGTATTCGTGAGCAGCGACAGGGTCATGAATTGAACATGGGCCAATCACCACAAAAATGCGTTTGTCTTTACCATCTAAAATATTGCGAATCGTTTCACGACCGTGAAGTACAGTTTGATATGCAGACTCAGTGAGAGGCAATTCAGTTTTTAATTCCGCTGGGGTAACTAGCGGATGAATGCTTTGTAAATTCACGTCATCGATGTCGTTTTGGGTAATAGAGTTTGACTGTAGAGTATTCATTGCCGTCACTGGTTCGATCGTATTAAGTTGCTTTATAAGCTGAATATAACACGGTTTAGCTGATAAAAGGTTATAAAAAAGTCGAATGAATCTTTGAAAAAAAAGTGATGAATCTTAGGTTTATTTTAAATCAGAATGCCTACACTGAGGCATTCTTAACTGTTGAAATTTGAACAACTTGAGCAGTTTCGGCTGGCTTCACAGGTTTGGCTTTGATCGGATTCAACATGAAGTTCACACCCAGCGCAAACAGGGTAATACCCAACACTTTACGGATGATTTTTTCAGGAAGGCGTGAACTAATCAGTGTTCCAATAATAATTGCTGGAATAGACCCCACCAATAACCACATAAGGAGGTGGAAGTCGACATTGCCTGAAGTCATATGACCCATACCTGCAACGAACGTAAGTAACACCGCATGCACAACATCAGAACCAATAATACGAATCATCGGTAGGTTGGGGAACATAATCACCAAAGCCATGATTCCAAAAGCACCAGCACCGACTGATGACAGTGTCACGAAGACCCCAAGAACCACACCCATCATCACAATGTACTTACGTTTATTGCTGGTTTGAAGCTGAACTTTTTCTAAGTCTTCAGTCATGTCTGGGAGTTCATCTTTACGTAATTTGTTGAAAAATTTTTCAATTTGATTACGGAAGACAATTGATAAACCTGTAATGGTCAACATGAAGCCTAAAACCATGGTGAGCACGGCTTTGTAGTGGGTAGACTGGCTCAAATAGTTGTCGAGTACCCAGTGCGTTGCAAAGGAAGCAGGAATACTGCCAATTGCAAGCCAAAGCACAATCGGCCACACAATATTTAGCTTTTTGGCATGTACAAATGAACCACAGAATTTTGAAATTGCGGCATAGAGCAAGTCTGTACCAATGGCAATGTGAGGTTCAATTCTGAAAAGGCTGATGAGGATCGGTGTCATTAATGAACCACCACCTACACCAGTAATTCCCACACAAAAACCGACTAAAACACCTGCGAGAATAAATTCGAGTGGACCAAACATTGTTATATGCCAAAATATCAAAAAACGTGCATATCTTATGACGTTTTCATATAAGTCGTTGTCTTGATTGTTGATTTACTTATTCTAAAAAGAGATATAGGAGTTATTGTTTGAGCTGTATCCGTGCTTTTATTTTTAAGCCTACAATTGTCAGCAACCACCATAGATTGAGACCTATGAGTGTTCGTAGAACATAAAGAGGGGCTAGCTGATGCTTTTTCCATTGCTCAAAATTCGCTGCGGTCGATCTATAGGTCATATCTAAGTGCTGCTGACGTGGATTAGCTAATGTGATCTGTTGAATAAACACCTCCTTTTTAGTATTTTTTAGATTCCAAAAAATGCGCTCCAAATAGTAAACCTCTACCTGCTTTGCCGTAAATTGGTGACGATGTGATGACTGGTCACATAGTGTTTGAACAGGTTCTCCCATCAATGCGCAGTTTGCGATCCATAAATGATGCTGTTGTTTAAATTTCAACGTGCTGATTCGTCCTTTACCAACTTCAACGGTGATTTCATCAAAGGTTTTACTCTGAATCTGAGTGGGGATCCAGCTGCTTGGGAAACAAATAAATACAAGCAAATTGAAAATGAGGGAAATAAAAAGTGTCCAGCCAAAATGATGCTTCGACCAACTGCAGAGCTGTTGAAAGGGGGTGATGATCTCTTGTTGTAACCAATCTAAAGCTGAGCGCAATGTTTGTGCCGTGAAAAGAGGTTTAAAAGTGCTTATTATTGAGCGTGTTATAACTAAAAAATCACGATGCTTCAACTTAAATGATTTTGATTAGGCTCTAAAATTCTGTTGAGATGGTTCTGGCTCATATATTTACACACCTTTTTATTTGGCTCATGATCGAAATAAAAAAGTGTGTGAGTTGTAGAGTAAATACTTACTTAGATTGAGCTGTTTTTTTGGATTTTAAGTCATTGATGCTTAAAATCAGTATAAAAAGTATCGGGGTTGCAAATACAAATAAACTGACACTCCCCACACCGCGACCCGTGAATTGAATCAATAAAATTAATGTCGCGGCCAGTACACCAAAAGCCAGATATCGGCAGATTTGATAATGTTCTGCACACTTAGCCCAACGTGACTTTTGAGTTTTAGGGCGCTGCTTATCGCTCACCAGAAATAACACATAGCATGCGAAAGTGATGAGAAGTCCTGCAATCAGGTAGATCATGAATTGGACTCCTGAACCGCAGTATTGGCATATTTTTTCTGAATTTTTTGTACAGCTTTTTGTTGAATGGGCTGGACTTTTTGATGTAAGAAAATAGCCAATATCGCAAGAATGATGATCATAAGATCAACTCGCAAAAATAACCAATATTCATGTAAGCCATGCACATATTGGTGACTGATTAAATAGTAAAGATTGAAAATAGGCAAAGATACAGCCAGTAAAATGAAGACCTTCAGTTGAGTTTTCCAAAGGTGTTGCTGCGGCGTGAGTAATGCAATGACTAAACTGAGTAACCAAGTGCCGAAAAATGCATAGATTTCGTAGTTAGGTTGACCAGCTTCTAACTGAAGTAAACGGTTTGTGCAAAGATAGCTGAGCATGGCGATCGGCAAGCCAATGATAGCAGCCGTATTTAAGCGGTTAACTATATAATGTCCAAAGTGGAAACTTTGTTTCTTATTTTGTAGCTGACGTTTTAAGCTCCAGAGTAAAAGCCCAGAAGCAATCATGGCACAGCCTAAAAGCCCTGAGAAGAATAGTGCAAAGCGTAATAGCGGCTGCGCAAAGTGTGCCATGTGTAAACCATAAACTCCATTATTGAGCGTGGCGATTGCACTCTTATTCCGAGTGTCACCGAGCAGGGCACCAGATTCGCCGTTAAAGCTGAGTTGGGCTTGGTTTCGCGTGATGCTTCGGTCAGTTGACTCAACCAAGTTCACCTGAGCGATATTGGTATTGGGGTGTTTGACCGTAATATTGTCAATTTCTGTTTTACCCCAACGCTGCTCAGATTGTTGTATGAAGTATTCAATTGATCGCATCGTAGCAGGTGTCGGTTTAGCCTCAGAGCTGATACTAATATTTCTAATTTCATCAAAATATTGGAATGGTTGCTCTGGGTAAAGTTTCTTCATGCCATTCGGAAGAATGAGATAAAAGAAAATGGCTAAACCAGTGAATGTAATGGTCAGGAAAAAGGGCAAAGCAATGACAGAGGTGACATTGTGAAAGTCTAGATACGAGCGTTGCCCTTTGAAGGCTCTGAGGGTAAAGAATTCGGTGAATATCTTTTTGTGTGTGATGATGCCTGAAATGAGGATGATCAACATTAAGAAGGCAGCAATCGTGACTAATAGCCTACCGATAAAATAGGGCACACCATACAGCTGATAGTGAAAGCCATAGAAAAACTCACCGCCTTGAGTTGCAGATAAGGTGACTTCTTTACCTGTGTTCGCATCCAAAGTCTTATTTTCGTAGCCACCATCGGCCTTTTGCCAGTAAATTTTATTGACAGGTGAACTAGGACTAGCCACGCCAATATACCAACTTTGCGCATCTGCGGCATTTTTTTGTAAGTATTGATATGCCGACTCCATCGCTGTGTCTTGTTTGACCTGCATAGTGGCAAATTCAGGTTGCATCCACAAATTTATTTCATGACGATAATAGGTCGCAGCACCTGTTAAAAAAATGGCAAATAATAACCATCCCAGTGTTAGTCCAAGCCAAGAGTGTAGCCATGCCATTGATTGGCGAACAGATTTTTGCATGGTTTAACCTACGAACTTCAGCAATAGAAAAAAGCAAAGGGAAAGCGAAATGGTTGAAGCGCTTAACTTTTTCAGGGATTGAACACAAAAGCTTACAATGACAAAAATGGTAAAGAAAATAAGAGATAGAAAAGCCGCCAAATAAATGGATTCTGCTTTAGCTAAGTGAGGGTAAAAACTGAGTGTAAGCAGTTCTGATAACATGAATGTACATAAATAGCCTAAGCCAAATGCGATCAAAAACCGGAACATAACGGTTATAGGGTATTTAAGCTGACTTAGGGACATAAAGATCACATGAATGAAGTCATAATGGGAGGCTTAACGTTGTACTCACTAAGCATTGAACCTAAATTTAATATTTAAGCAAAACACAATCATCTCTATTGTGCGTATAAGCAATCTACGTAGCCAAAATACTAGAATTGAGCAGCGTAAATAGAGCAACCAAGCACAGATGAAATTAACGATAATGATTCTCAGTAATTCTATGTTCTAATAGGTCACTAGTGCAATAATTAAATGATCGAAAATTTAAATTAACCCAACTTTTTTTCGTGTTCTTTAGATGTGTTAAATAGGTCATTCATCTTATATCTGCAGTATAAATAGAAAGACTCGACCAATACCCATCCCAAAAGACGCTATGTTATGATGCATGGGTTGAAAAATAAGGAATAATGCTTTGCAAAATCGGAAACTTAAAATTGGAATCGTAGTGGGTGAAGTATCAGGTGATACTTTAGGTGCTAAACTTATTCGCAGTTTTCGTGAGCAAGGAATTGATGCAGAATTTGAGGGCATTGGAGGCCCGCAAATGATTGCAGAAGGTTTCAAGAGCTTTTATCCGATGGATATTTTGTCGGTCATGGGGCTGGTTGAGGTTCTTAAAGACATTAAAAAGCTTTTTGCTGTACGTGATGGACTGGTAGAGAAGTGGACAGCCCATCCTGTCGATGTGTTTATTGGGATTGATGCGCCAGACTTTAATCTGCGCCTTTCAAAAAGTTTAAAGCAAAAACAACTGCCCATAAAAACCGTGCAGTATGTTAGTCCTTCCGTCTGGGCATGGCGTCAGGGACGGGTTCATGGCATCAAAGCTTCTATTGATTTGGTACTGTGTTTATTTCCGTTTGAAAAAGCATTTTATAAAAAATGGGATGTTCCTGCTGCGTTTGTAGGACACCCCTTGGCGAGCCAATTGCCTTTGGAAAACCCAATTTTACAAGCCAAAGAAGAACTGGGTTTAGATCTGACCCAAAAGCATATTGCGTTATTGCCGGGAAGTCGACGTGGTGAAATTGAAAAGCTCGGTCCACTGGTTTTAGATGCTGCAAAATTGCTCTACGCCAAATATCCAAACTATCGCTTTGTGATACCAGCAATCAATGATGCACGTAAGCAACAAATCGAAGCTTTGCTTACTCAATATCCAAAAGCATTGGTCGATCAAATAGACTTGCTTGAAAACTCAGGCACCGAGTCGAAGATTGGGCGTCAAGTTATGAACGCCGCTAATATTGTAGCTTTGGCTTCAGGTACAGCAACTTTAGAAGCTATGCTGTTACACCGACCAATGGTGACCTTCTATAAGTTGAACTGGCTCACCTATCATGTGGTGAAATTCTTGATCAAGATTCAATATTATTCATTGCCGAATATTATTGCGGGCAAGAAAGTGATACAAGAATTAATCCAAAAAGAGGCAACGCCTGAGAAATTGGCGGCTGAAATTGAAAAATTAATGAATATAGAAACAGCACAGATTCAGGCTATGCAGCACATTACCATGCATAAACAGTTACTTGCAGGCAATAGTGAAAATCCTGTTGAGGCGATTTTAAGTATCTTAGATTAATTTTTTTTTAAACATAGTAATAGTACAGTGAGAAACAACCCAAACGTATTTGGGTTGTTTCTTTTTATTTTAAGGTTTTAGTCCAACAGCTTTGGCACGTGCAGCATGTAACTTTTTATAACTGTCGATTAAACGTAAGTGACGGTCCAAACCTTCAAGTTTCATACTGGTTTCTGTTAAACCATAGAAACGAATACGACCTTCAACTGTGCCTATTACCGCATCCATACGTTCATCACCGAACATACGGCGGAAGTTTGCTTCATACTCTTCCAGTTCCATGTCGTCATCTAACATTACTTCGAGTACGACATTCATGCATTGGTAGAACAGACCACGTTCAACGGTATTGGTGTTGTATTGTAAGAATGCTTCAACCAAATCTTTCGCTTCTTCAAACTGCTCTAATGCAAGATAGATGAGTAGTTTGAGTTCAAGCAAAGTCAATTGACCCCATTCGGTATTGTCATCAAACTCAATCCCGATCAAAGTCTTGATTTCAGTATAGTCGTCTAGCTCACATTCTTCTAAACGTTCAACCAGCGCTTCAAGCTGTTCGTCGCCTAAACGATGTAAGTTGAGGATGTCTTCACGGTAAAGTAGCGCTTTGTTGGTGTTATCCCAAACCAAGTCTTCAACCAAGTAAATTTCTGAGTAACCCGGTACCAAGATACGACACGCCGTTGCGCCTAAATGTTGGTAAATGGCCATATAGACTTCTTTGCCCATATTTTCCAAAATACCGAACAGTGCATCAGCTTCATCAGCATTTGAGTTTTGGCCTTGATTGGTAAAGTCCCACTCGACAAAGTCATAGTCCGATTTGGAACTAAAGAAGCGCCATGACACCACACCACTTGAGTCAATGAAGTGTTCAACAAAGTTATTGGGTTCAGTGACCGCATTTGAGCTAAATGTTGGGCGAGGCAAGTCGTTCAGACCTTCAAAACTACGACCTTGAAGTAGCTCAGTTAAGCTACGCTCAAGCGCAACTTCAAAGCTTGGATGTGCACCGAAAGAGGCGAATACACCACCTGTACGTGGGTTCATTAACGTCACACACATTACAGGGTATTGACCGCCTAGAGAAGCATCCTTCACCAGTACAGGGAAACCTTGCTCTTCTAAACCTTGGATGCCCGCTAAAATGCTAGGATATTTTGCTAAAACCTCTTGCGGTACATCTGGCAGGGTCAGTTCACCTTCCAAAATTTCACGTTTTACCGCACGCTCAAAAATTTCAGACAAACACTGTACTTGTGCTTCAGCTAAGGTGTTTCCTGCACTCATCCCGTTACTAAGGTATAAGTTTTCAATCAAGTTTGATGGGAAGTAAACCACTTCAGCATCAGACTGGCGAACAAAAGGTAAAGCGCAAATACCGCGCTCAGTTTTCCCTGAGTTGGTGTCGTATAAATGCGTACCTAACAGTTCTTCTTCAGGGTCATAAATTTCAAGGGTGTACTCATCCAGTACACCTTCTGGCATTTCACCATTTGGACCTGGCATGAACCATTTTTCATCTGGATAGTGCACAAACTCGGCATTGGCAATGTCTTCACCCCAGAACTGGTCGTTATAGAAGAAGTTACAGTTCAGACGTTCAATGAACTCACCCAGCGCAGAAGCTAAAGCACTTTCTTTACTTGACCCTTTACCATTGGTAAAACACATGGGCGATTGAGCATCACGAATATGTAACGACCACACATTCGGCACAATGTTACGCCAAGAGGCAATCTCAATTTTCATGCCTAGACCAGCCAAAATACTTGACATATTGGCAATGGTTTCTTCTAAAGGCAGGTCTTTACCCGCAATCATGGTGCTGGTTTCAGAAGCAAGGCTTGGAATAAGTAGGGCTTGAGCGTCAGCATCAATGCTTTCGACTTCTTCAATAATAAACTCAGGACCTGTTTGAATCACTTTCTTAACCGTACAACGGTCGATAGAGCGCAAAATACCTTGGCGATCTTTTTCCGAAATGTCCGCTGGGAGCTCAACTTGAATTTTGAAGATTTGTTTATAGCGGTTTTCAGGGTCAACAATGTTGTTTTGTGACAAACGAATGTTGTCAGTTGGAATGTCACGTGCCAAACAATACACTTTGACAAAGTAAGCCGCGCAAAGTGCAGAAGATGCTAAAAAGTAGTCAAATGGACCGGGTGCAGAGCCATCACCTTTGTAGCGAATCGGTTGATCGGCAATGACTGTAAAATCATCGAACTTCGCTTCTTGGCGAAGATTATCGAGATAATTAACCTTGATTTCCATGCTGGCACCTAAATTTTCTTATATATCAGCATGGACATACAAGAGATAAAATATTGAAAAATAAGCCGAATTACGGATGAAAACTGGACTTAAAAAAGTGTGGCTAGAGCGAAAAAGAACAAACAAGCAGTGGTTTGAAGCCATCTCTAGCAAGGATGCGGGATATTATAGTGTGATTTTCACAAGATGCTAATCTTTGTCTGCAAGTTCAGGGTATTTATCTTGATGGACAAAGACATAAGCTGAGAGAAGACTGCTATTAAACCATTACGGACGAGCATTTTAAGTTGGGTTTGGATTATTTCTATATTGGCTCGGGCTCATTTGGTACTGTCGTTTAAAGCTTTGGCTAAAAGCCGTTTCAGAGTTGTAGCCGACCCGATGTGCAATTTGTTGAATGCTACCTTGTCCATTACGCAGATATTGGGCGGCTAAACGCAGACGGTGTTGTTGCAAATAAGCCAAAGGACTAGTGCCTAAAATTTGGCTAAACAATGTGGCAAATTTAGACCGTGACATACAACACTGTTCTGCAAGGGACTCAACGGTCCAAGGCTGTGCAGGTTCCGCATGAATTTTTGCAAGAGCATTGGAGAGTTCAGGATGAGATAAAGCACTCAGCCAATTGTTCGAGTCATGAAGCGCGTCAATATAATCACGCACACATTCAATTAATAAAATACTCACCAAATGATCCAAAATTTTGTCGCGACCTGGGCGTATACGTTGGACTTCTAGAGCGAGAAACTGCAGCCCAATTTGCAACCATTCAGGAACCGTGCTGAGATCTTTGTGTTGAAGGTGAATAAACGCGGGTAAAGCCTGTACTAAAGGACGCGCCATAATGGGGTCCATATGTGCATGTAAGGCCAAGATCACAGTTTTTTGTTGTGTCACATTACTCCCAAAAGTGACTTCTTTATGTTGGTTTTGGGCAAATAAGTCAGAAATATCGAATACTTCTAACAGTTGGTCGGTGGTTGATGAGCGACACTCATGACTTGGCCCTGAAGGCAGTAAGATCAAGTCGCCCACTTCAGCAACAATAATTTGTTTAGCATCTAAACAAATAGTGAGTTGTCCTTGAAGTACCGCATAGGCCATCATGGTTGATTGTTCGGTATAGCGAAAAGCCCACTCACCATGAGGTTTAAGGTAGAGGTACTCAGATTGGTTGAGGTGTATATCTTCAAAAATTTTACTTAAAGCATCCATACTTTACGATTTCTAGTCTTTATATCTTAGGCTTAATATTTGATTTAGGGTCAATTTAAGTCATTTCAGGCCAAGGACGATTACGCTGTTTTCTTGGACGTTAGCAACTGTTCTTTATGTCCCATTTCTAGAAATATAAAGGCATAACAAGAAAATTGGAAGAATGGTAATGAATGCATCAGTGAAAATGACGAATGCTAGCGTGGTCGTCAAAAATGCAGCAGGGATCGATAAAAAGCGTTTTGGCTGGTTATTGAGTCCTGGGCTTCCTGTGATTGGCATGGGCATTTTAGCGGGCTATCATTTTGGCCCGAAACCCACCAAGAAAATCTTCGCTTTGGGTGGGCCGCTGTTACTGCATGTCATTATTCCTGCGGTAGATGGTCTGGTCGGTGCAGATGAAAATAATCCTTCGGATGATGAAATTAAGGTCTTGGTAAATGACCCGTACTATGACCGTATTGTGAAATTGTTCATTCCGCTACAAATGGCAGCCAACCTGTTTGCAGGTTATGTAGTGACCCGCCAAAATGTATCGATGCTTGACCAAATATTATTGGGTGTCTCCATGGGGGCAATTAATGGAGTAGCAGTGAATACAGCACATGAGCTGTGTCACCGTCCTCAAAAATCAGATCATTATTGGTCGCATATGACTTTAGCGCCGTTGGTCTACAACCATTTCCGCATTGAGCACCCTTATGGGCATCATAAACGTGCTGCGACGCCAGAAGATCCTGCTTCATCGAAAATGGGGGAGACTTTTTATGAGTTTTGGCCGCGTACCGTTTTTGGTGGGTTGAAGTCGGCTGTTGAAATTGAACATAAACGCCTAAAACGAAAAGGACTGTCTTTCTTCTCCAAAGAAAATGAACTATTTCATGGATGGGCAATGAGTACAGGCTTTCATGCAACCATGTTGAAATTATTTGGTAAAAAAGTGACGCCATATCTGGCGACACAAGCATTTTATGGCGTGAGTCTGTTTGAAATTATTAATTATATCGAACACTATGGTTTAAAGCGTAGCCAAAAAGAAGATGGCAGCTATGCGCGAACCATGCCAGAACACAGCTGGAATAATAACAACATTGTGACTAACTTATTCTTATACCAGTTACAACGCCATTCAGATCATCATGCCTATCCAACCCGCCCATTTCAGGCCTTAAGACATTTTGATGAAGCCCCAGAGCTACCGAGTGGTTATGCCACCATGTTAATTCCAGCGTTAATACCAAAGCTGTGGTTTAAACTGATGGATCAACGAGTGTTCGATCACTACGAAGGTGATTTGACCAAAGCCAATATTTTGCCAAAACGCCGTGCTCAAATCTTTAAGAAATTTGGATTAAGTGCAGACTAAACTGTGATATTTCAGTGATAACAAGGTGCATAGATAGTTGACATCGAACTTACAGTCATTGATTCGTTGAGTGCCTGTAAGTTCGATGATCATGATAGGCGTACCGCTAAACTTTCTTTTTGAATAGGCATATAATGCTGGGTATGTAGTGAAAATATTGAACAGAAATGACACCTGCAACCAAACTTTTAAAAGCCAATAAAATCGATTTTTCTATTCATGAATATGAACATGATGCCAATGCAAAAAGCTTTGGGCTTGAAGCCGCAGAAAAATTAAATCTACGTGTCGAAGAGGTGTTTAAAACACTTTTAGTGACCGATGAAAAAAACTATTTTGTTGCGATTCTTCCTGTACACCATCAGTTAAATTTGAAAAAAGTTGCACAGGCAGTGGGGGCAAAAAAACTAAAAATGTCCGACCCTAAAGATGCAGAACGACTGACAGGTTATTTGGTCGGTGGGATTAGTCCTGTCGGGCAGAAAAAAAGGTTAAAAACCGTGATTGACCAAAGCGCAGTACAGTTGGAAAAATTATATGTCAGTGGGGGGAAGCGCGGCTTAGATATCGGTTTAAAACCGCGGGATTTAGCAAAAGTACTTTCAGCCACTTTTGCTGATGTACTGGATCAATAAAGAGCAGTGACGTCTTCGCTGCTTTATCTATATTAATTTAGTCTTGAGTTCTTTTGAGTATTAATTTGAGCACAAATGAAAGCTCATTCAGGTGATTGAATGGGCTTTTCCTTATGAAATATAGGGAAATTTTATAGTTCGAATCAATTATAAATTCATAAACTATCATTTAAAGCTATGGTGTAATTTTATATAGGATTTATCAGAAAAACTGATTAAATTTTTAAAAGTATTAAAAAACAATAATATATGTTGGTGTAGTGCGTATATTTTCAAAAGTAAACAAAATTGCAAAGATAAATGATAATAATTACCATTAACATGCTTTTGCAGCGTTGGCCAACGTGAACACCTTTAAGAAACATAATTACATGAAATGAGCTTGGAATAAGCTTTAAAAAGAGGAAATGGTCAGATGAAAGAGCTAGCCAATCGCTTGGCGATGCAGCATCTTGTCAATGCATACTCACAAGAAACAGGCAAGGCAAGCCTGTTTGAGAAGTATCAACAAAATTCAACTCAACTCGCGTTTAGCCAAGGTTTGACGCTGTTATCTTTGCCGCTTAGTTTAATCCAAGCACAGCTTTTTGTTCCGTTAAGTTATGTCAGTCGTGTTGGGCGACATCGTATTGCGGCTTTACCGCAAATTTTTCAAAAAGGCCAAAAGCTTAACTTTAGCGCTGCAGCAATGGTCAGTTTGCTACTCGAAGAGTTAGTGCAACAATCCGAAGGCCATGTTGATGCAGCATCCTTGGTTGAGCGTTGGATTCAAAGTCGTGATGCATTACAACAGTTTTTAAATATTCGGGCAGTGGGATTTGATGCGCTCGTACAGGCTAAGCAAAGTTTTATAGAGTCTGAACAGGCTTTGATTTTAGGTCATAGCATGCATCCCGCACCGAAAAGCCGAACAGGTTTTGTCCATGAGGACTGGCAAAAATATTCACCTGAAGCTTGTGGTCAGACCCAGCTGCATTATTGGCTGGTGGCACCTGAATATATTGCAGAAGGAACAGCGCTTGAGCAGGCTTTTTCAATACAACTTAAACAAGAAATCAAATGGCATTTGTCTGAATCGGAACTTGAAACCTTAGCTGCATATGCACATTACAAACTGCTACCACTGCATCCATGGCAAGCCCGCTATTTACAAAGTAAAGCATGGTTTAAAAGTTTAAAGGCTAAACTGAAAATCATCGATTTGGGCGAAAAAGCATGGATATTTTCACCAACCACTTCTGTACGTACTTTGGCGAGTTTTAATGCGCCGTGGATGCTGAAACCTTCGCTTTCAGTGATGATTACCAACTCTATTCGCGTCAATTTAGCAAAAGAATGTCACCGCGGTGAAATGACCCATCGGCTTTGGCACAGTGAATTGGGTCGAGATATTTTAAAACAATGTCCAACTCTAAAAGCAGTGAATGATCCTGCGTGGATTGCTCTTCAGTTGGATGATGAAATCATCGATGAAACGATTTGTATTGTACGTGATCAGCCATTTACTCCTGAACAGCAAGTCACGTGTATTGCTTCATTGTGTCAGGATCATCCTGTAGAAGAACGTAATCGTTTTAATGCATTATTTGATCAAATTGCTTCTCAACAAAAGTTAAATGATAAAGCACAAATCGCTCATGTTTGGTTTAAGACCTTTTTAAACATTAGTCTGAGCCCACTCATGTACGTCTACCATCGTTATGGTATGGCCTTTGAGTCACATCAGCAAAATGTCTTGGTTGAATTGAAAGATGGCTGGCCACAGTGGTTATGGCTACGGGACAATCAAGGTTTTTATTATATCGAAGAACTTGCTGGTGAAATTTTACAACAATTTCCAGAACTGAACGACAAAGCCCATGCGGTAGGTTCAAAGACTTTTGTCGATGAACGCTTTAGTTATTATTTCTTTGGCAATACCTTGTTTGGCATCATCAATGCCATCGGTGCAACAGGGTTTGTAAGTGAGCAAGATTTACTGTCTGTTTTACAGCAACACCTCTTTGACCTGTTGAAACAATACCCAGACAGTAGTTTGATTCAAAGTCTGTTGTATCAACCGACGCTGCCTTATAAGGGTAACTTACTGACCCGTTTATATGAACTGGATGAATTGATTGCATCCGTTGAAAATCAGTCTGTCTATATTCAGTTAGCCAATCCGCTCTATATCAAACAAGAGGATGTCCTTTATGCTTGATTTTATTGCGATTGGCCTTGGGCCATTTAACTTAAGCCTAGCCAGTTTATTGCATGAAAAGACAGAATTGCACTATCTGTTTTTTGAAAAAAAAGCGCAGTTCGACTGGCATGCAGGTATGCAACTTCCCAATACTGTCTTACAAGTTCCATTCATGGCGGATTTGGTGTCGATGGTCGATCCGACCAGTCCGTTGAGTTTTTTGAATTACCTAAAATCACAGCAGCGCTTATATAAGTTCTACTTCCTTGAGCAGCCTCATATTCCGCGCCGTGAATATAACCATTATTGCCAATGGGTGGCGGATCAACTGGGTCATATACAGTACCAATCGACGGTGAAGGCCATTTATGCCAAAAGCGAAGGTTTTGAGGTAGTGGTTGAGCAAGGTGGCCGTTTTATTCGTTACTTGTGTCGAAACTTGGTGATTGGTTCGGGCAACCAGCCTTATTTGCCTGAATGTCTGCGTAATTTACAACAGCAAGTGCCTGAAAAGTGCATTCATTCAGCAGAGTACTTAACCCATAAAAAAAGAAAGCTCAAAGGCAATGTCATAGTTTTAGGCTCAGGACAGTCTTCTGCTGAAGTCTTTTTAGATTTGTTTGATCAGCAGTATCAACATGACTGTATATCAACAGCTGACTTCAAGTTGCATTGGTTGACGCGTTCTAATGGCTTTTTCCCGATGGAATATGCACCTTTGGGATTGGAACATTTTAGTCCGAACTATACCCAACATTTTTATAGACTCTCAGAAACACAAAAAGCAGCGCAGTTGAAAGATCAAAGCTTGCTGTACAAAGGCATTAGTGCCAAAACCATACGTGAGATTTACCAAAAACTTTACCATCGTAGTATTGCCTCTGCTACACAAGCAACACATTTGCATGCACAAATTCAGTTGCTTGATGCTGAGTTACTGGAAAGTCAGCAGATTCGCTTGAGCCTTGAACATACCGTAACCGAGCAACGTTTTTATATGGATGTTGATTTTGTAGTGGCATCTACAGGTTATTACAGCCCTGAGTTTTTATTTTTAAAATACTTAAAGCCCTTGATTGCAACAGATCAAGCGGGGCGTTGGAAAGTGAGCCAAGACTATCGCTTGCAGCATACAGCAATGGGTGAAATTTATGTGCAAAACCAAGAAATGCACAGTCATGGCGTAGGTACACCTGATTTAGGCCTAGGCGCTTTTCGTGCTGCGACCATTGCCAATCAACTACTGGGTTATCAGCTTTATGAGCTGGACAGCAATGAACAGACGTTTCAGCATTTCAGACCTGAACAGAACCCTGAAATGTATGTACAGCATGAAACATCTATTACACGAACAGCAGCTTTAGCACCATCGATTCCTAAATCAAAAAATATTGAGCAGCGCAAAATACAAACAGGGTTACATCCCTCTATGCAGCCTTATACATTCGAGAAAATCATATGAGCTTTGCACAACTTCAAGTGAATCAGAAACAGTGGCGTTTGGCAGGACAGCGCTTAATTGAAATGGCGATTGCTGAATTTCTATATGAAGAAATTATTCAAGTAACTCATTTAAGGGACAATCGTTACCAGCTGACGTTGGATGATCAAACCTATACTTTTAAAGCACAAAACTATTTATTGGGACATTGGCAGATTGAGGAGGGTTCAGTACGTGAGTTGAGCGTGGTTGAAGACCTGCCTGCATGGAACTTACATACTTTTATTCGCGCGTTTTCAAATCAAACCGAAGTTAAGCCTTTTACCAAGGCATATCTCATCAAAGAAATGAACAATACATGGTTAGCTGAGGCGCATTTATTTGATGAACGTCGTTTAAGCAGTGAAGCAGCATTGACGGCATCGCATTATGAAATTGAAGGTATGCTCCGTGGTCATCCGTGGTTGATTATGAGCAAAGGCCGTATGGGTTTTGGTTATGACGACTACTTAAGTGCCGCTCCTGAACTTTCGCCAACAGTCAAAGTACTGTGGCTTGCGGTGCATCGTGATTTGGCAGAGTTCCGTTCTACCGAGGAGTGGCAAGCGGGGACACTTTATCAATATGAGTTGGATGCAGAAGAGTTAGATAGCTTTGAACAACAGTTACATGAAAGAGGCTGCTCTTGTCGTGACTATTTCCTTATTCCAGTACATGCATGGCAGTGGCATCAATGGTTAGTGCCAACTTATGCCAATGAAATCGTGGATCAGCGCATTATTGAATTAGGCGTTGGCCAAGATGACTATGTACCTATGCAGTCGATTCGCACGCTTTGCAATATCAGTCAGCCTGAGCGTCATTATGTCAAATTACCTGTCAGTATCTTCAATACTGCGGTGTATCGTGGCTTACCGTCTAAACGAAACTTAGCAGCTCCAGCCGTCACAGCTTGGTTAAAGCAGATTCAATCTCAAGATTCAGACTTGAAACAGTCAGGCGTTGCATTCTTAGGTGAAGTGGCAACTTTGACTATTCATCAGCCTTGTTTTGATCAGATTGAAGGTGCGCCGTATCAGTTTAAAGAACTGTTTGGATGTTTGTGGCGTGAAAGTGTAGATCCAGTGATTGGAACAGGTGAACAGGCACTTTCTCAAGCTGCTTTATTACATCGAGATATCAATGGCCAGTCAATATTAGCTGTATTGATTCAGGCGTCAGGTTTGAGTCCATTACAGTGGTTAAAACGCTTTGCCGAAGTATCTGTTACTCCACTCTTAATCTGCTTGTACAAATATGGCTTGGCTTTTTCTCCACATGGGGAAAATACCATGCTTATTCATGCCAATGGCGTACCGCAGAAAATGGTGCTGAAAGACTTTATTGATGATATCAATTTGGTTGATGAAGACTTTCCAGAATTGGCCAGTTTACCTATCGAAGGACAAATTTTACTGCGTCATCCTGCGCATGAACTCAGCCATTTTATTTTCACTGGGCTATTTATGGTGCATTACCGTTATATCTGTAATGTATTCCTACAAGACTACCCTGAGCATAGTGAAGTTGAATTTTGGCAAACCATTTCATCGGTCATTGATGCTTTTCATCAGGCGCATCCAGAGTTGGCAGAACGCATTGAAAAATTTGCCATGTTTAGGGCCGAATTTGAAAAAATTTGTTTAAACCGAGTGCGTCTATTTACTACCAGTTATAACGATGAAGCAGAACGTCCTGTCCCTGTATTTTTAGATCCAATTGCCAATCCTGTCAGCCCTGAAACCTTAAAACGATGGTCAGAGCAGGTATTCAAGTCAACTGACGATACAACCACAAAGCGTATCGCATCATAAAATACTCAAAAATTAGCAGGCTACCATATGAAAACACTTTCACAGCAACTTCCCGATTTCTACGAATACTATGAGAATGAGACGCAATTTTACTTGCGCCAAGTACAGTATCCGCAGGACTTAGCACTGTTACATAAATGGATGCATGAGCCTCATGTTATTCCACAGTGGCAGCTGAATAAGTCTGAAATTGATCTCGCGGTGTATTTTGAAAAAATGCTGGCCGATGACCATCACCGTTTGTTGATCGTTGGGGTGGATGGACAGGATGTGGGTTATACCGAAATCTATGAAGGTAAGCGTGACCGTCTAGGACGCTATTACGATGGTGATGATTTAGACCTTGGTTGGCACTTACTGTTCGGTGAAAAGTCGGCTTTTGGCAAAGGCTACTTGCGTCCAGTAATGCGGCTATTAGGTTTTTATATTTTTGAAAATGCACCTTCCGACAAAATTGTCGGGGAGCCTGACCATACGGTTAAACCCTATGCAGCAGTGGTCGAAGAAATGTGCTATGAGGCGCAGCGCTTGATCCCGATGCCTGAAAAAACGGCCATTTTGTATTACTGCTTTAAACAAAAATTCTATGAAAAATTTGGAGGGTATTTAACTGATTCAAATGCATTTATGCAAAACCATAACCCACTCAATAGGACTGAGGAACTTACATGAGCTATAGCTCAGAACATATACAAATCATGGACATGCGCTTTTCAGCGCATGTCACTGTTGCCGAATTTGAACAATGGCTCAGTCAAGTTGAACGTTTTTTCTTAAAGAAACAGCACTTTGTTTTGGTCATGCAAACCGATGTTGGTACGGAATTTCCTGAGGAATACCGTCAACTGCAAGCGGTTTGGTACAAAAAATACAAACAACTTTTTTTTCAATACTGCTTGGGTCTGGTTCGAATTGCACAAGACCCAACCGATCAACAACGACTGAATACCCCTTCACTGCATGCTGCATGGCGGGTGCCTTACTACGTCACACTTGATCATTCTGATGCACTGCAATGGGCAGTGCAGAGGTGGATATGCAAAACCTAAATACACAAAGAGCAACAAGCCAAATCTCAGTTTTGAGCTTAGCCGTTGTCATTGTTTTATATCTGGCACATGCCTTGCCTTTGTATTTTTACAATGTGGCATTGCCCGCTATTTTACGACATCAGGGGGTAGATTTACGTTGGATTGGAATGCTGTCGCTGCTTTATATTCCATGGGCGTTTAAGTTCTTATGGGCACCACTCATTGACCGACTCTATATCAAAAAGTTAGGTAAACGAAAAACATGGCTGCTCTTTACACAAGTAGCACTGGTACTTGGGGTATTGGCCTTGGCATTCACCCAGTTCTCTTACGGACTGGTGGTGTTTGTTGTGATTGGCTTGTGGATTTCAAGCTTTGCGGCGACCCAAGACATTGCCATAGATGGTTATACCGTAGAAACCTTTTCAGCGTCTGAATATCGTCTAGGCAGTATGGCTCAGAGTATAGGGGTCGCTTTGGGGAGTATGTTGGGGGGCGCAGCAACATTATGGTTATATCAATATTACGGTTGGGAAAGCGCATTGGTGTGTTTAGCACTCATGACCGCTTTAACGATGTTTGCTGTTTTTTTTATTCAAGAAAATACAAACGAACAGACAAATATTGCCAAACAAGCGCCAAGCTTAATCCGTGCGTTCAAACGCCCTGAAATTTTATCTGCCTTGGCACTGATCCTCTGTTATCGCGTGGTAGAAGCACCGGCAATGGCGATGCTCAATCCAATGCTGATTGACCAAAAATGGACGCTTGCCCAAATTGGGGTGTTGATGTCTGTGATTGGCGCAGGTGTGGGGTTGCTTGCTGCTGTGAGTGCTGCATTTTTATTGAAAAAAATTCAGGCTACACAGTTGCTCATTTGGGCGGGGTGGTGTCGAACAGCATTGTATGGGGTGATTGGCGCAGCCATTATTTTGGGCTGGTTAAACCAGTGGCATCTGCTCTTGGGGGGATTTGTCATTGTCATGCTTGCGATTCGCTATGTTGCGATGACTTCGCTATATGCCTATTTCATGCAAAGCAGTTCTAAAGAACAGGCAGGCACTGACTTCACCATTTTGGTGTGTTTTGAGCTACTGGTTTATTTCATCGGGGGAGCCGTATCGGGCTTTTTAGCCAAATCACTTGGCTATGGCAATTTTTATGTGGTGTTGGCGGCTGCGTCTGTAGTCAGTGTATTACTGAGCCAATACATCATTGCACGTCATCAAAAAACTCAACAAAAACTGTTGAATCAAGAAATTTAATAAAAGGAAAAAGAAATGAACCGTTTTATGTTACCTATGCAGTTGACTTGTTTAACACTGGCTGTATGTACACAGTTATATGCTCAAGATAACGTTCTAACAAATTCAGCAAGTCAGACGAGCAGTGTTGAGGCCCAACAAAAAGCAACCACACAACTTGCACCGATTGTCGTGACAGCAACCCGATCCGCAAAGAGTATTGCGGATATTGCGGGGACAGTTTATAGCATTGATCAAGCTGAAATTGAAAAACAGGCTAATGCTGGCAAGAGCATTGCAGATATTTTGGGAACACTGGTTCCATCTCTTACACCGAGTAGCGGAACAACCTCCAACTATGGCATGACCATGCGTGGTCGTGTGGTGCAATATATGATTGATGGTGTGCCACAAATGGGTTCACGTGATGGTTCACGCCAACTAAATAGCATTCAACCGTCTATGATTGAACGTATTGAGGTGGTTTCAGGGGCGACCAGTATTTATGGCTCTGGAGCAACAGGCGGGATTATTAATATTATTACTAAACGTGGTGGTCAAGACCCAATTAGCTTTGAAACTAAAATTGGGGTGACGGCGGGTAATAACTTTAAATCAGATGCTATGGCTTATGAAGCATCACAAAGTGTCTTATTTAATCAAGGTGCATTGCAAGGAGCTTTCGGTGCAAGTTACACCACTCGCGGTGAAATTCAGGATAGCCATGGCAATCGCATAGGACCTGAGGTTGCACAGACAGACCGCCAAGATACGGACACATTAGACCTCAATGGTCGTTTGACGTGGAATATTTCAGATAGTCAAAGCTTAAGTTTTGGTGCGCAATATTTTAAAGATGAACAAGACAGTGAATATGGGGCAGACTATGGTACATACGGTCCTTATAATTTAGCCAATCTTATTTTTAGAACAGCGCCGTCTTTAAAAGCAGTCAAAGGTCTAGAATTATCTGAGCAGCCACAGACTGAAAGATGGGGTGTTAATACTCAATATCAAAATGAGGACATCTTGGGACATGCTTTAAATGCAGAGGCCTATTACCGTAAAGAAAAAGGCCGTTGGTTTCCAACAGTTTCACCACTTGGTAATAGCTCTTTAAATGGTGCATTAGCACAACTTTATCCGAACTATGCAGACCCAAGGTCACCAGATTTTCTAAATGCAATTCGTTATGGCTATGGTGTAGTGCAATCCTCTAATGAAATTGATGTTGCTGGTACACGTTTGATGTTGAGTAAAGACTTTACACTCAATGACCGTATTTTAAACTTGAATTATGGTGTGGATTATGAAAATGAAAAAAACAAAGCGTATGTAACTCGTTATGACTTTGATGATTTCTATAATAGTAATGGTTTAAAGCATACCGCAGTCAAAGATTATAAATTTGGACCTGATTTTGAAAATAATAAACTCGGTTTCTACTTACAAGGTGATTATAACCTGACGGATCGCTTCAACCTGCAAGCGGGTATTCGCCATGAAAGAATTGATAGTGAAGTCTCTGATTCAACACCATATCGAGAAGCTATTCCTGCCGATATTTTGGCAGAATTAGGTTATGACTATGATGCTAAGGCTCTAAAAGGTGGAAAGATTAAGCACGATGCAACTTTATTTAATATCGGTGGTGTTTTCCATTTAACCGATGCTCAGCAAGTCTTTGCGAATTTTTCACAGGGCTTTAGCTTACCAGATGTACAACGTATGCTTCGCGATGTACCAGCCAGTTTTGTAGTAACGAGCAATAATATTGAGCCGATTAAAGTTAACAACTATGAGTTGGGTTGGCGTTTGCAAGGTGAATCAGGTACGAATTTGGGGCTAACAGCTTTTTATAATGATTCAGACAAGGTGGTTAAGTTCAATGGTATTCCAAACTACAACATTGAAGTAATTGATACGGACGAGCGCGTTTACGGTGTTGAAGGAAATATATCCTATCGACTACAACCGAATTGGACAGTGGGTGGAACCATGGCTTATACCCGCGGACAGTTTAAAAATACCGCAGGAAAGTGGCAAGAGCTAGACGCAATTCGTGTTGCACCACTGAAAGGCACGGCATTCTCTGAGTGGCAGTTTAACAACGATATGAGCCTGCGTGTTCAAGCTCTTGCTATCGGTGGTACAGATAAAGCCAAAAAAGATGCGGTAAAGTATGGTTCAACGCTTCCTGCTGAAATCAAAGGTTTCACAACAATGGACGTTATAGCCAATGCCAAAGCAGGTCCAGGTACGGTGGGCTTTGGTGTGTATAACGTATGGAATGCAGACTATAAAACTGTATTTAGTCAGGCTGTCGCACCAACCTATGGTGCCATTTCAAGCTTAGCAGCTCAAGGTCGAACCTATGGTTTGAGCTACACATTAAAATACTAATTGCACAACCAGAGGAGGTAGCTTTCAGCTACCTCTTTGCTTTGTAATCTCGCCTTAAGAAATGGTTTAAATAATAAAATGAATAGCAATAACAAAATCTTTATTGCAGGCAGCCTTGCCAATGGCGCTTGTTTTTCGATGATTTTACCTTTACTGGCACCGTTTATTCGGCAACTGGGGCTGACGGAACTGCAAGGTGGAGCGTTGGTTTCGGCTGGTGCTTTGGTGATGGCCATCTCAGCTATTTATATTTCTAAACAAACTCAAAAATTCAGCATTTATCAATTGTTAAGTATTGGTTTTATCGGTATGGCGATCACTTGGGGCTTATTTGCAGCGGTACTCAGTTATGGGCTGAGTTATGCCATTTCATTTGCTGCTTTGTTTAGTTTACTGATATTGACCCGTGCCAGTACTGGCTTTTTTATGGCGATGCCACAAATTGCGCTGCAAAGTTATGTCATGACGGCTTTTCACAGTGAACAGGAACGTAGCCAGAATATGGCGAAGTTTGGCGCGCTGAACAGTTTAGGCGTGGTGATAGGTCCTTTAGCGACGACATTATTGCTGACATGGAGTATGTTGACACCGTTATGGGGCGCAGTGGCTATTCTAACGAGTATGGCTGCTTGGATTGTACTAGGCTTTCAAGGGAAGCAAGCATCACAGACACAAGAACGGGACGAAACCACGGCTAAATTACAAGACGTGTCTACAGAAAAGCTGCAATGGTCAAAGTTAGGGATTTGGTTATTGTTGGGCTTTAGCTTATATGTCGCTATTGTTACCCTGAATTTAACTGCTGGTTTTTATATCCAAGATCGATTCCATTTCGACACGTATCAGAGTGCAGTGTATTTTTCTCAGTGTTCATTGATTGTGGGGATAGCACTGGTTTTAATGCAATTGGCGATTTCAAAATGGTTTAAGTGGTCGATTAAACAATTGCTTTGGGTCGGTCTTGTGACGATGGTTTTAGGTTTATTACTTTCACTGAGTGCCAGTCAGATTTGGACTTTCCAAGCAGCTTATATTTTTTATGGTATCGCCGTGGCCTGTTTAATTCCAGCTTTTACCACGGGGGCAGCCCAAACCGCACCAGCCACGCTACAAACTAAAATTGCCAGTTTATGCACAGCTACGCAAGCACTGAGTTTCGTTTTTGCACCGTTGTTAAGTACAGGCTTATATCAGTGGAATCAGCATTTACCCTATTATTTTTTATTGGCATTGATGATGGGGCTAATACTGTACTTTAGCTTTAAACACATACAAGCCAACAAGGATCTCAGTAGTGTGGCATGAGATCCTTATCGAGGATGTTTAACCAAGAAGATAAACGACAGCGTGAATTAAAATTGGGCCAAACAGCACCATGAAAATACCAGCTAAAACCATACTGAGACAGGCCGCGACACCTTCTTCTTTATGACGTCTGAAAGCGGTACTGGTACCAAAACCATGTGCGGCACTACCCAATGACGCACCTTGAGCAAATTTAGAATCCAATTTTAGAACAAGCAATACTGTGTTGGCCAAGAGTCCACCAACGATACCCGTAATCACAGTAAATAAAATCACCAGCTCGACTGAGCCTCCGACGGCTTGTGTGACTTCCATGGCAAAAGGGGTAGAGATAGAGCGGCTCATCAAACTATAACTGGTTGCAGCATCGAAATGGAATAAACGTGCCAAGTAAAAAGAGCTGACTACGCCAACCAACATACCCACGATAATGCCCAAAGCAATCGAAAAAGCATGCTGTTGAATGACTTTGCGATATTCATAGATCGGGATGGCAAATGCGACCGTTGCAGGGCCTAACATCCAGACTAACCATTTGCTGTAGTACATATAGTTGTCATACTGAATGTTGAAAAACACCAGACACAAAATAATCAGACAGGGAATAAAAACCGCTGGTGAGAGCAATACATACGGGTATTTTTGATAAAACTTTTTACCCCAAAGATAGGCCAGTACCGTTCCGATAAAACAGATCAAGGCAACGAAATGAATATGCATGATCGTTCCTTAAATTTGACTTTTCAGCTGATGTGACTGCTTGGACTTTTTTTGAAACTTGGCTTCAAGCTTAAAGCCCAAGAAAACACAGTAGGCAGTGCAGGTCATCACGCAAATGGTCCCAAGGACAATAGATAAAACCAGTTGCCAACCTTGGGTAAGAAAAAGATGTTTATATTTAATTAACCCAATAATACAAGGAATAAAAAACAACAACAGTTCAGCTAAAAGTAAATCCGAACCCGATTTAACCCAGTCCAGCTTAAATAGACCCGCTAACAGAGAAATAAGTAAAAGCGTTAGACCCACGACCCCACCTGATATCGGTAAAGACAGGGCGACTTGTATCAGCGTTCCGATATACCAAATCCCAATCAGCAAACCTACTTGAAGAGTAGAACGATAAGGCAATTTGAACGAACGCATTGGAAGACCACAGGGTATAAGTTGTTGGTGTTATTTTAAGTTTGACCCGATCTTGTAATTATGAATAATAAAATAATAATTATGCTTAATTGGAATAATTTTGGATTTTAAAGCGCTAAAAATATTTGTGCAGCTGGTGAAAAGTCACAGTTTTAGTCTTGCTGCGGAGGAACTATCGGTGACTCAACCCACTATTAGTAAATCTTTAAAACAATTAGAAGACGAGATAGGACTGCCTCTATTTCATAAAGGTGAAGCAGGGCGCAAGCGAGAAGTCAAACTGACCTATATGGGAGAACAAGTTTATCTACATGCCGTGCAGATTTTGCAGCAGGAGCAACAGATCTTTGAAGCAGCAGATCAAATTCGTGGGCTGAAACAAGGTGTGCTGAGATTGGGTTTACCACCTTTAGGTTCAGTACTGCTGAGTTCCTTAATCGTTAAATTTCACAAATTGTATCCCAACATTGAATTGAACTTTTTAGAAGTCGGTGCAACAGGCATTGAAGAAGCCATTTTGGCCAAAAAAATTGACGTTGGGATTTTATTGGGCGAGTTAAAACCCAGCATTCAAGGCATTCAAATTATCGATTCACCGTTGTGTTTGCTTTCCAACTACGATTCACAGTGGAGAAAGCGCGATGTGGTGCAGTTTGCTGAACTTCAAGAAGAATCCTTTCTACTATATGCAGACACCTTTACTTTAAATCATGTGATTCTAGATGCGGCGATGGTGGCTGGTTTTGAACCCAAAGTGTTATGCAAAAGTAGTCAGTGGGACTTTATTGCCAAAATGGTCGAGTCAGGTGTCGGTATTGCTTTATTGCCGCAAATTTATTGTGAACAGTTAGATCGCGCAAAATTCAGCGTCAGTCTAGTGGAACAACCCAGCTTGCGTTGGAACTTAAATATGGCATGGAATTCCACCGTAGTGATGAATCCTGCAACTCGTGCATGGTTATCGATCATTGATGAATATAAAGATCAAATTCATTTTTAGAAGTTTCATCTTCAGACACGCTTTATTAAAAAATGAGCTCCATGGTTACGCTTTGATTACTTAATATTACCTAGTGGTTACAAAAAAAACGCCTAAATGCCAATTTATTGATTAATAATTAAACAAAAATGTTTCATAAAATCAGATCAAAGTCTCTGTGCCCGATTTTTGTATAGTCTAAGTGCAAACATAAAAACGGAGGCTAAATGTTTAAATTTAAGAATGATATTGTGCATGGTGCGCTTTTTGACATGGATGGAACAATGTTTGATACCGAACGTTTACGGTTTCAAACCTTGAAACAGGCATCCAAAGAGCTAATTGGGGTCGAGTTTTCAGATGCCTACCTTATGGCATGTTTAGGCTTAAGCGCCCAAAGTGCGGAAGCCTTGGCGCAAAAGCAATATGGGCAGGAAGTTCCCTATGCAGAGATTCGTAAACGGGCAGATGAATTAGAATTAGAAACAGTGCGCCAATATGGTGTGCCGATTAAAAAAGGTTTGGTACAAGTTCTAGAACGCTTACGTAAAGCAGGATTACGTATGGCCGTGGCGACTTCTAGCCGAAGAGCGATTGCTGAAGAGTATTTAATCAATGCCAATGTTTATAAATTTTTTGATGTTTTGGTCTGTGGTGATGAGGTTGAAAAGGGAAAACCACATCCTGAAATTTTCTTAAGTGCAGCACAAAAACTAAACCTTGAACCAGCGCAGTGTTTCATGTTTGAAGACTCTGAAAATGGTATCCGCTCGGCACATGATGCTGGGGGCATCTGTGTACTGTTCAAAGATATTAAAGAACCCAATGCAAGCATGTTGGCACATGCCAATTATTATTTTGAAAATATGTATGACTATCTAACGGAATTAGATATCTACAGCTCACATCTGGAAATGCCCAACTTACAAGAAAGCTTTCCTCAAACTTTAAATCAACTAACTGTGGGGATTCATGGATTTGGCGCCATTGGCGGAGGCTATATTGCACAAATCTTGTCGCATTGGGATGGCTATACGCGTCCTAAAAAAATCTATGCGTCTACACGTAACAGTTTATACCGTTCAGCCGTAAATGCTTTTGGCGCATATTGCATACGTTATGGGCAAGTGTCTTATGATGAGCGTATTGAAAATATGCATATTATCGATGCTGAAGACTTACAGCAGATGCATGCCATGTACGTCGAGTCGAGTTTAATTGCAATTTGTTTAGCTGAAAATGCATTAGCCAGTGAAGCTGCAACCATTGCACAGGGCCTCTATGCACGCTATCTGGCGCAAGATGAGCAAGTTCAAACGCCACTGACGCTGTTAATTATCTTAAATAAAATTGGTGCCAAGCAGTTGGTTCTAGAGCAGGTACGTAAAGCATTGGTAGAGTTAACAGACCATGCTGTTGCTGATTTTATTTTAGAGCAGCACTATTTCTGCGATACGGTCGTGAACCGTATGGTATCTAAGTTGAGCGATAAAAATCTTTATCGTCAACTGTGCATTAAATACAACATTTTTAAGCAATATCAACTTGATGACGAGAGTAATCAAATTGAAGTTGAAGATGTCAGTAAACTGAGTGCAGAACAAGAGCGCCGTGCCAGTGAATATGTAGAAGATTTAAGACAAAATTTCCAACCGAGTCATATTTTACAGCATATGGATTTAATCCTTTTCAATGCTGAAATGGATATGCCGATCTATGTGGAAAACAAAAGTCCCTTACTCAGTAAAATGCGTCAAATGATCTTGGTCGATCAAATTTCAGATATTCAGCTTATTAAAAACCGTTTATGGAATGGTGTACATGCCATGACTGCGTGGTATGCGAGCCTACTCGGGCATCAGACTATTGGTGTAGCGATGGGCGACCCGCGAGTGCAGTATTATGTTGAAAAACTGCTTGCAGAAGTGACGCAAGGTCTGGCGCATTATCTGCCAAAACGCAAAAATGATTTAACGCGTTTAGCCCGAAGTTTTGATCAATCTTGCCAGTATGCCTATAAAGACCCATGTCGTCGGGTTGGGCGTGATCCACTGCGTAAGTTGAGTGCATTTGAACGTGTATTTTCATCGGTCGCATATAATGTCTCGCATGGATTTTCTTTTGAAGCGCTATTAAGTGGTGCGATCTTTGGCTATTTGTATTTGATGGAAGAAGAGGAACAGCCCATAGATCTGTTGTTAGGGCATTTGAAGCAACAACTTCAACAGATGAACCTGTCAAAAGCGCACAAAAAAGCGCTGTATTATGTCATTCAAAAACGTCTCAATGAATATCAAAAAGGTGAGCTGGGAATGGAAGATTTTATGATCCCTGACCAACCTCAAAATATTGAAATGAGCTGTGCTTAGGTCTTCATGACATTCAGATATCTTTGAGCCGACTAAAATGTGAAAACAACATAAGAAAAGCTAGGTAAAAAGAGCTTTTCTTATGGTCTTAAATCTTTTAACGTTAGACCTAAGAGAGACTTGGTTTTTTACAATGAAATGGGATGAGATCGGGGAACAACCGTGTTCAATTGCACGAACGCTGTCGGTGATTGGCGATCGGTGGACGATGTTGATTTTACGAAATGCATTCTTGGGTGCACGCCGTTTTGAAAGTTTTCAACAAAACTTGGGTGTCACTCGTCATGTGCTTTCTGAGCGTTTAAAGCGTTTGGTTGAACATGATATTTTGGAGAAAAGACCCTATACAGATCGTCAAGAGCGCTTTGAATATTGTCTGACTGAAAAAGGTCTGGCTTTATACCCAGTGCTGATGTCCATGGCAACATGGGCCGATCAATGGATGGACGAGGGCTTAGGTCGTCCCGTGCAATTTGTTCATAAAACCTGCGGGCATAGCATTCAGCCACATTTGGTTTGTAACGAATGTGGTGATGCCATACATGCCAAAGACATCAAAGCGATACCGACACAGGTTTATGTCGATGCTTTAGCTGCTCAATCAGACATTAAACAAGCTTAAGTTTATAAACAGTTTGCAGGTTTTGGCACACCAGCCAAACGACTCAGATGGCGCGCTACAAGCCCAGTATTAAACTTTTCTTGCAGTATGGCATTATTGATGTCTGCACTGACTGTTTTCATTAAAAACTTAATTAGCGGACGTGTTGCAGGTGAGTGTCCAAACTGTTGGTAAAACTGACGCACTGCCATGAGGATTTCAAAGTGCCAATCGGTCAATTCAAGCTCTAAAGATTTTGCTAACTCTTTCGCAACCTCTTGATTCCAAATGGTGTAATCAACCAAATGACCATCTTGGTCTAATTCTAAATTCATCTAAACACTCAAAATTATTTCAAACTGATACAACGACTATGGATTAAGCATAGCTCAGCAAACCTAGCATAGCTGATGGTTTCTAGGTTGCTTGGATGGGCAACAGCTATATTTTCAGCATCCTGCTCAAGCACAAATATACAAGGCAACTGCTGAATAAAAGTATGCTCTATATAAAGGGCTGCATCTCCCATTAAAACCACATCATCCCCTGATTGATACAGGTTTTGTAATTTACTCAGCACTTGTTCCGTCGCTGAAAATGGAGACTGCACGAGATAAAGTGTTTTGCTCATAATTGTTTCCTTACCAATACAATACATGGTCAAACTGTTGTATTAAATTGGCATTGAGTTCAACACATTCAATTTCTTGCTCTGTTTGTTGAACAAAGGCAGAAGCTTGATTCTTGGTTTCAATCCAAATTGGGCTTAAGTCATAAAACTCAAAGCTATCAACCATGTTTGAAGCCAGTTTAAACGCATGTTTTAAGGGTTCAAATGATTGAGTATTGTTTAATAAGCTGAGTGCAGCATCTTGCAATAAGACTTTGACTTCACAGCCAAAAGTCGCAAGAACCATCGTTGCAGATAGACTTTCATGTACCTGCAAAGAGTTCAAATTGGCTTGGGTTAAAATAACCAGTACAGATTTCACACAATATACCTTTTAAAAGCAACAAATTCTTGAAAACTTAGCACTTAGAATTGAATTAAGCGCTCTGCAGACTGAACGGCATCGGCTAGTTCCCCTAGGCCTACCAAGTCAAAACCTGTAGCAAGATTATGCTGTGCTAACTGATGACGCTGTGCATTTTCGGCATCGGTAATTCCTCGGGCCAAAGCTGCACTTACACAAACAGGTAGGCGAATGGCGAGTTTTTGCCACTCAGAACATAGATTCCGTTGGTCGTCAGGTACCCATTGCAGGGCATTGGCAACTTGAACAGCATCTTGGTAGAAAAACACTCGAAAGGGTTCATTTTTCGTATGCAGCGCTTGTGCTAAACCTAAAGCATGCCATACATGAATCGAACTGGGTGCGGAGGTAATTAGTAATAAAGTACTCATCAAACTTCACTAGAGGAATGTCCAAATCTTGCTTGGTACATTCGGACTTCATAATAAAAAGGTAGTATACAATGATTTTAGTGACTGGTGGTTTAGGCTTTATAGGCTCTCATATTGCTTTGAGCTTTATGGCGCATGGGCAAGAGGTCATTATTGTAGACAATTTATCCAATGCGAACTTACAAACTCTTGAACGATTAGAATTTATTAGTGGCATGTATGTGCCTTTTGTCAAAATTGATATACGAAATACGCCTGCTTTAAACAAAGTTTTTGAGCAGTATTCCATCGATGCAGTGGTGCATGCAGCAAGTTTCAAATCGCTTGAAGAATCTGTACTCAAGCCTTTGGAATACTATAACGATAATGTCAGTTGTATCATGAGTTTACTGCGTGCCATGCAGCGCACAGGTGTCAGAACTTTGGTTCATCTTTCAAGTCTTGCGGTCTATGGTGAATCCAGCCTACATTTAGAAGAAGATTTAGAACTGAATTACGGCTATCCAAACCCGTATATCAAATCGCAGCAAATGGTTGAAGAAATTATTCGAGATACAGCAAAAACGGATAATGAATGGAAAATTGCAATTTTAAGAATGGGCAATGTTGCTGGTGCATTTGAAAATGCGATGCTCGGAGAACTGTTCCCGCCTTTACCGAAAAATATTATTCCCCTGTTGATGCAAGTCGCTGCAAAACAGCGTGATCACATTGAGCTCAGAAAAAGTGCACAAACCACAGATCATACCGTAGAGCGTAGTTTTTTACATATCCTCGATGCCTGTGATGCGATTGCAGCTTCGTTACAATGGTTAAGCACCCAACAGTTTGCTTGCGAAGCCTTTAATATTGCAGGTCAAAGTGTGTCGATACAGCAGTTGCTTGAAAAAGTTGAAAGCGTGACGCAAAGTGATATTGCTACAGTCGATGTGGTGGATTCGCACATCGTGGAATTAGATCAGGTCGCAGCAGAGTGTAGTAAAGCGAAAAACGTTTTACACTGGCAAGCGAAACGCAGTTTAGAACAAACCCTTGAAGATGGATGGCGATTCTACCGACAAAGTCTAGATGGCCGTTAATTAAATTACTGATAACAATTATCATTTACATATTTTTGCTTAATCATTAAGATAAGGAAAACAAGCGCAAAATAATCATTTTGCAATTCACTTAAAAAGGAAGAGGTTAAAATGCAAACACGTATTGAACATGACACGATGGGCGAAGTTGAAGTACCGAGTGAAGCACTTTGGGGTGCTCAAACTCAGCGTAGTTTGCAAAATTTTAAAATTGGCAGTGAACGTCTACCACGTCCAATGATTCGTGCCATGGGCTTAGTGAAAAAAGCAGCAGCACAGACCAATGCTGAGCTCAACCAAATTCCACAAGAACTGGCGCAATACATCGTCGGTGCTGCGGATGAAGTGATTGCAGGACAGTGGGATAGTCAGTTTCCTTTGGTGGTATGGCAAACTGGTTCAGGTACACAAAGCAACATGAACTGTAATGAAGTGATTGCCAATATCGCCAATCAGAAACTCGGCAATCCCTTAGGTGCACAAAAACCTGTACACCCGAACGATCACGTGAACCGTGCTCAGTCGACCAATGACTCGTTCCCAACGGCGATTCATGTCGCAGCAAGTATTCAGATCAATGAATTACTGATTCCTGCGGTTACCCAGCTTCGAGATACTTTAGAGGCAAAGTCTCAAGCATTTTCAGACATCGTCAAAATTGGCCGAACTCATTTACAAGATGCGACACCCTTAACCTTAGGTCAAGAATTTAGCGGTTATGTTTCCCAGCTCGATCATGGTTTAAAGCGTTTACAACAAGCACTTTCAGGCTTGTATGAGCTGCCTTTAGGTGGAACGGCTGTAGGTACAGGGCTGAATGCTCATCCTGATTATGCAGAAAAATCAGCGGAGCAACTGGCACAGTTGACTGGACTGCCTTTTGTGACTGCACCAAATAAATTTGAAGCATTGGCTGGGCGTGATGCAGCAGTGTTTGCCTCAGGTGCATTAAAAACGCTTGCGGTAAGCTTGAACAAAATTGCCAATGACATTCGCTGGTTGGCAAGTGGCCCACGTTGTGGTTTTGGCGAGTTACGTATTCCTGAAAATGAACCAGGCTCAAGTATTATGCCGGGGAAAGTGAATCCGACTCAAAGTGAAGCGATGACCATGGTGGTGGCGCAAGTATTAGGCAATGACACCACGATTAATGTTGCGGGTGCATCGGGTAACTTTGAACTGAATGTATTCATGCCAGTGATTGCGTTTAATTTGTTGCAGTCGATTCAGCTTTTGGGTGACGCATGTAATAGTTTTAATGATCACTGTGCAGTAGGTATTGAACCAAACCGTGAAAAAATTGACCACTTCTTACATGACTCATTGATGTTAGTTACGGCTTTAAACCCAGTGATTGGCTATGAAAATGCAGCGAAAGTTGCCAAAACAGCCTATAAAGAAGGCAAAACCCTAAAACAAGTGGCTGTGGAGTTGAACTTGGTCACTGCTGAGCAGTTTGATGAAGTGGTACGTCCAGAGCAAATGATTTCCCCAAATGTAAAATAGCCCTTGGTCCAGATGCTCAACTAAAGAGCAAATGAACATCAGCGGTTTTTATCTTTGGGCGAAGTCGGTACAATGGTCGACTAAAGATAAACTGCTGATGAGTTACCATGCTTGATATTTATTTGACAGATGTTCAGAAAAACGTGCAATTTAACGATTATCCGGGTGAACATCCTGTTAAATTTGTTTTAAATTTCAAAAAGATTTTCCCAAGTGTTATGGAGTTATTACTTCCTGTTCTACCTGAAAATGAAAATCTTGAAGAAATGACATGGGAATCAACCACGGCTGACTTTGAACTTTTTAAACTGTTGTTGAGTGGTTGGGGCGTGATTGAATTACGCTTAAACGCGATCAAACAGTTTAAAGATAAAGATTTTGCAGATGCTCTAGTGAAACGTGCACAACAAAAGCGCAAAGACTTTGCAAAAGCACAGCAACAGTTGAAAACAGTTGAACTTGATTATTTATTTATGCATGAGATTCATGCATTGATCGATGCAGAATTGGTTGAACTAGGTGAAAAGTTCTATTTACCTATTCTTCGCGACTTATGGAAAAATAAAATTTCCACTCAAGTCTTAGAAGCCAAATTTTAAGTCATTTAAAAATCCTCCAAATGGAGGATTTTTTATATCGATAGCAAAACTATGTATTTGCGAGCACAAGAAAGTATTTAAACTGCATCTAAAGCACTAAATTTTATTATTTGGTCAAATATTGGAATTAATATTGCTTGATACATTGCGTCATCATTCACAGTATAACCGTAAGGATTTTATAATATGTCAAATCAGTTCATCGACTTAATCACAAAGCGTCGTACCATTTATGCCATTGGTAAAAAGGTCGAGCACAGCCCTGAATTTTTAACTGATTTGATTCAAACTGCCATTAAACAAAGCCCATCATCGTTCAATTCACAGTCATCTCGGGCGGTGATTTTGTTTAATACGCAACATGAAAAGTTCTGGACTTTTGTGGCTGAAAAACTGAAGTCTTATGCTAAGGATGAAGAAAGCGCGACTAAAACAACTGCAAAAATGACCAGTTTTGCAGCAGGTGTGGGAACTGTTTTATTTTTTGAAGATTTAGATGTAATTCAGGGTCTACAAGAGCAATTTCCATCTTATGCTGAAAATTTCCCAGTATGGGCAGAGCATTCAACTGCAATAGCGCAGTTTGCAACTTGGACTGCATTACATACCTTAGGTTTAGGTGCATCTTTACAGCATTACAATCCAATTGTAGATGAAGAAGTCCATGCTGAATGGGATGTTCCTGTCAGTTGGAAACTGCGTGCGCAACTGGTCTTCGGTTCAGTTGAAGGCGAAGCTAAAGAAAGAGGCTTTGTGGATGATGCTGTACGTTTTAAGGTCTTCAAATAATTAATGAAAAAGCCGCTTTATATGGAGCGGCTTTTTCGGCTTAGTTTTTACAGATCGGCTACTTCTTCATTTTTCGGTAGTCACTCGGGCGAATAGGGCGGGTGCCGCGCCATAAACCTTTCTTGTGCTTTTTCGCATGACTTTGTAAAGCATTCATATGTTTCAAATGCTTTTTATCCTTAATATAGTCCTCATAGACCCATGCTGCACCACGTTTGACCATCTCTTCATTCATACTTCTCCGAAAACGGTAGATTTCACCTACACAACGACCGTAACGATCAATGTCTGTAATGCGAACACGAACCACTTTCCGATAAACCATTTTTTTGATTAAGCGTTTGGATTCAGGCCCATAGCTTTGAGTCGACTCAGGCGCATCAATATAGGCAAAGCGTAATTTGGTTTCAGAGCGTCGAAAGTTAAAGCGATAACATGTCAGTGTATCACCATCACTTATAGCCGTAATTCGGCACCAATAGGTTTTACCTTTTTTAAAGGGATGGAGAAATTGGCTGAGAGCATTTTGTATTTTATAAAAAGTAAATACCAATATCAGGCAAAAGGCGAAGCCAATACCGATGAGCCAGCTATTGGACAGATGATCAAACATAGAGGAGAGCAATGGAAAATAAAAATATCAAAAAGACATTGTATGGTAGATACACTATTTAAAATGCTTTAAGTGATCTCAAATGTTTATTTTTCATAACAAAATAGATGTTTAATTAAACAAGTAAACTAGAACAAATTTTTAACGAAATAAAAAAGCCAATAGCCAGTCTATTTGCATAAACTTATAGTTCATTAAGAAATAACCCAAGTGAATTTATGAGATATAAAAATAGCCTAAGCAAAAATTTTATAAATTTCGCTCCTTAAAAAATGATGCCTTTTATTCTCCATTAAATTTTTATGCCAATAAATTCCAATATTCATTTGCGGCAGTTGCACAGGAACATCAAAAATATTGAGTAGAGGGGAAACATGTAAATGGCCCAAAATATTTTGAGGAATCGTTAAAATTGCATTTGGATATCGCTCCAAAATTTGTAGCGCAGTGGAATAGTGCTGACAACGTAAAAAAACCTGCCTAGACAGCTGCTTACGATTTAAATGAACATCTTCAACCAAAACACCAGTACGCCGCGAAGATACACCAATATGCGGTGCAGCCAAATACAATTCAGCATTGATTTGCTGGAGCTGAGTACAAGCCACAAACTGGTCTTTGACCAAGCTCTCAAATTGAATTTTATCGCCAAAATTTTGTTCCAAATCAATCACAAAATCAATTTGTTGAGAAACTAAATCGGCATCTACCGTTTTACGGTCCAGCTTACTACTCATGAACTGAATACTTAGTCCAAGTTTCTGAAAGTGAGCAACTAACTTTGGGAAAACAATCGGTTCGATTTCATCATGAATCGCAATTTTTAGGCTTTGAACCATGTTCGGGTCGAAGCTTTGCTGCTGCATGGAAATACTTTGAATTGCAATTAAAGCATTTTTAATAATTAGGTAATTTTGTTCTGCAAAAGGTGTTGGAAGCATTTGGCTGCCAGAGCGAACAAATAAATCATCCTTTAAATGGCTACGTAGACGCTGCAGGGCATGACTGGCAGCAGACTGCGTAATCGACAAGATTTGAGCTGCTTTAGAAATACTTTTTTGCTCATAAATTGCAATAAAAAGCGGGTATAAATTGATATCGATGCGATGAAAAAGCCCCATATCAATGGGTGACTTACTATGAATACTGTTCATGCTGATCTATAAAATAAAATCATTTTGTTCATATTAGTTTTCAGGTTATGTTGATGTAAAGCGAAAATATCAAAATAGATCGAAGGAAGCAGCCATGTTTGAACTTTCAGCACGTGCTCAAGATTATGTAGAACGTACCAAACAATTTATTCAAAACGAAATTGAGCCGATCGAAACTGACTTTTGGCATGAGGTACATGAACTGAACCAAGGTGGCGACTGGACCAAATGGCAGTGGCCTGCACAACTTGAAACGCTCAAAGCCAAAGCAAAAGCTGCGGGTTTATGGAATATGTTTTTGCCATGTCCTGAATTGGGCCAAGGTCTATCGGTTCAAGAGTATGCTCATATTGCAGAACTCACAGGTCGTAGTCTTCTTGCGCCGACCGTATTTAACTGTAATGCACCAGACAGTGGCAACATGGAAGTATTGTGGCGTTATGGTTCTGAAGCTCAAAAGCAAGAGTGGCTTACGCAGCTTTTAGATGGAAAAATTCGCTCTGTTTTCTGCATGACAGAACCAGCTGTTGCTTCATCTGATGCGACCAATATGCAAGCAACAGCCATGATCGAAGGTGATGAAATTGTGCTAAATGGCCGTAAATGGTGGTCTTCAGGCTTAGGTGACCCCAATGCCAAAATTATTATTTTTATGGCGCATACACCAGATGAAACCAAAGATCGCCACCATCAACACTCGATGGTTTTAGTGCCTGTTGAAACGGCTGGAGTCAAAATAGAACGAATGTTACCAGTCTTTGGTGACTACGATGCACCCCATGGTCACGGCGAAATTAGCTTTAGTAATGTTCGTGTTCCTGTTTCCAACTTTATTGGTGGTGCAGGTCAAGGTTTTGAAATCGCCCAAGGTCGTTTAGGGCCGGGTCGTATTCATCACTGTATGCGCTGCATTGGTGCTGCGGAAAAATCTTTAGAGTTGATGATTGATCGCGGCATGAGTCGTACTGCATTTGGCAAAGAGATTTTAAAATTAGGTGGAAACCTAGAGCGCGTGGCTGATGCACGTGTTGCAATTGATCAAGCACGTTTATTAACCTTGTATGCTGCGTATAAAATGGATACTTTAGGGAATATGGCAGCGTTAACTGAAATCTCTGCCATTAAAGTCGTTGCGCCAAGTGTGCTTGAAAAAGTGGTCGATATGGCGATTCAAATTCACGGCGGAGCAGGTGTGTCGCGTGATACACCTTTGACAGGTTTCTTCGCTCAAGCACGTTCACTGCGTTTGGCCGATGGACCAGATGAAGTCCATAAAGGCATGATTGCAAAACTAGAACTGGCAAAACGCGGCTATAGTACGCGTCGTAAAAAATAATAGAGGAGAAGATCATCTCTTTAATTCATCGTGTTGAAATAAGAATAGATGATCTTCTTAGTCATAAAGAAAAGATTGATAGTTTGGGAAAAAAGAATGTCAGCGATTGATGTAGGTGGAACAGTTCGGGCGGGTGAAGAACTGGATGCTGTAGCCGTAGAAAACTGGCTCAAAGCACAAGGTGTCGATCTACAAGGGCGGGTTGAAGTCACGCAATACTCAGGCGGTGCATCTAACTGGACGTATAGATTGAAATACGACAATGTCGATCTAATTCTACGCCGCCCCCCCAAAGGTACCAAAGCTAAATCTGCACATGACATGGCACGTGAATATCATGTGCAAAAGAATTTAACCCCTTTTTATCCTGTACTTCCCGAAATGGTTGCATTGTGTCAGGACGAATCTGTTCTTGGCTGTGACTTCTACGTGATGAAACGCGTAGAAGGCATTATTCCACGGGCCAACTTACCGAGAGAGTTAGATTTTAAAGAAACCCAAGTTCGTGAGTTATGTATCAATGTGATTGATAAACTGATCGAACTTCATCAAGTCCCATACCAAGGCACAGAACTTGAGAACCTTGGTAAAGGTGATGGTTACTGTCGTCGTCAAGTGGAAGGTTGGGACGCTCGTTTTGAAAAAGCCAAAACCATTAACGTCCCTTCATTTAAATATGTGCGAAAGTGGCTGAAGGATAATATTCCAGCAGACTCAAAAACTTGTGTGATTCATAACGATTGGCGTTTTGATAATGTTATTTTAGATCCGAATCATCCGACACAAATTATTGGTGTCTTGGATTGGGAAATGGCAACGCTTGGTGATCCACTGATGGACTTAGGTTCGGCCTTGGCATATTGGGTTGAAGAGTCGGATAGTGCACTTTTTAAAGCGACACGTCGTCAACCGACAAATCTTAAAGGCATGTTCACACGTAAAGAAGTGGTCGGCTATTATTTAGAAAAAACGGGTTTAGACGTCGAGAATTGGACCTTTTATGAAGTCTTTGGCATTTTCCGTTTAGCCGTGATTGCCCAACAAATTTATTATCGCTATCACCATAAACAGACCAATAACCCAGCTTTCAAAGATTTTTGGATTTTAATTCATGCTCTCCATATTCGCGCACTTAAATTGATTGGTTTACAGAAAATTGAAGCCAATGAAGTCGCTCAAAAGTACATTGTTAAAATGAAGGAAATATTAGGCAAATGACCACTATTTATTTCATTCGCCACGGGCAAGCATCTTTTGGTGCAGAAAGTTATGATCAACTTTCTCCCAATGGTGAACTCCAAGCCAAAATTTTGGGTCAATATTTTGATCAGATCTTAAAAGAAGCGCCTGTGGTGGTGTCAGGCTCCATGCAGCGACATCAGCAAACGGCATGTATTTCTTTGGCTGAATGCTTTCCTGAAGTAGATGTCTTAACAGATTCTGCATGGAATGAGTTCAATCATCAGCAAGTCTTTGCTCATTACGAACCGCGTTTTAATGAGCCACATTTACTAAAAGCCGATGTGGCTAAAGAGTCGAACCCACGTGCATATTTGGCCAAGATATTTGAAGGGGCAATTGAACGATGGACAGGTGGCGACTATCACCATGAGTACGATGAATCATGGCCTGAGTTTAAAAGTCGAATTGAAGTCGCTTTACAAGATTTGTGTGATGAACTGGCTCAAAGCAAACCGCGCTATGCTGTGGTGTTTACTTCAGGCGGTGTAATTTCAGTGGTTGCAGGTAAGCTGTTGGGTTTAAGTCCAAATAAAACCTTTGCGCTTAATTGGGCTATTGCCAACAGCAGCATGACCACATTACGACTGGTGGGCAATGAACCGCAGCTTTTAAGTCTGAATGAACATCATTTTATTAAAGCCGAAAACTCAAACTTACTGACATGGATCTAAGGACAGGATTAAGACATGGCTAAAACAATTTTAATTACAGGGGCAAGTTCTGGCATTGGTGCAGGTATGGCACGCGAATTTGCACAAAAAGGCTATAACTTGGCAATTTGTGCACGACGCTTAGATCGCCTTGAAAGCCTAAAAGAGGAACTTGAGAGCAAGTACGGAATAAAAGTCATCCCTAAAGTTTTAGATGTGACCAATTACGATCAAGTGTTTGAAGTTTTTCGTGCATTTAAACAAGAATTTGGCCATTTAGACCGTGTGATTGTGAATGCTGGAATTGGAGATGGGCGTCGAATTGGCAAAGGCAGTTTTGCGATTAATAAAGCCACGGTTGAAACCAACTTTATTTCAGCTCTAGCGCAGTGTGAAGCTGCAGTCGAAATTTTCCGTGAGCAAAATGCAGGACATTTGGTTGTTATCTCTTCTATGAGTGCAGTCCGCGGTATGCCAAAACATTTGACCGCGTACGGTGCTAGTAAAGCCGGTGTTGCACACTTGGCCGAAGGTATTCGTGCAGAACTGCTCAATACCCCAATCAAAGTCACGACTATTTTTCCTGGCTATATTCGTACAGAAATCAATGAGGGTGCCAAACCACTACCTTTTGAAGTCGATGAAAAAACAGGTTCACGACTGTTGGCCGCAGAAATTGAAAAAGCTCCTGTAAAAGCCTATGTTCCTAAATGGCCATGGCTACCACTAGGTTTAGCAATGAAAATTTTACCGCTGAAATTGGTCAATAAACTGGGTTAATGTTTGAAATAAAAAGGTTGTAAATCAGCCTTTTTTTAACTATGCGAGTGCCTTCTAAACATATGTTGCTATTTCCAGATGATCATTTGAGTGTATTCATGAGTTGGTCATAAAACCGAGGTAGCATTGAAGAAAAAAGGTGATCAAGATGTCCACACAATTCGACTTTGTTTCAGTTAGAAAAAAGCCCAATGTTCATTTTGGTGGGCGCTCAATTAGTCATGTTATTCAATGTGAAGATGGTTCACAAAAGACCCTTGGGGTTATTTTGCCTACAGATCAACCACTGACTTTTGAAACGCATGTCGCGGAGCATATTGAAATTGTTTCAGGTCAATGCCAAGTTAAAATTGGGCTACAGACTGAAATGAGTCTGTATCATGCAGGTGAAAGTTTTGATGTTCCTGCCAACAGTCGCTTTAGTATGATGGCAAGTGAAGTCGTAGATTATATTTGTCACTTAGAAAAATAGCCGAAGACAAAGACTTAAAATGGCTACAACAACATTAATTCTTGATTTCTGAAGAATATTTAAGTCTGTGTATCGGTGCAATTCAACGTATACTATTTTCATCTCTCAGCTAGCTTAGACCCAGTCACTGAATATGCGATTAAAAATTTATACGCTGGCTTTGATTCCAGTCATTCTATTTCAAGGTTATGCCGTCAAAAAAAAATACACCAAGATTGGCTGAACCCGAAGGAGAGCGCATTGGACAAAAAGGCATGGGTAAGTCGCTTTCCTTGCTCATTTTGGGGGATTCAGCTGCGGCTGGTGTTGGTGTAAATGTTCAAGATGATGCTTTGTTGGGGGCAATTTTAAAAGAACTGTCATCTGAGTTTAGTATTCAATTTTATTTACACGCAACGACGGGATTCACCACAGATCAGGTCATTCAGTCCATCCAAACGCTTGAGACACAGCATTTTGATGTCATCATTACTTCTGTGGGCGTAAATGACATTACAAAATTCACTTCGCCGCAGGCTTGGATCGCAAAACAGAAGCAGCTTTATCACATACTCAAACATAAGTTTAGTCCACAACTAACACTTGCATCGGGTGTACCGCCGATGGATCAGTTTCCAGCACTTCCAAACCCACTTGCATGGTTGTTCGGTCAATATGCCAAAGCGATGAATTTAGAATTAGGCCAATTTGTCGCACAGCAAAAACAGATGGAGTGGATAAAGTACGATCTAAAGAAGTTTTTGGCTTTAAACTTAGCTATGGCCAAAGACGGTTTCAACCCCAGCAAAGAAATTTATCAGTATTGGGGTAAACAAGTGGCTGAAAAAATACGCCAATCTTTTTAAAATGCAATAAAGACAAATTTTTTATAGCTTATGACACATTCAGTTGAAATTGAAAAACATCCACTTAAACCTTTCCTGCCAGCTAATGCCAAATTATTGATGCTGGGCAGCTTTCCGCCGCCCAAGACCCGCTGGAAAATGGACTTTTACTATCCAAATTTTCAAAATGATATGTGGAAAATATTTGGCCTGTGTTTTTTCCAAGATAAAAATTATTTTCTCAATATCGAGCAGAAGACATTTAAAGAACAACAGATCCGTACATTTTTAAATGAACGGGGCATTGCGATTTTTGATACGGCCTATGAAGTGATTCGCCAAAAAGGCAATGCTTCAGATAAGTTTTTGCATATTGTTACCCCAACCAATGTACAACATTTACTTGAAAAAATGCCCGAATGTCATAGTATGATGACCACTGGCGATAAAGCCACTGATACGCTCATGCTGTCTATGCCTACAGGTACGTTAAAACCACAAATTGGCATGAAGTCCGAGACACATTTTGCTGGGCGAGACCTGAGGCTTTATCGGATGCCATCTTCTTCTCGTGCCTATCCTTTGGCTTTAGAGAAAAAAGCCGAGGCTTATTACAACTTATTTTCTGAAATAGGTTTACTTTAGGTAACTATTTGGATTATCCACATGACTGAATGTTCCAGCCATTCGTAGATGGTTGGTCTGCTTTAGTCTTCGTACTCAACATAGTCCCAGAGATTAAGCCGCGCTTTAATCTGTTTACGGAGTTGTGGCAGCATAGGAAATAATGTTCCATCAATCCATAGGCTGAGTGCACCTGCCGAAAGTGGCTGTTGCGATTCATCGATCAATTGAGCACCTTTCACCAAAACAAAAGTCTCTTCGCTTGCAGCTGTTTCGATCCCTTTAAACTGAACCAAAAGTTCATGGCCTGTATCTTGGATTAGCCACTCCAATTCAATTTGGATATTTTGATTGGATTTTAAAACGACTTGCCCTTCAACCATGTCATTGTCACTCAAGCAGTCATGCTCAACACGCACTTTACTTAGAAACCATTCTTGTCGAGCAAGATCTTCTAGTGTTTTGTAAGGGGTTAAAATATTACTGAGATTAAACTGACGACTTAAATCAAAAAATTGCATTACTAAACTTTGTAAAGGGGAAATAAAAAAGGAGGGCTGCATGTTAAATCAAAGTGTGTACTGAGTAAAACCTTTCAAGCCCTTGAATGAATTTAGGTATGAGATCCAATTATTTTGTTCGAGTCTTATATTCAACGCTGTTGTATTAAGAATAGTAATAGATAGAAAATTTTTAAGCTGATCCTAAAAACAAAGCAACTCAGCCTAAACAGAAAGTTATCGTACATTAGAGAACATGGATAATGTCATTCACTTGTAATTACATCATCCATTCAATGGGCAGGTATGATACAGCTTTCATCATAAAACGCTGAAATTTTGTGGTTTCGGGTTCTGTTTGATGTTCAATGACACTTCCATCTTTTTGATGTTCAAGCCAAATGATATCGCCTTGAGAGTTGAGCTTTAACTCATATGCAATATGCGGGAGAAATTCATCTAACTTGTGTGAGATTGTATTTTGCAATTGATCTGACTCTACCACTAAGCCCACTTCTGTATTTAAATGGGCTGAGCGTGGGTCAAAGTTAAACGAACCGACAAAGACTTTTCCATCTATATCAAAAAATTTGGCATGGAGCCGTGAGGAACTTCGACCTTTAGCCGGAATCACATGCCCAGTTGCCACTTCATACCATGTGTATTTCTCTCGTTCGATATAGGGTTTAAACTCATACAGTTTGACACCATTTTCGAGCAAGCCACGGCGATATTTTTTATAAAATGCATGCACAATGGCAACATCATTAGCCAATAACGAATTGGTTAAGACTCGAACTCGAGTTCCTTTTTTTGCCAAATTGGAGAGATAGTCGGCACCTGCTGTGGTTGGAACAAAATATGCGGAGACCAACTCCATATGCTTTTCAGGCTTGCCCATCAAATCGAACATTTGTTTGACAATGATTTCATCAGACTTTGCTTCACCACGAATTTTATTGGGGGAATCGGCGATGAAATGAGCCTTTGCCCAGTTAACAGGATGTTTGGTTAGCTCTGAATCGACTTGTATACGAGCCAAATCAATTTTCTGTTCAATCACATTTTTATCTAAGGCATCTGCCTCATAGTGCTGTTTTAATTGAGCCAGTTCTTCTTTTGTTCCACGGCCCACTAATTGAGGAATAGCATAACTGAGATCATCATTCCAGAAATTTAGAAATACACTGTTTGCATGCTCTACAGCTTGCCCATAAAACAAAATGTCCAAATCAGTAAATTGGAAATTTTCACTGGCATCAAAGTATTCACTGCTGATGTTACGACCGCCAGTTACTGCAATTGCGCCATCAGCAATGATCAGTTTGTTATGCATACGATGGTTAATGTGATTGAAGCGAAAAGCATAATCAATCACACGTAAATGGCGGTATTTGTAAGGGTTAAATAATTTGATTTCAAAGTTGGGATGAGCGGCCAGCTTTTTGAGAGTTTCATCAAGTGCAGTACCGTTTTGGTCATCAATCAATAAGCGCACTTTCACACCACGATCCGCAGCATTTAACAGTTCATGCAACATCATATGGCCTATAAAGTCATCTCCCCAAATATAGTATTGGACATCTAGACTGTGCCTGGCCTCTCGTATCAAGTGCAGGCGCGAGGCAATGCTCATAAACGCTTCGTCTAGAGCTAAATAGGCTGTAAGCCCTTGTTTTTGCTGTGTAGATGCATCTTGACCATTAAGCCAATGCTGTGCATATATCTCTACAGGGTCTGAAGGCTTAGCTTGATTGGGGGCGAGCTGGCATCCCGCGAGTGTTAAAACGGTGCTCAGCAAAATCAGCGGTCGACAATGAGTTGGTATCGGCATATTTATTTTAAAGACCTAATTTTTATACGTTATATATTTCACATGTTATAGGTTGAAACAGAGAATAAAAAGCGGTTACTGTAGCGCATCTGTTAAAGACCTGTTAAGGATAGCGAAAATGAAATCACGTGCAGCTGTTGCCTTTGGACCTGGACAACCTCTAGAAATTGTAGAAATTGATGTTGCTCCACCGCAAAAAGGTGAAGTTTTAGTCAAGATTACTCATACAGGTGTATGCCATACCGACGCATTTACTTTATCTGGTGATGATCCTGAAGGTGTTTTTCCAGCAGTTTTAGGCCATGAAGGTGCGGGTATCGTAGTTCAGGTCGGTGAAGGTGTAACCAGCGTTCAGCCGGGTGATCATGTTATTCCACTGTATACGGCTGAGTGTGGCGAGTGTTTATTCTGTCAGTCAGGCAAGACCAATCTATGTGTTGCAGTCCGTGCGACGCAGGGCAAAGGTCTGATGCCAGATGGTACAACGCGTTTTTCTTATAATGGTCAACCGATTTATCACTATATGGGCTGTTCAACCTTTTCTGAATATACCGTTGTCGCAGAAGTGTCTTTGGCTAAAATCAATCCAGATGCTAACCCTGAACACGTCTGCCTATTGGGTTGCGGCGTGACCACTGGTTTAGGTGCAGTCAAAAATACAGCCAAAGTACAAGAGGGTGATACCGTTGCAGTCTTTGGTTTAGGTGGTATTGGTCTAGCAGTTGTACAAGGTGCAAAAAAAGCCAAAGCCAGCCGTATTATTGCGGTTGATACGAACCCTGACAAATATAAATTAGCAGCAGAATTCGGAGCAACTGATTTTGTAAACCCTAAGGATCATGACCGTCCTGTACAAGAAGTCATTGTTGAAATGACTGGTTGGGGAGTTGATCACTCATTTGAATGTATTGGTAATACTAATGTCATGCGCTCAGCACTTGAATGTGCACACCGTGGTTGGGGCCAGTCTGTGATTATTGGCGTGGCGGGTGCAGGCCAAGAGATTTCAACGCGTCCATTCCAACTGGTCACTGGCCGTACCTGGAAAGGGACGGCTTTTGGTGGTGTAAAAGGTCGTTCACAACTGCCAGGTATGGTTGAAGAAGCCATGACTGGCGAAATTCGTTTAGCCCCATTTGTTACACATACCATGGGTCTTGACAAAATCAATGAAGCCTTTGACTTAATGCATGATGGAAAATCAATCCGTACTGTGATTCATTTTGAAGACTAATTCGCTGTAATAAGTTTAAAAAACCAAGCTGCGGCTTGGTTTTTTGTTTTTGATTAGAAGAAAAGCGAATTGGCAAAACTGTTCATGTTGTTAGACAAAAATGATAAAAAATGTCAATTTGTTAGATTTTGTCCTTTTATGACATAGTCGAAAATAGGTTCTCACCTTATCTTGATGTCTCAATAATGCACACTTGTATAAAAATAAACTAAAGCAGAGGGTGACTATGGGAAAGCATGTTGAATACCGTCCTGAATGGGTACGTGAAGATTTCATCGATTTTCTGGCTGAAAAAGTAAATCCGCTATGGGCATGGAAAAAAGCCAAAGCGCGGATTGTTGCAAAGCATCACTTGTCAGATGACTTCGTGTACATGCAGTTACAGCCAAATCATCATTTTAAAGCAACCGACTATCAAGCTGGGCAAAGTATCTTAGTGACAGTACTCATTGCTGGTGTACGTTGGCAGCGCAGCTATTCGATTGTCGAGATTTTAGAAAATGGCAATCTTGTGATTGCTGTCAAACAACAGGGCAAAGTCTCAAATGTACTCACTCAACAGCCTGTAAAAAGTATAGTTGAAATTTCCAAAACGCAAGGCGAATTTGTTTTAAAAAGTCAGCTTCACTCTGCATTGATGATTGCCTCGGGAAGTGGTATTACCGCAATTTACGCATTGATTAAGGCTGCATTAAAACGCCCACAAACAGTTTCCAATATCGATTTAATTTACTTTACGCGGGATGATGCCTTTCACGCAGAACTGCAAAGTCTGGTCGAACATTATCCGCAGTTTAAATATCATCATGTCAATACACGGACCCATAAACAACATCTGAGCCAAGACTTGCTTAGCCAAAAGATTGAAGGTTTTGAACAACGTGAATGCTATGCCTGTGGTGCTGCCAATATGATGCAAAGCCTGACAGAAATTTATCAAGCTTTAGACTTAGTTGACCATCTGCATACCGAATATTTTCAAATTGTTGTCGATCACACCCAGAGCGCTCAAGTGGTCACGTTTAAACGTTCGCAGCAACAGTTTCAAGCTCAAAGCAATTTATTAGACAGTGCAGAACAAGCGGGTTTACGTCCCGCACATGGCTGTCGTATGGGCATTTGTAATACTTGTTCATGTACCAAAGTTCAGGGTGTGGTGCGGAATCTGCTCACAGGCGAGCTTGATCAAAACAATAACACACAAATTAAATTATGCATTTCACAGGCGGTTAGTCCTGTTGTGATCAACCTTTAAGAAGGTATAGATATGAATCTTCCCGTTTATTTTAGTGAAAGCAGTAAATCCAAATATTTAAGTCCTGCACAAGTCGAAGAGTTTGGTGCGAAAGTTGAAGCAATCCGTCGTGAAGTGATGGAAAATCTCAATGAAAAAGATGCTCAGTATATTTACAAAATCCGAAATTTTGTGCGTTATAGCGAAATAAGCGCACGTGCAATGCTCATGTTTGCAGGATGGCTACCTCCAGCGTGGCTTTTGGGCACTGGTTTATTGGGGATATCTAAGATCGTAGAAAATATGGAGCTTGGGCATAATGTCATGCATGGTCAGTTTGACTGGTTAAATGACCCGAGTCTCAATGGGGCAAATTATGACTGGGATACTATGGCCACAGGCCCCGATTGGAAACATACGCATAATTATATCCACCATACCTACACCAATATTGTTGGTATGGACCATGATGTCGGCTATGGCTTAGTCCGTGTGAGCGATGCACAGGTCTGGGAACCTCGCTTTTTGTTGAATCTACCTTTAGCTGCACAATTGATGGTGTTTTTTGAGTGGTATGTGGGTATACAAAATTTGCATATAGAGGATGTGGTGGCCTATAAAACAAAAACTTGGCGTGAAGTTTGGGTAGAGTCATATGATTTTAGACAGAAAATGAAACGCCAAGTGATTAAGGACTATGTCTTTTTCCCAATCATTGCTGGGCCAAATGCACTGCCAGTTTTTGCAGGAAATGCGGTAGCCAATGTTATTCGTAGTTTATGGGCATCCGCGGTGATTTTTAATGGTCACTTCACCGAAGATGCTGAAAACTTTGAAATGGACAATATTGACAATGAAACACGGGCCGAGTGGTATCTGCGCCAAATTCGAGGCTCAAGTAATTTTAGTGGGACACAGGCCTTGCATATCTTAAGCGGGAACTTGAGTCATCAAATCGAACATCATCTTTTCCCGGACATGCCAGCCAATCGCTACGCACAAGTCGCACCCAAAATTAAAGCACTGTGTGCAGAGTATGGAATTCATTACAATGAAGCGAGCTTTATCAAACAGTTTTCATCTGTTTGGGTGAAGTTGGCTAAATACTCGCTGCCAAATGAATGTTATGAAAAAAGTGACCCTACACAGTCTTTTCTGAAACACAATTTGAGTTTATTGAAGAAAAAAATCGTTAAATCATAGCTTGCAACTATCTACTAAATCAGAAGCCTGATTGGATAATATTTACCAATCAGGCTTCTGATTTTTTTGCACAAAAGTAGGGCGTAAAGCTCCTATGAATAACGTCTTTATGTAAATAGAATAAACTTAATCATTATGTGAATTATCGGTCTTTACTTAAAATAATGTATTGTTATTATTAGTTTTTCACTGAAATTTGTTTGGCTTAGTTATGTTGCTTAAATGCATGCTCATGTGCTATTGAAAGCCGCGCTCAGTTATTTGTCTGAATTGTGTAATAGTTGCAAATTTTCATTGGTATACGCTTATATAAGTTGTATATGATGCATACTGTGATGGTAATCACGCACTGTCGTTATATTTATATTTATTTTTTTGTTTTCACTGTTTTTTCATGACTTTGCTTGATTTCTTTTTTAAACAATATGTCTGGTTATGGACTAAACCAGCGAGTTTAAGTTGCAGATAATTATTATGTCTCGAACCCATTCACAGCCTAAAATTAAATCTAAAAATATTGCCTATGATCAACAGGCAGGAAAGCGTTCTACTTTAAAAAAAGACCACAATCTGATTGATATTATTCCTCAGCTTTTTTGGATACATAATGATGTCTGCAAATATTTAAATTTACCCTTACGCCAGTATGTGGGGGGGATGGATTTATCCGCAGATAGCTTCAATTTAGTTGAATATATTCATCCTGAAGATGTGCCAGCATTAGATGAATTTTTGCATCAACCGATAATTGTTGAGCTTACATTTGAAAAAACCTGCCGGATTCGTAATCATCAGGGCCAGTATCATTGGTTCTTAGTCCAAGGTGAAATGGATCGCTCTACCGCTGGATTTCAACTGAGTTGCACTGATATTCATCAGGGCATGAAAATTTATATCGAGTCTTTAGCGCTATTACGTGCTCATTCGGATATGTTAAATGCCAGTGTAGACTGCATTATTGTAGTTGAACCAGATAGTACGGTCACCCATATGAATAAGTCGGCATGTGTCATGTTGTTGGGAAGTGAGGATGTTAAAGACTTTGGTATGTCTTGGGTCGAACTTTTGCCTCTTGCGGTGCGTAAAAAAGCCAAAAAGGCATTGCATAGTGCAAGCCAAGGCCAAATTTCTCATTTTAATGGCATGAGTTTATCAGACGGAAAAGTTTATTATTGGGATAATGTTCTAACCCCTGTACTTGATATTAATGGAAAGACCCAGAGCATTTTATGTGTATCACGTGATATCACACTGCAATATTTGGCCGAACAAAAATTAAAACAGGGCAGTGAACGTGATGAGTTAACGGGTTTAAATAACCGACGTGCGTTTAAAGAAAAAATCAGAAAACTGTATAACAATGCACGTGACAAAAAGCAGAAGTTAGCCGTCATGCTGATGGACTTAGATCACTTTAAAACCATCAATGACACACTGGGTTATGCCGCAGGCGATCACTTGTTAAGGATTTTATCGAAACGTTTAAAACAAATTCTAGAAGGGCGAGCTTTCTTGGCACGCCTTGGTGGGGATGAATTTGGGGTGATTATTCCACATGTGCAGGATATAGGCGAACTCAATCAGATTGCCCAGCAGATTTTGCAACAACTTGAGTTTCCCATTACTTTTTCGGGTAATTACATCAATGGTGGCATGAGCATTGGATGTGGTCTATATCCAGATGATGCGAATGACCTCAGTGAGTTACTCAAATGTGCCGACACAGCACTTAATGATGTTAAAGCACAAGGCCGTGGCGGTATGCGCATGTTTGATCAGGATATGTTTAATGCAGTACGGGAACAATCAGAACAACTGAATTGTGCGCACCAAATTATTCGTAATGTTGCAATAGAGGCGTTCTTCCAACCGAAAGTGTGTTTAGATTCAGAACGAATTATTGGTTATGAAGCGCTATTACGCTGGCGTGATGATCAAAATAACATTCAAAGCCCTGCACGAATTGCAGCAGCTTTTAATGATTATGAGTTATCCAGCCGTATTGGTGAGATTATGCAGCATCAGGTTTTCAAGCAGATTACTGAATGGCGCGCAAAAGGCTTACAGATTGTACCTATTTCGATAAATGCAGCACCTGTTGAATTTATGCGTGATAATTTTGCTGAGATCTTTTTAAAACGTCTCAAAGCCTACCGTATACCCTCGAAATTTGTTGAAATTGAGGTTACTGAATATCATTTGGCTGAACGCGGCTATGAATATGTGGTTCGCGCCCTTAAAAAACTCAAAGCAAATGGTGTCCGAATAGCGCTGGATGATTTTGGTACGGGGCATTCTTCTCTTACTCATTTGCGCGACTATCCTGTTGATATTATTAAAGTTGACTGCTCTTTTGTACAACGCTTAAGTGATGATAAATCGATTTATGCCATTGTCGAAGGGTTAGCCAAACTCGGCCCGATTTTATCAATGGATATCGTTGCCGAAGGCATTGAAACCGAAACACAATTGCAGCTGTTAAGAGATATGGGCTGTCATATTGGGCAAGGTTATCTGTTTAGTCCACCTGTTTGTGCTCAGCAGGCAGAAATGCAGTTGCTAAAACTACACTAGGCTTCATAGCGACTGTTCTCATGAACTCAAACATGATTAGGCCATTGAATTAAAGGCTAAGGCAGTGGCTTAAATGTGATAGAACAGAATTTTTGCATAAAAAAGTGTTGTCAAAGCAAAAAAATCAGCGTATTTTAAATTTCAGATAACATATTTTTTGAAGATATAAAAATGTTAAAGCAACCTGTAATCTCTAACGCAAATTATTACTTTTGGCAATTTAGATAATTGCCTGAATGCGTTCGGGCATCAAAAGGTTGCCCACCTAGTTAATACCTGATCGGCAACCCTGGTCAGGTTTTTTTATATCTGCTGTTTTAATAAATTTTGGAGTACTTCATGAAAACAACTAATTATTCATACTTTAGCAACTTTTATTGGTTTTACTTTAGTCAATTTATGACTTTAGCCCAGCAATCCATTAGACCCATAACGCTCAAATAAAAGATCGGACTGAAGAACACAGTCCAAAGGATACAAACCAATGAATGCTCTAAATACTGCACTACAAAGTACTCAAACGACAGTTCAAGAAACACTTTTAAGTTTGCCGCAGCAACTCAAAATGCAGTTACCACTTTCAGCGCCATTAAAACTACAAATTGCTGAACAGCGTCAAACCATTCGAAATATATTAGAAGGCAAAGACCATCGTTTAATGGTCATTACTGGCCCATGTTCCATTCATGACCCTATTGCGGTTTTAGAATACGCTGAAAAGTTAAAACAATTACAAACCAAAGTTTCAGATCAGATTTTCTTTGTAATGCGTGCTTATATTGAAAAACCACGGACTACAGTGGGTTGGAAAGGTTTTTTATACGACCCTCTACTCGATGGATCTTCCAATATGCAGTTGGGATTAGAGCAGTCTCGAGCATTGTATTTAGCGATTATTGAAATGGGTCTGCCGATTGCTACAGAAATTTTAAGTCCAATGGCGACTGCTTATTTCGACGATCTGTTGGCATGGGGAGCTATTGGTGCGCGTACCAGCGAGTCGCAGATTCATCGTGAAATTTCGAGTCATATGCCATTCAGCATTGGTTTCAAAAATGGCACAGATGGTTCAATTCAAATTGCCCTGGATGCGATTCAGTCTGCATCAAACCCTCACCAGTTCATGGGAATTGGGCAGCAAGGCATGGCATGTATGCTTCAGTCCCAAGGAAATCCGAAGCCGCACTTGATTTTACGTGGTGCAAACTCAGGGCCTAACTATGCTTTAGCAGATATTCGTCATATGCAAGATAAAGTCAAAGGTGAATTGCCCGCGTTGGTGATTGACTGTAGTCATGGGAACAGTAGTAAAAATCCACTCAATCAACCTGATGTATTACGTAGCATTGTTGCGGAACGCACGCAAAGCAATGTGTGTGGTGTCATGCTTGAGAGTCACTTGGTTGATGGTAACCAGAAAATTTCAGATGACATGGTCTATGGTCAGTCTGTTACCGATGGCTGTTTAGGCTGGGAAAAAACTGAGCAAGTACTCTTAGAGGTTGCCGACACATTATGCAGCCATGCCGTTCAACGGAGTGCTTAATCAACGCAACCAAAAAGACCTTCCAATGAAAGGTCTTTTTTTGTGATCCAGTTCAATAAATGAAGATAATAAATTGAAAAATAAGCTAAAAGTTATTTATCAAACGATAAATTAGGTTGAGCTAGAGCATAAACTTATGCAAAATCAGAAGCCTGAAAGAACACGATAAAAAATTGTATTTTGAATAAAAGAAATGCTTTTTAAAGTCAGCTATTTGCACTAATTTTTAGAGAACACTATGTATTCTGCAGAACTTTTAGAAGAAGCCCGTCGGATGATGTTTCACATGCTCAGCAAAGTGGTTGAGTATGGTGGTTCAGACTTATTTATATCTGCAGACTTTCCCCCAAGTATTAAGCATCAGGGCCTCATGAAGCCACTGGGTCAACAAAACTTGCCATCTGATCAGACCAAACTCTTTGCTTATAGTTTAATGAATGAGAAGCAACGATTAGAGTTCGAAACCGAGCTTGAGTGTAATTTTGCAATTAGCGTTCCCAATGTTTCGCGTTTTCGCGTCAATGTTTTTCAGCAGCAACTGCATGTAGGTATGGTGATTCGTACGATTACTGCGGAAATTCCTAACTTCACTAAGTTACAACTTCCAACGTCTTTAAAAGACGTAATTATGGAAAAACGTGGTTTGGTCCTCGTTGTCGGTGGTACAGGGTCGGGTAAATCGACGTCTTTGGCAGCCATGATTGATCATCGAAATGAAAACTCGGCAGGGCACATTATTACGGTTGAAGATCCTGTGGAGTATGTACATAAACATAAGAAATCGATGATTACTCATCGAGAAGTGGGTGTGGACTGTCACTCTTGGCACAATGCTTTGAAAAATACTTTGCGCCAAGCGCCCGATGTCATTTTAATTGGTGAGATTCGTGACACGGAGACTATGGAGCATGCCATAGCTTTTGCAGAAACAGGTCATTTATGTCTAGGGACACTGCATGCCAATAATGCAAATCAGGCTTTAGATCGAATTATTAACTTTTTCCCAGACGAACGTCGCAATCAACTTTTGATGGACTTATCTTCTAATATGAAGGCGATTATTTCCCAGCGTCTAGTGCGGACTGAAGATGGGCGTGGCCGCCGAGCAGCAGTGGAAATCATGCTCAACACGCCGTTGATGTCAGATTTGATACTTAAAGGGAATTTCCACGAACTCAAGGAAGTGATGTCGAAGTCACGAGAGTTAGGCATGCAGACTTTTGATCAGGCTTTGTTTGATTTATACAATCAAGGTGCAATCGCTTATGAAGAGGCGCTACGAAATGCAGACTCGGTCAATGAATTGCGTCTACAGATTAAGTTAAAGAGTAGTCGTGCCAACCCGCAGTTAAGCTCAAATAGTGCTTTGTCTTTTGATCAAGCGATTACTGAAAAAGCCAAAGACGCTGAAGAAGAGAAGGCCGACGCCTAATTTTCTGAGTCCGTATGTTCATTGCTATGCGCATACGGACTGATGTTTTAAACGGTTTTCTTTCTATTCGCGATAACGGCATAGAACAATAAACTTAAAAGGGTTGTCAGTGCACAGAATAAATAGGTAAAGCTATAACCTTGCTTAGAAATGAGTATGCCCAACAATATAGAGCCAAGTGCAATACCTAAGTCATACATGGTAAAGAACGTGGAGGTCGCATGGCCAATCCGATGCTTTTCCGCACCTTGAATAGCTAAAGTTTGTAGACAAGGCTGTGCAGAACCAAAGCCCATGCCAACGCATACTGCCGCAACCAATAAACCCGTCAAAGATTGAATCTGACTGAGAATCACAAGCCCTAAGCTAAATAATATAATCGCTGGGTAAATCACATAGCTCGCTCCGCGACGATCATAAATTTTGCCTGTAATTGGGCGTAGACTCATCATAGAAATTGCAAAGACGATAAAAAATAGGCTCGCATAGTTCAGCAGATGTTTAGACTCTGCATAAGTTGAAATGAACGACATGATACTTGCATAGGAAAAAGAAACGATCATGCCCATAATTGAAATATTCAAGGCTTTGGTTTCAATAAAGTCATGGATACTGAGCTTGCGTTTTACGGCTGGTGTCAATTTTTGAGTGGTCTGCTGAATTGGGATAAAGAAGCAAAACAAGAAACCGAGACAGACACTAAACGCCAAAATCCCTGCGACCATTGGATAGGATACAGACTGGATCAAGGTTAAACCGAGGAATGGCCCAAGTACAATCCCCAGATTAATGGACATGACAAAATAGCCCATACCTTCGCCTTTACGTTTTTCTGGAATAAACTCATTGACAATAGGTACGGCAACTGTTGTGACTATACTGAACCAAATGCCATGTAGAAAACGAATCAGTAACAACAGGTGTAAATTATCAGCAAACAAATAAGCCAAGGAAAACAAACAAAATAGGGCTTCCGCGATAAAAAGCGTTTTCTTACTGCCAAATTTTTCAATAATGAGTCCGCTAAAAGGGCGAACTGCGATAGACGATGCCATGAACAAGGTCATAGCCAAGCCTGCTTGTGCAAGGTTTCCACCCAAATCATTCAAAATATAGATTGGGAGGATTGAGGTCTGTGCAAAATAAAAGATGAACAAAAACAGATTGTTCGCTAAGCAAAGAATAAAAGACTTATTCCATAGTGATGATGTATTGAGAGCAGACATGCAGAACCCTTGGCTCGAAGATGAGGCTATAGGACGTAAACTGTTGTTATTATTTTATGCAGAAGCTAGGTTACGGCTATGAAATTGAAACAATCAAATTATAAGATAATGCACGTGAAAAGTATGATTATAGTGATAAATGCAGGTATTTAATCGAAATTAATATATGAATATAGAGTTAATTTATTAAAATAAGAGAATTGTTGTAAAAAATCAGTCCGCAGACTGATTTTTTGAGTCGTAAATATGAATACTAAACTTATAGACCCGCTTCATAGGCTGTGCTTGAAAGGAGTTGTTCTACATCTGCGATATTGTCTGGTTTGATTTTATAAATCCAACCTTTGCCGTAGGGGTCATCATTGACGAAGTCAGGATCATCTTCCAGATTGGCATTGATTTCTACCACGGTGCCAGAAACTGGTGCATGAATATCAGAAGCTGTTTTTACAGATTCAACCACACCCGCTTGTTCACCAGCAGTGATTTGTTGACCAACTTCTGGTGTTTCAACATAGACTAAATCACCTAAAGCATCCTGTGCATGGTCTGAAATACCAGTTACAACAAGATCACCTTCAATACGCACCCATTCATGTGTACTCGCATACTTCAATTCTGAAGGATGATTCATGAATAACTCCTTAAAATACAAAAATCATTTTTCGCATGATTTATACATGCTTTTCTATCAAAACAAAAGATCTATAAATACGGATCTTTACGCCAATTACTCGGGCTACGTCCACTCCAACGCTTAAATGCTCGGCTGAAATTTGCCACATCACTATATCCCAGTTCATCCGCGATTTGCTCTAAGCTATAGTCTGTACGTGACAAAAGTGACGTGGCATGACGGTAACGCACTTCATCCACAATGGTTGAAAAAGACGTGCTTTCAGCAGCCAATTGGCGCTTCAGTGTGCGATCAGACATGTGTAAGAGGTCAGCCACATGCTCGATGCTTAAATAGTGTTGTTCTGAGCGCGTTAAAATGTCACGAACACGCATCGATAATCTTCGGCGTTCGCCCATGGCTGAGAGTTCAGCTTCACATTGATTAATGGCTATTTGGCTTGCAAGTGGGTCAGCATTGACCATTTTAAAGCCGAGATAATGCTTATCAAAACTCAAAAGTAAATGTGGTTGATCAAAGCGAACACTATGGTTAGGCAGCTTTGCACGATAGCGATCAAAGCCTTCGGGTTCTGGAAAATCGAAATCAATTTCCCCAGCCAGATTTTCAATGCCAGTGAGCGCCTTACTCATAGAAACAATGCCAAAAATAATACTGATCGCAATATCGGTACGCAACGGTTCTATATCGACATCACAGCGTAATTGTAAAGTCGCTTTTTCGCCAAAGGTGGAAAAGAAAAGCTGCAAAAAAGGCATGCGCAGTTGAATAAAACGGTTAGCAAGTACCAAGGCTTCGCCAATATCATGAGTTGTCATAATGGCATAGCCAATGAAACCATGAATTGAAATACGCATTTGCGTACCTAGATGGTAGCCAAGCGTGGGCTCACCAGTGAGACGGCTAGCCAACTTCACAAGTTCATTGGCAGTATGAACGGGTATGCGAAAGTCAGGCTCTGAGAGTTGTTCACTCGTGAGTTGAAAAGGGGAAAATAGGGTCTCTGCGTTATAACCCCAACGAGACACAACATCTAACAACAATAAGCCATAAACACCAGGAATTCCTTGATCTTGGCGAAGTGAAACTGTTTTCATGCGCGATCCATTGCATTTTTCTTTCTTTTCTGACTGAAGTTATATTGGCATGAATATTTCAAATTCATGGAGCATATTGTTGGACAATATGCTCCGAGCCTATAGCAATTCAGTATCCTTTTCATTTCTGATTTAGTGGAACGATATTATAAATATCATAAATTTCTGAGCAAAAATATAAGACTCTCGATAAAAATAAAGGCTCAGCAAATGATGCTAAAAATTATGTAAAATCTTTTTAAAATCAGCACACCAAAATCATTGATGATAATGATCTAAGCGTGCTGAAAATGGAAAGTAAAATTAGGCTTCTTTCTTTTTAATCGGATGTTGTTCCGTTAAAAATCCACCTGTTTGACGCTGCCAAAGGTGGGCATAGATACCATTTTTTTGAATCAGTTCTTCATGTGTCCCTTGTTCTGCAATACGACCTTCATCAAGTACGATCAAACGATCCATTTGAGCAATGGTTGAAAGACGATGAGCAATCGCAATCACCGTTTTATCTTGCATTAAGTCATCAAGGCTAGATTGAATTGCAGCTTCAACTTCTGAGTCTAGGGCACTGGTGGCTTCATCTAAAATTAGGATTGGCGCATCTTTCAAGAACACACGAGCAATAGCAATACGCTGGCGTTGGCCACCTGAAAGTTTCACTCCACGTTCACCAACATAAGCCTCATAACCTGATTTACCACGTAAGTCAGTCAGCTGAGGAATAAACTCTTCGGCTTTGGCTTTACGTACCGCTGCATACATTTCTTCATCACTGGCATTTGGACGGCCATATTTAATATTTTCTGCAACACTACGGTGTAGCAGGGAAGTGTCTTGAGTCACTAAGGCAATATTACGACGTAAACTGTCTTGGGTGACATCTTCGATATTTTGTCCATCAATTAAAATTTCACCCTGTTTCAATTGATAAAAATGCAGCAATAGTTGAATCAGTGTCGATTTCCCCGCACCAGAGCGACCCACGATCCCAATTTTTTCACCAGCTTGGATGCGTAGGTTTAAATTGTCGATGACATTTTTACTGTTATACGCAAAAGTTACGTCTTTAAATTCAATCACGCCTTGTTTAACCTCAAGGTCTTTGGCATCAGGTTTGTCTTGAATCGTGATCGAACGACCTAAAGTTTTCATGCCGTCTTGAATGGTGCCGACACTTTCAAAAAGTGCTGAGGTTTGCCACATGATAAATTCAGCAATACTGCTCAGTTTTAAAATCATAGCCGTTGCAGCAGCAATAACACCGAGTTCAACTCGCCCATTCATCCATAGCCAAACTGCAGTGCCCAATACACCTGCATAAAGCACTATGTTTAAAAACAGGATGCTGATTTCATACTTAGCACCTAAACGCATTTGTTTATAAACGGTGACCATGAACTCTTGCATCGAGGCTTTGGCATATAAGCTTTCACGTCCTGCATGGGCAAAAAGCTTCACTGTTTGAATATTGGTATAGGCATCGGTAACACGGCCAGTCATCACAGCTCGGGCATCGGCCTGTTCATTTGAAACTTTGCTCAAACGTGGGATGAAGTAATACGCTGCGCAGATAAACAAAGCTAACCAGACCAGTAAAGGTAATATTAGGAGCGGGGAGATAGCGGCAAGTACCAGATTGACCGTGACAAAATAAATCAACACATAAGCCAACATGTCACCCAAAATAACCCAGAACTCACGTATCGCCAGTGCGGTTTGCATGACTTTTGCGGAGAGGCGTCCTGCAAAATCATTATGAAAAAAGTCGAGACTTTGCTTCAACAGTAAATTATGAAAGCGCCAGCGCAGACGCATGGGAAAAGTGCTAAATAATATTTGATGTTTAATAATCGACTGTAAACTGGCAAATAAAATATTGGCCAATAAAATACAGAATAACAGGACTAAATTTGAACCATGTTCTGCTAAAAATGTTTCTGGCTGGCTTTTACTGAGCCAGTTTACTAAGTCACCAATTTTGGCATAAAACAAGGCTTCAAAGCTGGCAGCACCAGCCGTGAATAAAATCAAAATCAGTAAATAGCCACGTACACCTTTAGCGGCCTGCCATACAAACGGAAAGAACGTGGTCGGTAAAGGTTGGTTTAAACCTTCTTCTGGATAGGGATCAACACGTTTTTCAAACCATTTGAACATGAATAAAACCTTCTAAAAATAAGTCATTTATGAGGTAATGACTTGTTTTATAAATAAGCAGAGTTTGAAAATTTTAGCATGAAAAGACCTCAGTGGTCTGTGTAAATTGCGAGAGACTAAACGATGTTGTAGCAGTATTGATGGCAAGAAATGTAGATGAATAGATATAAAAGTCTGATATAGAGAAGAGTGATAAAAGGGAATCCAACCAAATGAATCCCCCAAGATGCTTAAAGCATTAGTTTGCTTGAGCTTCTGATGTCGCAACCGCATCAGATGCAGCAGCTTCTGAAGCAGGTGCTGCATTTTCAGTTGCAACAGCAGCTTGAGTGGTTTCTACAACTTGAGTTTCTGCCGCAAAAGAAGATGTCGCTGCTACAGCTAAAAGGGCAGCACATAAAGATTTATTTAAAGTATTCATTTTAGAAAGTCTTACAAAGTGAAAAGGAGTGGCTAATTTAATGAAGAGAAAAGGTTGATATTGTGATATTGCGGTATATTTCATGTAAATAATCACATAATCAACTTACATAATACACAACGTAAATAACACAGTTGTTGAAAAACTAATGTTATGTATTTTTATAATTTTTATTCTAGAGTTGGTAATTTAGAACGTATATTAAAACGCTTATTCTGCGTTTTTAAGACCTTGGTATGCCAAAACTGGAGCAGTTTTAGCATACCAAAGTGAAAAAAATTACGGGTTTGATAGTGCGATTTGCATGTCATATCCCGATGGAGCTTGGTAAATTTTGAGACCAAATTCGGGAAGAATGGCAATTAAATGATCGAAAATATCCGACTGAATCGCTTCATAATCTTTCCATGCAATTTGATTGCTAAATGCATAAATTTCCAGTGGCAAGCCTTTTTCAGTCGGTTGTAACTGACGTACGATTAAAGATTGGTGTTTTGAAATGTTTGGATGCTGATTGAGGTATAACTCAACATACGCACGGAAGGTCCCGATATTGGTTAAACGTCGCTGATTACAAGGAGATGTATTGCTCAGTTTTTGATTAAACTCAACCAGCTCTGTGCTTTTGTGATCCAAATATTGGTCTAATAATAAAAACTCTTTAAGTTTACTTTGCTCTGCTTCAGACATAAAGTGAACGCTACTTTGGTCAATATAAAGTGAGCGTTTGATACGACGTACGCCTGCCTGTGACATACCCCGCCAGTTTTTAAAAGTATCTGTGACCAATTTGTTGGTTGGGATCGTGGTAAAGGTTTTATCAAAGTTCTGTACAGTGATGGTATGTAATGACATATCAATGACATCACCGTCTGCATTCAGAGATGGCATTTCAATCCAATCTCCAATGCGAACCATGTCGTAGGATGAAATCTGAACAGAAGCCACCAAAGACAAAATGGTGTTTTGGAAGACCAACATCAGCACTGCCGCCATAGCACCGAAGCCCGCCAGCAAGGTGAAGACATCTTTTTTCAGGAAAGTCCCTAAGATCATCAAGCCACAAACGATGAAAATAATGAGTTTGATCAGCTGTAGATAGCCTTTGATAGGCTTATTTCTAGACTTTGGATTACGTTGATAAACCAAATTGAATATATTCAGTAATTCACCAATCGCGAGCGCAATGGTTAAGAAAATAAAGGCCTGTGCCGCCATTTGGACAAAGGTGACCATTTTCGCAGATAGGTGAGGAACGGTAACGATACCATTCATAATGACGATTGCTGGGACAATGTTCGCAATTCGACGAATCACACTATGCTGTGACATGATGTCGTGATTGGCAAATTTTAGCTTAGTGATGAGATGCCGAATACCACGAACGACAACATGCTTGGCAATAATATACGCCAGTATAGCCACTAGAATGAGTATGCAGAATCCTGTCAGCATTTCGATCCAAGGATACTGGTCTGACCAGTCTTTTAAACTCTGTATAAAATGAAAATTATCCAAAATGCGATCTTCTTTTGATTAAAACACTGCAAATAGTGTAATCAGCTATACGAATTAAGCAAATTGTGTCACTAAGTTTATACATGTTATCAACGACTTGTTTATTTACTCTCTTAGATTCGACTTTCAGTCATTATTTGGATGTCGTGAAATATAGCTAGTTGATGGTTGGGATATGTCAGGTTAGTAGAATGGTAAATTAGTTTTATAATGAATTAGGAAAAAAGAAGCTTCCAATATGGAAGCTTCTGATGGCTCAATAATTACCACATGAGATCATCAGGGATCACGTACGCAGCGTATGGATCTTCCTCATCGGTGACTGCTTCATTTTTCTCTGAGGTATTTACGATAATAAAGCCTTCAAGTTTGGCATTAATACGATCAGCTAAAGCTTTAGGTAAGAAGGCATAACTTTCATGATCACGTGCAATCACGAGGCTACCAGCAACCAAGGCATTATAAATTTGTTGATTGATATATTGTTTTTTGATTTTGCCATCGTCAATAAACTGATAGGCCACGTCACCATCGGTATCCCGAATTTTATGCTGCGTGATCATTTGAATGATCGTCGCTTTGAGCTCTTTTTCTTGCAATATCGCTTTCTTCTCAAGTTCAATAGCCTGATCTTTGGCCTGTTTCTGCTGTTTGTCTTGTGCAATTTTTGCCTTGATCTCAGCTTCACTGCTTTGACCTGTTTTTTGCTCATGCACTGCTTGTTTAGAAAGTTTTTTGGCCTTTTTGTTGTCAACTAAACCGGCTTTGAGTAACTGAGCCTGTAATGCATTTTTTACCATAGCGAATTCCACAACTGCGTTTAAAAACGACGATAACGAAAGTAAATGATCCAATATACAACACTAAGGATCAAGCTTAATGCTGTTGGAACTAAAAAAGAATTGAGTTTTAAATAGGGATACATCCAACTTGCACAGAGTCCACCGATCAAAAAGCCACTTAAAATCAAAAGATGTAAAACTACGCGCCGACGCTCAACCACGAGTCCGCGCACTCGATAACCAAGCGCTAAACCGAGGTCGGTAAGAACACCCGATAAATGTGTAGTGCGAATGATGGTGCCTTTATAATGGCTCACCATGGCATTTTGCACACCCATTGCGACGCAGGCCCAGAGTAAAGCATAGCGTGGAAAATAAGGCAGAAAGAACCAACACAGAAAAATAAAAAAAGCCACTAACGTGAGTGGCACGCCATAGCGGCGTCCCAATCGAAAGTGACTATTTCCCAGAATTACACCGCTATAAAATGAACCGATGACATAGCAGACAGTTACTAATAGCAAATATAAAATGCTTTCGGGTTGCCAATGTACAAGTGACATCGCCAAAACACTTACATTACCAGTCATATGGGAAACAGACTGGTGTAAAACAGTCACCAGTCCTAAGACATTAATCATTCCTGCATTGACTGCAAGAAAGAATGCCCCCAGTTGAATCCAAAGTGGTAAGTGTTGAAATGGCATAACTTCAAAAAAGAAATAATATACTGATTGTACAATATATTATTTTGAAGCGCGGTCAACTGCTGCAGTAAATAATACGTCAGTTGATGAGTTCAACGCGGTTTCAGTAGAGTCTTGTAGTACGCTAATCACCATACCAATTGCAACCACTTGCATTGAAATATCAGATGAAATACCAAACAGTCCACACGCAACAGGGATCAACAGCAAAGAACCACCTGCGACACCAGAAGCACCACAAGCTGAAACTGTTGCAAGCACAGATAAAATCATCATGGTGGTAAAGTCAACATTAAGACCTAGTGTATTGACTGCTGCCAGTGTAAGCACGGTAATAGTCACTGAGGCGCCGGCCATGTTAATGGTCGCACCGAGTGGAATGGCTACACTCGCTGTAGATTCAGCAACACCCAAACGTTTTGCAAGATCTAAGTTCACAGGAATGTTCGCAGCAGAACTTCGCGTGAAGAAAGCAGTGATACCACTTTCACGTAAACACTGAAATACCAAAGGATATGGATTGCTACGTGTTACCACAGCAACCATAAGCGGGTTGATGACTAAGGCAACGAAAGCCATTGTGCCGAGTAAGACCGCCAATAAGTGTGCATAGCTTGCTAATGTGCTTAAACCTGTTTCTGCAAAGGTTACCGCCACTAGACCGAAAATACCGATAGGCGCAAAGTTAATCACCAAACGAATCACGCTATTTACTGCGTGTGCAGTATCATTGAGTAAGTCTTTGGTTGAGTCTTTGGCATGACGGAATGCAGCACCCAAGGCCACAGCCCACGCTAAAATACCAATGAAGTTTGCTTCACTAATGGCAGTTACAGGGTTAGCAATAAAGCTCAGCAGTAGGTTCTTAAAGATTTCAATCAAGCTACTTGGGGGTTGTAAGTCAGTATTCGCAGGTAAGTTTAAGAACAAAGTACTTGGGAAAGCGATGCTGACAGCAACTGCTGAAAAAGCAGCCAGTAGCATACCCACGGCATACATGATGATGATAGGACGTAAATTCGCACTATGACCTACTTTAAAATTTGCAATAGAAGCAAGAACCAAGACAAATACAAGTACAGGCGCGACAGATTTTAACGCTTTAATAAATAAGTCGCCTAGCAGGCTCAAATAAGGTGCAACGCCTGGGAAAACAAGGGCTACACCAATACCCAAAATAATGGCAATAATAATTCGAGTAACTAGACTCATTCGCGCTAAAACAGAAAACATAGAGGCGCCTTGTTGAAATTACGAGGACAAAATACGGATTTTAAGTGCGCCATTTTATACCTAATTTGCTAACTGACTGAAAAATATTTAGATATAAAAATTAAGTTATTGTAATTCCAGTTTTTATTATTCATTTTAATTCATTAAAATGACATATTTAACGGATTTTTATCATAAATGCCTGCTTGATATTTCTCACTAAATAGAAAAAGTGCAAGCAGACATTCGGTCTCTTATGAAGTTTTAAGCAGCTGAGGTGAAAGGGTCTGAATGGCTTGATAGTGAGTTAAAAAGACATTCCCACTCAAATTTTTCAATAGTTTTGAGCTTTGCAGTCGATCCATCACAGGGCCTTTAACTTCGGACAAATGCAGTTGAATGTTTTGCTTGGCCAATTCTAGATTAATATCTTCCAGCATTTCTAGAGCACTCAAGTCGATACTACTCACACTGGAACAATTAATCACGACATGAGCTAACTCAGGTTGTTGGCTCACAGCATTGATCAGCTCGCCTTTCAATATATTGGCATTTAAGAAGGTTAGGCTTTCATCTATACGCATCGATAGCACTTGTGCCGTTGTTTGGACTTGATGTCGTTCAACATTGCGAAAATGTTGCGTCCCCTCGACCAAGCCAATCACAGCAATATGTGGCCGGCTAATCCGCCAAAGCAACAAAATAAAGGTTGAGATCATGCCAATGATCAGGCCGGTTGAAATATCGATACAGACAACACCAAAAAAGGTAATCCACATCGCGATACCATCTGCTTTGGAATACTTCCATGCTTCGATGAAGGGTTTAAAGTCCACAAGTTTCCATATGGAGACGATAATCGTTGCAGCCAAAATGGCTAAAGGAAGGTCCTGAAAGAAACCTGTAAAGTATAAGCTCACTACAATAATCAGCAGCGAAGAGAGCACACCCGCCATAGGGGTCTGAGCGCCTGCATCTGCATTAACGACAGTACGAGAAAGGCTGCCTGTTACAGGAAAGGCCGAACTGAAACCTGCACTGATATTGGCTAGCCCCAAAGCGATAAGTTCTTGGTTGCTGTTGAGTTGGCTTCGGTTTTGTAAAGCAGTGGCTTGAGCAATGGAAAGTGATTCAACAAAACTGATCATCGCGATCATGGTTGCACCTGGCAAAAGTTGCAGAACTAAAGTCCAGTTCCAATACGGCATATCGAGTGGAGGCATACCAGATGGAATGATTCCGACCGTTTTAATTCCAAGCGTTTGCAGTTGGAAAAAATAGACCAAGGCAATTGAGGCAACCACTAAAAATAAAGGAATAGTACGCGAAAGTAATACGGTCGATCCGAACCAACCTTTCAAGGCATTAGTATTCAGCAGCTTTGGTACATAAATTAAAAATGCGATTGCACACAGTCCAAACAGCAGCGTACCTATGTGAGTTAAACTGATGTATTGCCAAACACTTACCACAAACTCGGGGATATTATTGGCTTTTAAAGGCAGATCGACAATAAACTTCAACTGACCTAACGCAATCAGCAAAGCAGACGCAATGATGAAACTTTGGATGACGGGGTGGCTAATCAGTTGGATGAGGAAACCAAAGCGAAATAAACCCAACAGCAGGGAAATGATACCGACCATCATGGCTAATAAACATGCCGCTTGTATATAAACAGGTGAACCAACTTCAAACATCGAGTTCAAAGTCGCAAAGGTCATCATCGAAATGATGGCAACAGGGCCAATAGAAAGCGTCGGACTGCCACCAACGATGGCATAAAGAATCATTGGGATAATGCTGGCATATAGCCCAGTGATTGGTGGTAAACCTGCCAACATGGCATAGGCCATGCCTTGAGGAACCAACATGGCAATGACGATAAAAGATGCAAGTAAATCTGACTTAAACGTAGGCGTGTCATAGTGCTTGAGCCATTGCCATGCAGGTAGATAATGGCTTAGACGACGATTCCAATCAGACATAAAAAAATCTAAATCACAAATTTAGATATATTATGCATAAAAAATGCTAAGAAGTCTTAGCATTCGTTTTCATAGCACAGAAAATATAGCAGTGATTGGTTTAGAGACGTGGTTTTGGGCAGTACAAGCTATACAAAGTATTTAAAACTTCAATCATGCGTTCATCTTTAATGGAGTAATAAATTTGTTTACCATCACGGCGCGTATTTACCACATCACTTTTACGTAGCATCATTAATTGTTGAGAAAGAGTCGGTTGTTTGATGTCGGTAATTTCTTCAATTTGAGAAACATTAAGTTCTTGTTGCGACAAATGACACAAAATTAATAAACGATCAGTATTGGCTAGAGATTTTAAAATACTCACAACAACTTCAGCAGAGTCACGCATAGACGTTATTTCAAGTCCTGTGTTCATTTAAAACCTACTCATAAAACAAAACAACTGTACGCTTAGTATAAAACCAAGCCGTTCATAATGCTGTCTTTTCAAGTCCAATATGCATGGCTTTTAGTGAAATAAAATATTAGCTAAAGTTATATATACTGAATATTTACATCAAAATTAGTTATTCAAAATGTCACTTAAGTTCTCGATATTTATATAATTTAAGTCAATTTTTTAAATCAAAAACTCATTCTTTATGATTATTTATAATAAGCTTTGAATATTTTATCATATAGATACTATTAAAATCTTAATTACAGAGTTTTTTAAAAATATCATTATAAATTTAAAAAATACAAACATTTATTAAAAGGCATAATTATTGCTAGATAATATTTTTGACCAAAAAGTAAACTTTGAGATGAATGTACAAATTTTTCCATCCCATATAGAAGATGCTGATTATGTGGTTTTGTCGTCGGGTTTAGGTGGACATGCGCAGTTTTGGCAGCCACAAATTCAAGACCTACAAACCCAATTTCATGTCCTAACTTACGATCAAGAAGGTTGCCATGAAAACAGTAAATTATTAAAACCAGATTATTGCATACGCGATTTGGGGCAGCAGCTTTTGCTGATTTTAAAGCAACAACATATTCAACGCTTTCATTTTATCGGTCATGCACTAGGTGGTTTTATTGGTGCGGAGTTGGCATCCTTATGCCAATCGACCGAGTATCAGATGTTGTCAATCACGATCTTAAATGGTTGGGACACGTTAGATGCACATACCTATAAATGCTTTGAAACCCGAATTAACCTTTTAACATGTGCAGGCACTGAGGCTTATGTCAAAGCACAGGCCTTGTTTTTATATCCACCAGCTTGGATTTCAGCAAATATAGAAAGTATTCAAAAACAAGAACAGTTGCAAATTCAAAACTTTCCACCGCATGAAAATGTATTGCGACGGCTAAGTGCTTTAATGAACTTTGAACTGAGCGAGGAGATACGAGCCGCTTTGCAGAATATACCGATGCATTTGATTGCGAACCAAGATGATTTCCTTGTGCCTTACCAACGCTCACAGAGCTTAAAACAGCTATTCTCCCATGCACAGTTAACTCTTTTAAAGCAGGGTGCTCATGCAGCGACTGTAACCGAAACAGTAATGATGAATAAGGAAATGTTGGCTTTTTTAACTGTGCAGGAATGTTTAGTTTAGATTATCGATTGTTTAATTTGGCTTTATAAAGTGAAGGTGTATAGGTTTTTAAATCTATACACCTTTTTTTTATTTGGGCTAAAAATATAAAAACTCTAGTTTGGATCATTTGCCGCACAATCATTGATCACTCCTCACAGAGATAGTGCATAAAATAAAAACTAATTTTACTTTTTGGTAAAAAATAAAATTAATTAAAAGTATTTAATATGCTGAAAAATAATAATAAATAATAGTTGGCATGGCTTGTGCAAATATATTTTTATCAAACTAAAGGTTAAAAGTCTTGCTGTATTAAGCCTTTGATGTTCTGCAAATAATGAAATAAGTGTAGAGGATGAACGAGATGAAAATAGGTGTATTTTGCCCGATTGGAAATAATGGCTGGCTGCTTTCGGAAACCGCGCCACAGTACATGCCTTCATTTGAACTAAATAAAAAAATTGTTCAACGTGCTGAGCATTATGGTTTTGATTTTGCTTTGTCGATGATCAAACTGCGTGGCTTTGGCGGGAAAACAGAGTTTTGGGATCATAACCTAGAAACATTTACCTTGATGGCTGGGCTCGCTGCGGTGACCAGTAAAATCCAAATCTATGCAACAGCAGCGACGTTGGTGATGCCGCCTGCAATTGTGGCACGAATGGCGTCAACCATTGATTCCATTTCAAATGGTCGTTTTGGTTTAAATGTCGTGACAGGCTGGCAAGCACCCGAATATACGCAAATGGGGATGTGGCCAGGAGATGAATATTTTGCACAGCGCTATGAATATCTTTCTGAATATGTAGAAATTTTGCGTGAACTCTGGGCGACAGGTCGTACAGATTTTAAAGGAGAGCATTTTACCATGCAGGACTGCCGTGTGAGTCCACGCCCACAAGCGGATATGAAAATTATTTGTGCGGGTCAGTCTGATACAGGGCTTGAGTTTTCTGCCAAATATGCCGATTACAACTTTGTTTTCGGTAAAGGGCTGAATACACCGACAGCCTATGCAGAGATCAATGAGCGTTTAAAACAGCAAACCGATAAAACAGGGCGTGACGTGCAAACCTATGTGTTGTTTATGGTGATTGCTGCGGAAACAGATGAAGAGGCGCATGCGAAATGGCAAACATATAACGCTGGTGCGGATATGGAGGCGATTAATTGGCTGATGAACCAAGGTGGTAAAGATACCAAATCTGGAACAGATACCAATATTCGCCAAATGGCCTCTTCGGTTTCGCCTGTGAATATCAATATGGGAACGTTAGTCGGTTCTTTTGAACATGTTGCACACATGTTAGATGAAATTGGTGAAATTCAGGGGACTGAAGGTATTTTGCTTACCTTTGATGATTTTGTTCAAGGGGTCGAAGACTTTGGTCAGCGTATACAACCTTTGATGAAATGCCGTGAACATATTGTGGTTGAAGTGGATGTGCCACGCGTTGTTTTGGAGAAAAGCGCATGAATGAATCTATAGTCTGTGCAGAATTTACTAAACAAAGTCTGCACGCAAAAACATTAAAAGCAGAACCTGAACATATTGCCTTAGCACCTGAACACACGGCATTGATTGTGATTGATATGCAAAATGCCTATACCTCAGAAGGTGGTTATTTGGACTTGGCTGGGTTTGATGTATCTAAAACCAAACCTGTGGTTGAAAACATTCAAAAAGCCATTATTGCTGCACATGCAGCTGGCATTCAGGTGATTTACTTTAAAAATGGTTGGGATGATCAGTACCGTGAAGCAGGAGGGAGTGATTCACCAAACTTCCATAAGTCGAATGCTTTAAAAACCATGCGCAAAAATCCAGAGCTGCAGGGAAAGCTACTGGCAAAAGGTGGTTGGGATTTTGAGTTGATTGATGCACTCAAGCCTGAACCACAAGATTTAGTCATAGAAAAGCCTCGCTATAGTGGATTCTTTAATACTGCGCTGGACAGTATGTTGCGGGTGCGAGGAATCCGAAATTTAGTCTTTGTTGGTATTGCGACCAATGTCTGTGTCGAGTCGACTTTAAGGGATGGTTTTTTCTTGGAGTATTTTGGGGTCGCTCTTAAGGATGCGTGCTATCAAGCTGGGCCTATCGAGGTGCAAGAAGCAAGTCTCTATAACATCAAAACCTTTTTTGGTTGGGTGTCTGATACACAAAGTTTTGTGAACACCTTTCAAACTTCAAGCAGTCAAACACTGGCAAAAACAGCATAAGTCATACATACGAAAAATAGAGGAAATCTCATGCCTAAAGAAATTATTGTGCCTGAAGGCACAGCGAAACCACTTGCACCATTTGTACCTGCAACTAAGGCTGACAATATCGTTTATGTATCAGGCACCTTGGCCTTTGATGAACACAACAACGTTGTTCACGTTGGTGATGCTGCAGCACAGACTCGACATATTTTAGAAACCATTAAGCGAGTCCTTGCAACCGCAGGTGGCACAATGGATGACGTCACTTTTAATCATGTCTTTGTGAAAGATTGGGCTGATTATGGCGTGATTAATGCTGTATATGCCGAGTATTTTCCAGGCGATAAACCTGCGCGCTATTGTGTACAGACTGGACTGGTCAAGCCAGATGCTTTGGTTGAAATCGCTTCGGTTGCACATGTGGCTTAAATGGAATAATCAAATTTTAATGCCCTGATATACGGTTTTAGGGCATGGAGAATACGATGAATGCAAAACTGATGAATCAAGATCAAGTTGAAACCATGCTGAATCACAAAGCAGCAGAGGCAATGGGTGAGGCGATGCTGGATCAACACACGTTTCGTCAAGGTATGGCGAATCTAGGGGCTGCTGTCAATGTGATTACAACAGATGGGGGGGCTGGTCAGGCAGGCTTTACTGCATCGGCAGTATGTAGTGTGACCGATACACCGCCAACGTTGTTGGTGTGTTTAAACCGTTCAGCCTCTGTGTTTGAGACATTTAAAACCAATCAAGTGTTATGTGTAAACACGTTGTCGAGTCAGCAACAACATTTATCTAACCTGTTTGGGGGTAAAACCCCAATGCCTGAACGTTTTGCTCAGGGTACATGGTCCACACTTTTGACCAATGCACCTGTATTGGAGAATGCCTTGGTGAGCTTTGATTGTGAAGTGGTACAGACCATGTCTGTAGGCAGTCACGATGTATTGTTTTGTCAAGTCAAAGCCATGAAGCAAAGTTATGGACTAAATGCACTGATATATTTTAACCGTGGTTATTGTGAGCCATTACCAATGTGCTAATTCAAAAATTCCTACTTTTACAAGGAGGGGAAACCCATGCAAACAAAAGAATCGTGGTTTCCAAAATTTAAGCCTTATCAAGGCGATTTAGATACAACGCCTGTGCAAACAGATGAATACTTACCCGCAGGAAAAAGCATTATTTTGGGGTTGCAACATGCTTTTGCCATGTTCGGTGCAACCGTACTTGCCCCATTGCTGATGGGCTTTGATCCGAATCTAACGATCTTCATTACAGGCATTGGTACGATACTCTTCTTCCTCATGACTGGTGGACGTATGCCAAGTTATTTGGGGTCCAGCTTTGCCTTCATTGGAGCAGTGGTCGCAGTTACGGGTTATACAGGTGTTGGAGCAAACCCAAATCTTTCTTTAGCACTGGGTGGAACCATTGCGTGTGGGGTGCTGTACGCGTTAATCGGTTTAGTTGTGATACGTACTGGTACGGCATGGATTGAAAAGTTGATGCCACCTATTGTGACAGGCGCCATTGTGATGATTATTGGGCTACACCTCGCACCAGTTGCGATCAAAAGTGTGTCAGCCAATCAGTTTGACTCTTGGATGGCGTTAATCACGATTATTTGTATTAGTGTCATTGCGGTATTTACCAAAGGTATGGTGCGCCGTTTACTGCTACTTTTAGGCTTGGTTGCATCGTATTTTATTTATTTCTTACTCACCAATGTCATGGGTTTTGGCACTGCAATTGACTTTGCAAAAGTCGGTCAAGCAGCATGGTTTGGTTTACCAACTTTCCACAGCCCAACCTTTGATGTAAACGCTATGATGTTGATTGCACCCGTTGCGATTATTTTGGTGGCTGAAAACTTAGGACATTTCAAAGCTGTGTCGGCGATGACGGGGAAAAATTTGTCTCCTTATATGGGACGCGGTTTCTTTGCAGATGGGGTATGTACTACACTGTCTGCTTCAGTTGGTGGCACAGGGATGACCACCTATGCTGAAAACATTGGGGTGATGGCAGTTACTAAAGTTTATTCAACCGCAATCTTTGTTTTTGCAGGTGTATTTGCGATTTTACTGGGGCTTTCACCTAAGTTTGGCGCAGTGATTAGCACAATTCCTGTTGCACTCTTGGGTGGTGCATCTATTGTAGTTTTTGGTTTGATTACCGTTGCTGGGGCAAAAATTTGGGTCGATAACAAAATAGATTTTACCAAGAACAGTACTTTAATGATTGGTGCAGTGTGTCTGATTATGGGAACAGGCAATTACAGCTTACAAATTGGTAGTTTTGACCTAGGTGGTATTGGCACTGCAACACTAGCAGCCATTTTGCTTAATCTTTTCTTGAACCGAGGCAGTGAAAAAGAGCAAGTCGTAGAAAAATCAGAAGATCAAATCAATAGCACTATTGCACATAGTTAGGAGTACATTTTGAGTCTGAATATTGCATTTATAGGACTTGGGGCAATGGGTTGGCACATGGCCTCCCATTTGCCAAAATTGGGTCATACTGTTTGGGTGTGGAATCGCACAGCGGAAAAAGCGTCTTCACATGCTGAAACTTTTGGTACTTTGCAGGTTGAACTTCAACAAGCGATGCAAGCCGATGTTATATTTTCATGCTTACCGACCAGTGCAGATGTTGAAGCGTTAATTGCGTTACATCCACCCAAATCTGGAAGTTTATGGGTGGATTGTACCAGTGGCGTGCCTGAATCTGCGCAGTGCATTTCCACTGATTTGGCAGCACGTGGAGTGACTTACTTAGATGCACCTGTTTCGGGTCAAACCGTTGGTGCTGAACGCGGTACTTTGACGGTTATGGTGGGTGGTAATATCGCTGGATTTGAAAGGGCAAAACCTATTATTCAGGCATTTGCAGGGCTGATTGAATACGTCGGGGAAAGTGGTGCTGGTTTTGCAGTTAAGGCGGTGAACAATACACTCATGGCAACACACTTATGGGCACTATCTGAAGGTTTGTCGATTTTGAAGCATCGAGGCGTTGACTTGGCTGGAGCGTTGAGTTGTATCAATCACTCCAGTGGTAAAAGTACCATGTCTGAAACGGTGATGGCGCAAAAAGTTTTGAGCCGCACTTTTCAAAAAACCTTTGCTTTAAACCTGTTGCAAAAAGACATTGGTATTGCGATGGATCTGGTCAAAGAAGGACAGATGAAAACACCTGTTTTTCAAGTGACACAAGAACTGTTCTTAAAAACAGATCGAGAACAGGCTGCACAAGTAGATTTTAGCGCGGCCGTTACACGGTTAGAAAAGTGGAATAGTGTAAGGCTCGTTTAAGCTGGTCGCGCGGGAGAAAAGCATGGGAAAATTCATGCTTTTTCTGTTTAAGTGATTTATTTATCAAATAAAAACATAAGCCCGACCAAATGTCAGTTTGCATTTAAAAATCAGGGTATGATAATGAGTGGATCATTAAAAACAACATAGGAAACATTGGTATGAGTACTGACTCAGCTTTTCCAACGCCTAATAATTTAGGGATAGCAGTTTATAGTAATAATGCAGAAGCGATTGGTAACACACCATTGGTTCGTATTAACCGAATTATACAAAGTCCAGCCACCGTTTTAGCCAAAGTTGAAAGCCGTAACCCTGCATTTTCAGTAAAATGTCGTATTGGGGCTGCGCTGATTGCGGATGCGGAAGCACGCGGTGTGCTGAAAGCGGGAATGCACATTGTCGAACCAACCAGTGGTAATACAGGCATTGCTTTGGCATTCGTTGCTGCTGCAAAAGGTTATGCGTTAACTCTAACTATGCCATCAAGTATGAGTATCGAACGTCGTAAAGTGATGAAAGCTTTGGGTGCGAACTTGGTTCTTACTGATCCTGCAAAAGGGATGCGTGGTGCGGTAGAAGAAGCACAGCGTTTGTTGGATGAAAATCCAGAAACTTATTTTTTGCCACAACAGTTTGAAAACCCTGCAAACCCAGCTATTCATGAAGCAACGACTGGCCCAGAAATTTGGGACGCAACAGGTGGTAAAGTTGATATTTTAGTTGCAGGTGTCGGGACGGGCGGTACGATCTCAGGGATTTCAAGTTATTTTGAAAAAGTAAAAAAACAAGCCCTATACTCAGTTGCGGTAGAACCTGCTGAATCGCCGATTATTGGTCAAACCAAACGTGGTGAAACTTTGACGCCTGGACCACATAAGATTCAGGGCATTGGCGCTAATTTTATTCCTAAAAACTTAGACCTCGACTTGGTTGATGAAGTGATGCCAATTGATGCTGCAACAGCAATTGATTGGGCGCGTAAAACAGCAAGCCAAGAGGGTATTTTGGTGGGTATTTCAAGTGGTGCCGCGATGGCAGCAGCAGCTGAACTTGCAGCACGCCCTGAAAATGCAGGTAAAACTATTGTAGTGATTTTACCTGACGGTGGTGAACGTTATTTATCTTCAGTTTTGTTTGAAGATATTTCCGTAGACTAATTAAATATATGAAAAAAAGCTAAACATAAAATGTTTAGCTTTTTTATACCGTTTAGAAGCTTAAAGGGCTGCGTGTGAAATTTTATCGGGTGTCATGAGGGCTTGGTTGACATACAGTTTAATCAGACGCTCACGTGAACCGATTGATTTTTGATAATGCGTTGAATTGAGTAACAATGACGCACCGTAGGTCACAGTCCATACATAAGATAAATAGTCACGAATGGACATTGCACTGTCTAAAGACTTTAAGTAGTCAGAGGTCATGTCTTTAATTTCGATAATACGTTGTTCACGTATTTGGTAGAGCTTCTCAAAAAGTTCTTTGAGTTTACGTTCGTTATTGGTTAAACGTTCTTCAATAACATGCAGTAAAATCGTACGGTTTGAGTTCAACATATTATAAAGCATGTATTCGGAAACATACGTTTTAATATCATTGTTATGCTTTTGGGAAATTTCTAGCAGGCGAGTTTCATTCAAGATAATCAGCTCTAAATAAAGTTGATTTTTACTTTTGAAATGCTTGTAGATCGTACCCTTCGCAATATCGAGTTCCGTTGCTAATTCGCTTAAGGTGATGTCTTGATTATTGTCTAATAATAAAGTCTCAGCCATGGCTAAAATTTTCTCTTTGCGTAATAGAAAATTTTGTTGGCGTACTGAAGTCATTGGCTTATTCCAGTGTATTCCATGAGAACTATAGAGAGGCTATTGAACTTGGTTGAAAATGAAAATGCAACTAAGGTCTTGGATATTACTACAATCGTTTTAAAAATATCCACTTGTTCAACAATAGAAATAAATACAAGTGCATTTTCGCATTTCGTTGTCAACAAATTTGATCTCTAGAGATCAAATTTGGGCCATTGCATTCCTTTTTCGTGATTTTTACACTATTGTCAGTATAGCCACTTTGTTCTTAGAGACGAGAACCTTTAGTGCTCAAGCCTCGAATGCAGTGCGGGTTAATAAATAGATCATCTGTCGTATGGATCGATGTCTTATTCACGTGTGTTTGTTTTAATGTCTTTATAGATGACTCGCTTTGAGATGGTAGCGCTATAAAAAACATTAAAATAAGATCTGAAACGATTAACCCCTTTGCAATATGAAAAAATAGATAGGGAATGTCTTTAAGCCTTTTAATTGGGCTTAAAGTAAGTAAACCGCGAAAAAGGATGAAATAGAAAATGATTGTTATTGTAGACGGTGTACGTACAGCAATGGGTGGTTTTCAAGGTTCACTGGCGAGCTGTACCGCACCTGAACTTGGTGCGGTGACAATTAAAGAAGTGTTAAACCGTTCTGGCTTACAGCCGACCGATGTGGATGAAGTGATCTTTGGTTGTGTACTTCCAGCAGGTTTAAGACAAGGCCCTGCACGTCAAGCAATGCGTATCGCTGGTCTACCTGACTCAACGGGTGCAACAACCATCAATAAAATTTGTGGCTCAGGTATGAAAGCCGTCATGCAAGCGGCTGATGCGATTAAAGCAGGTTCAGCTGAAATTGTGGTGGCCGGTGGTATGGAGTCAATGTCAAATGCGCCGTACTTACTTGAAAAAGCACGCGCGGGTTACCGTATGGGACATGGTAAAACCACCGATCACATGTTCCAAGAAGGTTTAGAAGATGCTGAAACAGGTCTGTCGATGGGTGTACTTGCTCAAGAAATGGCAGATAAAAAAGGCTATACCCGTGAGCAGCAGGATCAGTATGCCATTGGTTCTTTAAATAAAGCCGTTGCTGCGATTCAAGGTGGTTTCTTTAAAGATGAAATCGTGCCTGTGACGGTGAGTAGCCGTAAAGGCGATGTTGTGGTTGATCAAGATGAACAGCCGCTCAATGCCAAAGTGGATAAAATTCCAACTTTACGTCCGGCATTTAAAAAAGACGGCACGATTACCGCGGCAAATTCGAGTTCTATTTCGGATGGTGCTTCTGCATTGGTTGTAACTTCATCCGAAGTTGCTGACGCACGTGGTCTTAAGCCATTGGCAAAAGTTGTGGCTCATGCAAGTAATTCCCAGCATCCATCTGAGTTCACCATTGCTCCTGTAGGTGCTATTGAAAAAGTTTTAGTCAAAGCAGGTTGGTCTGCGAGTGATGTAGATCTGTGGGAAGTCAATGAAGCGTTTGCGATGGTCACAATGCTTGCAATTGATGGTTTTCATTTAGACCCTGCAAAAGTCAATGTGAATGGTGGCGCTTGTGCACTTGGTCATCCATTGGGTTCATCTGGTTCACGTATTATCGTGACTTTACTGCATGCTTTGAAACGTACTGGTGGGAAAAAGGGTGTAGCTGCTTTATGTATCGGTGGTGGTGAAGCGACTGCTATTGCTGTCGAGCTGCTGGACTAAAGCTATAATATCCTTAGCTGTACCTGTGAAGAAAATGATTTAAATAGCTATAATTCGGCATGGTTGATTTCATCAAAGGTTCGATTGATTCGGGCCTTTTTTGTTATGTAAAATACATCAAGATCATGCGACAGAATCTTTCAGGGAAAGCATCGATTGTCCAGTACAGCTAAAGGTATAATTAATGTGCTTTTATTGCTGAAATGTCTGATATTAGACCTAGATGCCTGTAAAAGTAAGTTTTGAGCATTGGATCATCGCTATAATGAGTAGATGATGGATCGTCTACCATCACATGCATATAAGGAACATTTTTTTCGTGTTTGAACTGGACTGTAAATTACTCAGTATCTTTTTTTACGTTTATAAGTTTAAAAGTGTGTCACTGGCGGCTGATCATTTAGAAATGAGTCAACCGACGGTGAGTAACATTCTGAATAAAATTCGCCAACATTATAATGATCCGCTGTTTTTGCGGATTGGCAATGAAATGGTGCCAACTGAGCTGTCGAAACAGCTGTTTCCGTTGGTCAGTGAGGCTTTAAACAAGGTTGAAATCATCAATAACTTTACGATTGATTTTGACCAAGCCACTTCGCAGCAACAGTTTAGTTTGGCCATGACCGATGTTTCGCACTTGGTGTTATTGCCGAAAATTTCACAATACTTAAAGAAACATGCGCCTCATATTCGTTTGAATATCCGTCCGATCACCTCTGAAACCAGTTATCAAATGGCAAATGGTGAGATTGATTTGGCGCTGGGGTTTTTACCTCAATTGGAAAATGGCTTTTATCAACAGCAATTGTTCGAGCAGTATTATGTGGTGATTGCCGCCAAAGATCATCCTCGCTTGACAGGTGACAGTATCAGCACAGCGCAGTACTTGGCTGAGTCACATATCGATATTGATGCAGGCATGGGACATTACCATATTGAAAACGAACTGCTCAATTTAGAACTAAAACGTGACATTTTAATGCGTTTACCGAGCTATTTAGGCGTAGGCTTGGTGGTACAAGAAACCGATGCGATTGCCACAGTGCCGTATTATTTGAGTGAAGTGCTGCTTTCACGTGGTAATTTAAAAATCTTTAATGCGCCAATTGCCTTCCCAAGTTATGGAGTGAAGCAGTATTGGCATATGTCTTGTCATCATAAAACCAGTCATCAGTGGCTGCGTCACATGTTCCATGAAATTTTAATGAAGTAATTCTTAAAATTTGATGCTTTTTAGTGCGCATAGCGAAAATATGCGTGCTTGAAATCTAAAGTGCCCATTTATTGCTCATAAATAGTATTACGAAGTTTAAAAATCGTAATACTAAATTGGCACAGCCTTTGCTTTATCTAATCTGAAAAAGTGATCTAGGGTTCCGATACATATCTATTTTATGTATGTCTGCGACCGAGAGTTCACGGTTCGAAAGAGCTACACGGAGGGATAAAAGCCCGGGAGGTAAACAGTTACGATTTAGGCAGAGGCGCATGAGCACAATAACTTATCACGACGATAACGCACTATGGACTGAACTTTTACCGGGTGGGCATCACTGGTCTGGGCGTATTCAACGCGGCACAGTGTTACAGTTCAAAGCATTGGGAACACAAGCCAACGTTTCACTTTTCTGTGTCAACAGCGAAGACAAGCTCGAACGCTTTAATATGCCCGATAGCTTAAAGGCACAGCATACGGCATTTCTAAGTACAGGACATGTGTTGTATTCGGACTTAGGTCGGGTTATGGCCTCAATTGTTCACGATGATCATGGTTGGAATGATGCCTTGTGTGGTCCAAGTCGCACAGAACAAATTCAAAAACAATTCGGCACTCAAACTTTTCAAGATTCACGAAATGAGATGTATCGGAGTGGACGCGACAGCCTGTTACTTGAAATGACCAAGTTCTCATTAGGTCAAGCCGACCTGTCAGCTACGGTCAACCTATTCTCTAAGGTTCGCCCTGATGATGCAGGCAACTTATCTTATATCGATACTGACAATACCCATCAAACTATTGAACTGCGTTTTGAGATGGACTGTCTGGTGTTCCTATCTGCCGCGCCACATGGTTTAAGTCAAGCAGCAAAGTATCAGCCAGCCGATATTCAAATGCGCTTATTCAAAGCCTCCGCTTTAGCAGTACACGATGTCTGTCGTGATTCATGCCCACAAAACCAACGCGGTTTTCAAAACAACGCACGTTATTACGCATTTGATGCTGCTTAACCCCGAGGAGAATACGCATGACCAGTTTACAAGCATTTGATAAAACCGTTTTAAATGAAGTCTGTCCAGCGGGTGAGGCATGGATGTGTGAAGTCCAGAAAGGGCAATATTTCCGTATTATTGACCTCGAAGGCAACCAAGCAGTCGATACTTTATTGATTTCTGCGAGCAATCCTGAAGAACGTTACAGCGCAACCGATACTCTAGCCATTAATCAGCAGATTTATCTAGAAAAAGGCACAGCTCTATATACCAACTATGGCAACAAAATCGCCACGATCCATGATGATAACTGTGGTCGCCATGACACCTTAGGCGGTGCTTGTTCATGTGAGAGTAACACCGTACGTTATGCACACGACACATTTCCGATGCACAGTTGCCGTAATAACTTTATGACAGCTTTAGCTTTGCACCCTATCGCAAAAAAGTATGGACTAAATGTTCGTCATATTGGGCCGAATATTAACTTCTTTATGAATGTACCCGTGAGTAGTGATGGGCATCTCAAGTTTGACGATGGAATATCGGCGCCGGGTAAATATGTTGAAATTCAAGCAGAGATGGATCTCATCGTGCTGATTTCAAACTGCCCACAGCTGAACAACCCATGTAATGCCTATAACCCGACCCAAATTCAACTGATTGTACGTGAAGGCAAGGAGTAAGCAGCATGTTTAAAAAAGTTCTCATCGCCAACCGTGGGGCAATTGCCTGCCGAGTAATTCGTACATTAAAGAATTTAGGCATTCAGTCTGTTGCGGTGTATTCAGAAGCAGACCGTGATTCCTTACATGTAACGTTAGCCGATGAAGCGGTATTTATTGGTGATAGTCCAGCCAGCCAAAGTTATCTAAATATTGAAAAAATTTTACAGGTCGCGAAAGAAACGGGTGCTGAAGCCATTCATCCAGGCTATGGTTTCTTGTCTGAAAATGTGGAGTTTTGTGATTTGTGTGAGTCACAGGGCATTGTGTTTCTAGGGCCGAATTCAGCGCAAATGCGGAGTTTTGGCTTAAAGCATACTGCGCGTGAACTAGCCATTCAGGCGAACGTGCCATTGTTACCGGGGAGCCAACTTTTAGCAGATGAAGCGGAAGCATTGGTAGAGGCGAATCGTATCGGTTATCCCATGATGCTGAAAAGTACCGCAGGTGGTGGCGGTATTGGTATGCGTTTGGTGTGGAATGAAGCGGAGCTGAAAGATGCTTATACAACTGTATCTTATTTGGCCCAAGCGAATTTTAAAGATGCAGGCTTGTATTTAGAAAAGTTTGTGGAAAATGCGCGTCATATTGAAGTCCAAATTTTTGGTGATGGCCGAGGTTTGGTTCTGGCTTTGGGAGAGCGGGACTGTTCAGTACAGCGCCGTAACCAGAAAGTAATTGAGGAGACTCCAGCACCACATTTAAATGCTGAACAACGTACTTATATTCAGGGTATTGCGGTTCAACTGATGCAGTCAGTGAATTACCGTTCGGCAGGTACGGTTGAATTTGTGATGGATACAGACACCCAGCAATTCTACTTCTTAGAGGTGAATACACGTCTACAAGTTGAACATGGCGTGACTGAACAAGTGTTTGGTGTAGACCTTGTGGAATGGATGGTCACTTTAGGTAGCGGTGACTGGACTGCACCAACAGAGGTGCTTGCACCTAAAGGCCATTCGATCCAAGTTCGTTTATATGCTGAAGATCCAATTAAAAACTTTCAACCCAGTGCTGGCTTATTGACTTATGTCGCGTTTGATCAGCAAGCGCGTAATGAAACATGGGTAGAAACAGGTTCAAACGTGTCTTCCTTTTATGATCCGATGATTGCCAAAATCATTGTGACTCACGAAAACCGAGAAAGTGCAATTCAAGCCATGAGCGATACTTTGGCAAAAACCTCAGTGGCAGGAATTGAAACCAATCTTGAGTATTTACAAAATATTATTGACTGTGAAGTGTTTAAAGCAGGGACACAGACTACGCGTTTCTTAAATACTTTTGAGTGGAAAACTCAAAAAATTGAGGTATTACAGTCTGGTATTCAAACGTCAATACAAGACGTCACAGGTCGTTTGGGTTATTGGGATGTTGGTGTTCCACCATCGGGTGCGATTGATCCACTATCGTTAAATGTTGCTAATCAACTATTGGGGAATCCATTTAATACCGCAGGGCTAGAATGTACATTACAAGGCCCAACTTTAAAATTCCATTGTGACAGCCAAATCGTGATTACGGGTGGCGACATGCTTGCGACATTAGATGGTGTCGACGTTGGCATGTGGCAGACCCTTAATGTTAAAAAAGGGCAAATTCTTAAAACAGGTAAAATCACCACAGGTTGTCGCAGTTATATTGGTATTAAAGGCGGATTCAATGTACCTGCCTACCTAGGCTCACAAGCGACTTTTACTTTAGGTCAGTTTGGTGGTCATGCAGGACGCAATTTACTCATTGGAGATATGTTGCCCATTACGGCTTACACCTCGGCAGAAACTGTTGCACTCAGTGCAGCACAGGTACCGAGCTTTAGCCAGACTTGGAACATTGCAGTGATGTATGGACCGCATGGTGCGCCAGACTTTTTCACCAAACGAGATATTGAGCGCTTCTTTGAGCAAGAATTTGAAATTCACTTTAACTCAAGTCGTACAGGCATTCGTTTGGTCGGTGAAAAACCTGAATGGGCGCGTACCGATGGTGGTGAAGCAGGACTACATCCTTCGAATATTCATGATAATGCTTATGCCATTGGCGCGATTGACTTCACTGGAGATATGCCAATTATTTTAGGACCCGATGGTCCAAGCTTGGGCGGTTTTGTTTGCCCAGCAGTGGTTGTTAGCTCGGAACTTTGGAAAATTGGTCAGCTTAAAGCGGGCGATAAAGTTAAATTTATCCCGATTTCTTATGATCAAGCTCAAGTATTGAATCAAAAATATAGCGCAGCGTTAACCGCAGATACGACTGAAAATGTAGATTTTGCCCCAAGTTTTCATGCTGAAATGGAGACCTTATCAGATGCCGTTTTAGCGACATTAAAAGGTGAGAACGCTAGACCTGATGTAAGCTATCGTCCCGCAGGTAATAGTTATCTGTTGGTTGAATATGGAGAGTTGGTTTTAGATCTCAATTTACGCTTCCGTATTCATGCTTTAATGCAATGGGTTAAAGACCAAAGTATCGAAGGGATTATAGACTTAACACCAGGTATTCGTTCGCTGCAAATTCATTTTGATTCATTGGTGCTAGATCAAAAACATTTATTATGCCTTTTACAGCAAGCAGAAAGTGAATTGCCTGATGTGACTGCAATGGAAGTTCCGTCGCGCACAGTCTATTTGCCTTTGGCTTGGGAGGACTCACAAACTCAGTTGGCGACTGAACGTTATATGCAAACAGTACGTCCAGATGCGCCGTGGTGTCCTGACAATGTTGAGTTTATTCGTCGTATCAATGGTCTAGACTCGAAGCAAGCAGTGAAGGATGTCGTATATAGTACCAATTATTTGGTGATGGGTTTGGGAGATGTGTACTTGGGTGCTCCTGTGGCAACGCCGCTGGACCCACGTCATCGTTTAGTAACTACCAAATATAATCCTGCACGCACTTGGACGCCTGAAAATGCAGTCGGCATCGGTGGTGCATATATGTGTGTCTATGGTATGGAAGGCCCGGGCGGTTATCAGTTTGTTGGACGTACAACACAAATGTGGAGTCGTTACCGCAGAAATCCAGATTTTGAACAAGGAAAACCATGGCTACTGCGCTTCTTTGATCAAATTAAATTTTATGAAGTGTCTGAAACAGAACTGATGCAAATGCGGGAAGACTTTAAAGCGGGGCGCTTAAAGCTTCGTGTAGAAGATGGGGTTTTAAATCTAAAAGAATACAATGACTTCCTCATTGAAAATGCAGCATCCATTTCAAGTTTTAAAGCGGTACAGCAAACGAACTTTGAAGAGGAACGCCGTCTCTGGCATGAGGCTGGTTTGGCTGAACATGTTTCTGAAAGTCTAGATGCGGTATTAGACGACAGTGAAATTCAAATTCCTGAAGGTGGTTGTGTAGTCGAGTCGCACATGCCGGGTTCTATTTGGAAAATCGAATGTACCTCTGGAGACATTGTGGAAGAAGGGGCAACTTTGGCCGTGATTGAAGCCATGAAAATTGAAATTCCTATTATTGCACCTGAGCGGATGAAGGTTGAAGCCATTACCATTGAAAAAGGGCAAACGGTAAAAACAGGTCAGGTGCTGTTTACACTGGCACCTGTAGCCTAAACTCAAATATCAAGAAATACAAAAAAGACTGCTTAAGCGGTCTTTTTTCGATTCTGAAAGGAGAATTTATCTAGTACTGACAATAAATCGTTTTGTTAAATTAAGATTGCAACCCATAACAAAAAATAGATTGTTATGAAATGGTTATAAAATGATGTTTTGAATCAAAATATGCTAATTTAGTGAGACGCTTAAAAACATTATGGCTTGTATGAAAAAAACATTACTCGGCATGTTATTCATGTTAACTTCATCAGTGCTTATGGCAAATACGCCAAGTCAGGCTGAGGATACTCAAGCATCAAATCAAAATAATATTCGTGTAACGACTCGCCCTGAAATTGTGGGCTTATGGGGAATGGAAATTCCAAATAATCGTAAATGCGTTGAATACTATAATTTTAAAAGTAATAGTGATGTTGTGATTAAAAGTGGGGAAGAATGGTCCACGGGAATTTATGATTACCAGCCATCTACCGATAAAAATGTACAACTGCCTGCTTTGATTTTACAGGTCAAATTTGACAATAACCAAGTGGATTGTTCTGGGTCACAAGAAGATCAGACTGGTGAAATGTCTCAGTATTTTGTGAAATGGCAAAGTCCATCGACCATTAATTTTTGTGCCAATGATAAAGCACAACAATGCTTTGCAACGCTACGTCGCGTATTGCCTTAATTAATTCTTTTACAAATAAAAAACCGCGATGAATCGCGGTTTTTTATTTGAGGAACAAAACAATTATTTATCTTGATGACCTTCAATTTGCTTTAACAAATGCTTTTCAAGGTAGTGAATATCCATTGCTTGTTCACAGAATTTTTCATCTTGAAGAATCAAATCTTTGTGTAATGGGATATTGGTTTTAATACCGGTCAAAATCATTTCATCAAGCGCTTGGCGCATGCGTGCAAGTGATGTTTTACGATCCTTACCGTGTGCAATCAGCTTTGCAATCATCGAGTCATAGTATGGTGGAATGCTATAGCCTTGATAGATATGTGAATCAAGACGAATACCTGCACCACCTGGCACATAAAAATTTTCAATTTTACCTGGTGAAGGCAAGAAGGTCGTTGGGTCTTCAGCATTGATACGACATTCAATCGCATGGCCTTTGACTTCAACTTGATTTTGTTCAATTTCAAGACCTAAGCCACCAGCAATGCGGAGCTGTTGTTCAATAATGTCGATACCTGTCACCATTTCAGTTACAGGGTGCTCAACTTGAACACGTGTATTCATCTCAATAAAGAAGAATTCACCATCTTCAAACAAGAACTCGAATGTACCTGCACCGCGGTATTGCATTAATTTACAAGCATTTACGCAAGCTTCTAAAATGTCAGCACGTGCTTGTTCAGGTAAATTTGGCGCTGGCGCTTCTTCTAACACTTTCTGATGGCGACGCTGTAAAGAGCAGTCACGGTCATAAAGGTGAATCGCATGGCCATTACCGTCAGCAAGAACTTGAACTTCAACGTGACGAGGTTTTTGTAGGAAACGCTCCATATACACTGTGTCATCGCCAAACCACATTTCAGCATCACGCTGTGCGGCTTGAACAGATTCAAGTAGGGTGTCGACACGTTCTACAATACGCATACCACGACCACCACCACCAGAAGCAGCTTTCACGATCAATGGAAAACCAATTTCTTTAGCTTCAGCCAGTGCATTTTGCGGTGTAACCGCATTTGCAGAACCCGGTACGGTTGGAACACCTGCTTTACGCATTGCAGTAATCGCAGAAACTTTGTTACCCATCAAACGAATATGTTCAGGGCGTGGTCCAATAAAAATAAAACCTGAGTTTTCTACAATTTCAGCAAATTCAGCATTTTCTGATAAGAAGCCATAACCTGGGTGAATGGCATCTGCACCTGAAATTTCAGCTGCTGTAATAATGGCAGGAATGTTCAAGTAGCTTTCACTGCTCGCACCCGGTCCAATACATACTGCTTCGTCTACAAAACGTAGGTGCATTAAGTCTTTGTCAGCATCTGAATAGATCCCTACAGTCTTAATCCCTAAAGTTTTGCAGGCACGGGTGATGCGCAGGGCAATTTCACCACGGTTTGCAATTAAAACTTTTTGCAACATTATAAGTCCCCGTCTATTACGCGCGGTAGCGGAATAATGGTTGACCGAATTGGATCACTTCGCCGTTTTTCACTAAAATTTCTTCAACTACACCGCTTTGCGTTGCTTCAATCGGGTTCATGATTTTCATTGCTTCGATAATACCAAGTGTTTCACCAGCAGTGATTGTTTGACCGACTTTAACAAATGGCGCTTCACCTGGGCTTGGAGCCGCGTAGAACACACCAACCATTGGAGAAGTTTCTACAGCACCACGTGGTGCTTTAGCCGCTGGAGCTTGAGCAACAGGAGCTGCCATAGCAACAGGAGCACCAGCTGCAACAACTGGACTACGACGAGTCAGTGCAATCGATTGATCGCCTTCTTTAACTTCAATCGCTTGTAAGTCAGATTCAATCATCAGGTCGATGAGTTTCTTGATTTTACGAATATCCATGTGACAGTATTCCTAATTATGATTGCGTAGAGGGTTGAATTTTAGTGAGAGCGTAATTGAGCGCAGCGCTATAACCTTGAGCACCTAAGCCACAAATAACGCCAACGGCTTTATCTGATAAATATGAATGATGTCTAAACGCTTCGCGCGCATGAACATTTGATAAATGAACTTCAATAAATGGGATGGCTACACCAAGCAGGGCATCACGTAGAGCAACAGAGGTATGCGTGAGTGCAGCAGGGTTAATAATAATAAATTGGACGCCATCCGCTTGGGCTTGATGAATACGGTCAACAATGGCACCTTCCCAATTACTTTGGAAAGTGTCGAGAGAAATTGAAGCATTTTCAGCTTGTGCAATGAGTTGCTGATTGATGTCGTTCAGCGTTAGAGAACCATATACTTCTGGTTCGCGCTTTCCTAGCAAATTTAGATTCGGTCCATGAATAACCAAAATGGTCGAACTCATTTAGCTTGCTCCATTTATAAATTGCAATATATCTTTGCAAGATGGCTGCAAAGTTTGCGTATTATGGCATAAAGTTCTACATTTTTTTTATAGTTTGTTTGAATTGACGTAGATGCTTAGTGCCAAACTTCGGCAATATAATGTAAATTTTGCAAGGAATTGGCAATGTTAAAAGATTACAAATTTTCGGATTATTACTCTTTTTTACATTGTAAGCCAAATTGACTAAAAGCAGCAGATTTGTTTTAGTTTTATGCCAGAGGTACAACTCAAGTCTTGAAAAGAGGGCAACTCAGACTTCTGAGTCGGTAGCTCACGCTACATCAGATCTAGATCGATTCTTGTATGGCTAAACTGTATATCAAAATAAAACTGAAGTCTGATATGGTTTGTATCTGTAGATGATCTGATCAATTTATTCTAGCTATTTTGACTGGCTGGACGACCATGATCAATACAGCTTCTCAGCTTTATTGGATCAATATTTAACTTGAGGAAATATCACTTTCATCAATTAAAACATCAACTTGTTACGTTGAAATGTATATAGACATTTTTGTCTGTTGTTAAGGTCTATTTAGCTGATGCCATGATCTTTTAGAAAAAAACTGAAAAACTTGAAACAGTAAAAGGAAAATTCAGGTTTCTAACGGTGTTTTTCAGCATCCTCTTCACTGAAAAATTTTGCCGTTAAATAAGCAAAAAACTGTAGAAAAATTGCTGAGTAGTGGAATGTACTGAAAAAATATCCTCTTGTTGAGTATTGGCTTTTGCTGTGCGAGAAAATTTATAAAACAAAACGATTGGCTATTTTGCTCATTTTAACTGGGTAGATGTGGCTATACATGATGGGATCTAGTGAGTTTAGGATTGGCAATAAGTGAAATTCCGAAGATATGATTTTGAAATCATAATAATTTCAGTTTGTTTTATATACAATTTTTTGAGTTTTGATGATTTTAAGAGGAGAAATAGAATGAGCGAAAGCCAACATCTTTATAATAACTATTTTTACGCACTCCTATCATTTTTTTTAATAGGAAAAAAACAGCCCATGTTGGGCTGTTTTGCGTTCAGATCTAGCGCATTAAGCAATAAAGTCTAAGATAGCCTGATTGAAGGCTTTGGGCTGTTCGATATTTGAAATATGAGAGGCATCGATTTCAAATAGGGCACTACTTCGGATGTGATTCACCATGTACTGTGCATCTGAGACTGTTGTTACGGGGTCTTTACGCCCTGCAATAACAAGTAAAGGCACGTAAATACTTTCGAGTTTTTCACGTAAATCCGCTTTAGCCAAAGCTTCACAACAACTCGCATAACCTTCTGGGCTGCCAGCACCTAAGTCGTTTGAAAGCGCTGCTACAGTTGCTGCGTTGCTTTGGATAAAGGGTTCGGTAAACCAACGGCTTGCAGCCGTCGATGCAATGGGTTCTAAACCTTGGGTGCGTACTAATGATGCGCGATCATTCCATGCTTGTTCATTGCCAATTTTGGCAGAGGTATTACATACAATGGCACGGTGAAAACGTTCAGGTTTATGAATGACTAACCACTGACCTGTAAGTCCGCCCATTGAGATACCGCAAAAAATGGCTTTCTCAATGTTTAAATGATCTAGTAAATGGATCAGGTCTAGACCAAGTTGTTCAATATCATAAGGCCCTTGAGGCGCAGAAGACCGGCCATGCCCGCGAGTGTCATAGCAAATCACAAAATAATTTTTCTGGAAAAAAGTAATTTGTGGTTTCCACATGTTGAAGTTCGTGCCTAGCGAGTTTGAAAAAACGATCGCGGGATTTTTTGGGTCACCAAAAGTTTGATAGTGAAGTTCGGCATTATTTGAAGTAAAACTTGGCATATGCTTTTCCTTAATTCATTAAAAATTTTGAGTGTTTCCACTGTTGTTATCAGCAAAAAGTGTTATGAGCAAAAACACCACGTCAGATCAGAAGAAGGGTTAAACCCGCTGAATAATCAGCGCAATGCCTTGACCGACACCAATACACATTGAACACAGGGCATAGGTGCCACCGGTTTGTTCCAATTGGTTTAAGGCCGTGGTCACCAAACGTGCACCTGATGCGCCGAGTGGATGACCAATCGCAATCGCACCACCATTCGGATTCACTTGTGTCGTATCGTCTGCTAGGCCAAGATCACGGGTCACTGCAAGCGCTTGTGCCGCAAAAGCTTCATTTAGCTCAATCACATCCATCTGCTCTAATGTCAGATTGGCTTGTTTGAGGAGCTTTTTGATGGCAGGTGCTGGTGCAAAGCCCATGATGCGCGGTTCTACACCCACTGCTGTTGAAGCAATGATTTTGGCACGCGGTTTAAGCTGGTACTCTTGAATCGCTTGTTCTGAAGCAATCAGTACAGCAGCCGCACCGTCATTGATGCCTGATGCATTCCCCGCAGTGACGGTGCCTTCTGCTGTCACAACTGGCTTCAGTTTTGCCAAACCTTCTAGTGTGGTCGATGCACGTGGATGTTCATCCGTGTCGATCACAATCGGATCACCCTTACGCTGTGCAATGCTCACCGGAATGATCTCGTGTTTAAAAAAGCCTTGAGCTTGCGCGGTTGCTGTGCGCTGTTGACTCGTCAAGGCAAACTGGTCTTGATCTGCACGATCAATATTAAATTGTTGTGCCACGTTCTCTGCGGTCTGTGGCATGGTTTCTACACCATACATGGCTTTCAGCTTCGGATTGATAAAACGCCAGCCCATGGTGGTGTCTTCAATCTTTTGACTACGGCCATAGGCGGTTTCCGATTTACCCATGACGAAGGGCGCACGCGACATGCTTTCCACACCACCCGCAATAATCAGATTGGCTTCACCCGCTTTAATGGCACGTGCTGCAATCGCAATCGCATCCAAAGATGAGCCACATAAACGGTTGATGGTGGTGGCTGGCACTTCTACTGGTAAACCCGCCAATAAGGCTGACATACGTCCGACATTACGGTTATCTTCGCCCGCTTGGTTGGCGCAGCCATAGATCACATCATCCACCTGTTTCCAATCTACACTTGGATTACGTTGCATCAAGGCTTGAATTGGGAATGCACCCAAGTCATCGGCACGGACTGGGGCTAACCCTCCAGCATAACGACCAAATGGGGTACGGATGGCATCGATAATATAAGCATCTTTCATGTTTAATCTTGTCCTTTGAAACGGAACTCTGCTGATAGATCAACTGTATCTAGTCACGACGGAGTCTTACCGTGTTCAGTCAAATAGAAGTAACTCGTTCTCGTCATTTTTTTAAAAAAGTGACCAAAAACGTTGTCATCAACAAAACCTGTTCACTCACAGCAATTTTCCACTACTGTTGCAAAAACAATACTTTTAAAGCGCTCGACAGGTTGTTGATGACTATAAGCTCTAGCAAATTTTTCTGAAATTTACTGTGTCGCATCCACTAAAGTTGCACCCGTCATCGCCTGTAATTCTGTAAAGCTTAGACCGTCGACTTTCTCAATCACTTTTAAACCGTCTGCGGTGACATCAATCACACACAGGTCAGTGTAAATACGATCGACACACTTCAAACCTGTCGCGGGGTAGCTCAGTTCAGCCACAATCTTCGGCTCACCTTGTTTGGTCACATGGTCAGTGGTAATAAAGACTTTTTTCGCACCAACAGCCAAATCCATCGCACCGCCCACAGCAGGAATCCCATCCGGCGCACCTGTATGCCAATTGGCCAAGTCACCATTGGCTGCCACTTGAAAGGCGCCAAGGACTGCGATATCTAAGTGACCACCCCGCATCATGGCAAAAGAATCCCCATGATGGAAAAAGCTACCACCTTGCAGCATGGTCACATATTCTTTACCTGCGTTGATCAGTTCAGGGTCTTCTTCACCTGCGGCTGGCGGTGGACCAAAAGCCAATAAGCCATTTTCAGAATGCAGGAATACATCTTTGTCGCTTGGTAGGTAACTAGCAATTTTGGTCGGTAAACCAATCCCAAGATTCACATAGGCACCATCGGGAATATCTTGTGCGACACGTTCTGCAATTTGGTTACGGCTGAGTTTTTGATAGCTCATGATGTTCTCCCGATTACACAGCAACAGGTTCAGGTTGAACCTGCACCACGTGTTGAACAAAAATACCTGCGGTAATGATGTGTTCAGGGTCTAAAGCACCCAAGTCCACCACTTCAGAGACTTGGGCAATGGTTACACCTGCCGCCATGGCCATAATCGGGCCGAAGTTACGTGCTGATTTGCGGTAGACCAAGTTACCCCAACGGTCGCCTTGTTGGGCTTTAATCAAAGCAAAGTCAGCTTTGATTGGATATTCCAGTACATAATCTTTACTGTCAATGTGACGGGTTTCTTTGCCTTCGGCCAATAAAGTGCCGTAGCCTGTTGGAGTGAAAACTGCACCGAGTCCCATACCTGCAGCTTGAATACGACAGGCCAAATTGCCTTGCGGCACCAGTTCTAATTCGATTTTGCCTGCACGATAGAGTTCATCGAAGACCCATGAGTCGGACTGACGCGGGAACGAACAGATGACTTTTTTGACTGCACCTGCTTTGAGGAGCTTGGCTAAACCATAGTCACCATTACCAGCATTGTTACTGACGATGGTGAGGTCTTTAATGCCGAGTTGAATTAGGCCATCGATCAGTTCAGCAGGCTGTCCTGCTGTACCAAAACCACCAATCATGATGGTGGAACCATCCTTTATTTGCGAAAGTGCTTCTGTTAAAGAAGCTGAACTTTTATCAATCATAATGTTGTCCTAGGCACAGCGTACCTATTAACTTTTAGAACTTGGATTGGAGCTTGGAGTTGAAGCTAAAGCTGAAACTTCAGGACTACGTTTGGTTAAAATCAGATGCGCAGTTAAACCAATGACGATGCCCCAAAAAACGGAACTTAGACCCAAAAAGTGCATACCTGAAGCTGTAGCTAAAAAAGTAATGAGGGCAGAATCTCGTTGAGATTCATCTTTCATGGCTACAGCGATATTGGTTGAAATTGCACCCAATAAGGCCAAGCCAGCCAAAGCGGCAACAAGCTCTTTCGGTAGCAAGCTGAAGAGCAGAACGATACTGCCTGCGAACAAACCACCTAAAATATAGAAAATGCCGTTGGCTACGCCTGCGATATAGCGTTTTTCTTTTAACTCATGCGCATCTTTGCCCATGCACAGTGCAGCCGTAATTGACGCTAAAACAATGGTGATACCACCGACACATGCAACAGCTAAAGAAGCAATACTGGTGGTGGTGATAATCGGCTTGGCAGGCATCTCATAACCGCTCAGTTTCATGATGGCCATGCCCGGTAAAAACTGTCCTGTCAGGCTGACTAAAATCAAAGGCAGGGCAAGGTTTAAGGTTGAGTGCCAAGTCCATTCAGGGCTGATGAACTGAGGAATAGCAAGTTGGAAATCTAAACTCACCGCATTCATTTCACCAAGCCCAAAGCTCAAGGCCACCCCTGAAAGCAGTACCCAAAGCATGCTATAACGTGGTGAAATTCGTTTTGCGACTAAAAAGACAAACAGCATGCTAAACACAATAATCGGCATACTGTTAGTTGCACTAAACAGACCTAAACCAAACTGAAATAGAATACCTGCCATCATCCCAGCAGCCACCGACTGTGGAATCCATTTCAACAATTTATCGAAGTAACCACTGATCCCGATCAGGAAAATCACCATGGCTGAGGTAATATAAGCGGCTACAGCTTCATTCAGGCTAATATTCGGGAACAGCGTGACCAACAAAGCCGTACCCGGCGCAGACCATGCGGTAATCACAGGGACTTTGAATTTAATGGAAAGAAAAATCCCTGCCACGGCTGCCCCAATAGAAATACCCCAAATCCATGAAATCATCATGGCCGGGGAAACCTGAGCTTGTTGCGCAGCCTGAAAGAAGATAATGAGTGGTCCTGAATAGGAAATCAGCACTGCCAAAAATCCTGCGACAGTAGCTGAAATAGACCAATCTTCTTTCAAAGTTTTAAACAGGGTAGCCATTCATTTGCCTCCATGCAGACATGATCCTGTATATAAAAGTAATGTAACGATCAATTAGCCTTGATCGCCACCACCGACAGGGACAACTGTACCTGTCATATATGACGAATCATCTGAAGCAAGGAATACAATCGCATTCACTTGTTCCTGAATCGTGCCATAACGGTTCATAAAACTACGATCAATGGTTTGATCGACCACTTGTTGCATCCACGACTTTTCATTTTCAGACAGTGGATTTGCATTACGTGGCACTTTACGCGGCGGTGCTTCGGTTCCACCCGTAGCAACCGCATTCACTCGGATCCCATCTTTAGCATGCTCAAAAGCAAGTGATGCAGTAAGGGCATTAACCCCACCTTTGGATGCCGAATAGGGCACACGGTTAATGCCACGAGTCGCAATAGAAGACACATTTACAATCGTACCTTTCTGATTTTTAATCATTTCAGGTAAAACAGCACGACAACACCACAGCGTTGGGAATAATGAGCGATTCACTTCTTTGATGATTTCTTCTTCAGAAAACTCTTCAAAAGGTTTCATCCAAATTGCACCGCCGACGTTGTTGATAAGCACATCGACACGGCCATAGATTTCAAGCGCTTTGTCTACAACACTTTGAGCACCTGCGAAGGTTTCAAGGTTTGCTTTGACTGTTATTGCATCACCTTGTTTTGCTTCAATTTCTGCTAATGTTTCATCGACATAGTCAGATAAGTCGGCTAAAACAACTTGCGCACCTTCATTAGCCACTTGGAGGGCAACACCGCGACCAATGCCTTGAGCGGCACCAGTCACAATCACGACTTTGTTTAAAAATCTTTGACGATCAGACATGATAAGTGGCCCCAATCAGTTTGCAGAGAATTTTTCAAACAGGAAGTTTGCAGGCTTTACACCTTCGCTATCTAACCAACCACGAACGGCATCGACCATAGGGACAGGACCACAGAGGTAGACATCAACATCACCGCCATTGAGCCATTCATTGTCGATATGCCCAGTCACATAACCTTTACGCTCATGTGCAGAGTCTGAACTTGCAACCACGGTACGGTATTCAAACCATGGACGTTTAGCTTGGAGGGCATCCAGTTGTTCTAAAGCAACTAAGTCGAAGTCATTGGTAACACCAAACACCAAACGAACAGGGTGTTCAGCCCCTTTTTCTTCTAATGTTTGTAACATAGACATAAAGGGTGCAATACCTGTACCGCCTGCAAGCATGACGACAGGACGAACCACATTACGCAGGTAGAAGCTACCAAATGGGCCTGTAAAAGTCATTTTATCGCCCGCTTTGGCAGTACTACTTAAAAAGCTACTCATTTTGCCATTCGGCACATTACGTACCACAAAGCCCGTTAAACGGTTGCCTGGTTTCGAGCTAAATGAATAGGAACGCGTTTCTGCTGTCTCTGGGATGCCGACGTTGACATATTGACCAGCAAGGAAGTGAATATCAGGTTGACCTTCATCCAACTGAATATCAAAAGTAATGGTCGATTCTGATAAGTTTTCAACAGCGACTAAAGTGCCTTGATACTGATGAATTTCGGTTTTGCAGACTTCAGATGAAGCTTGAATTTGGAATACGGCATCCGAGCTTGGACGGCATTGGCAAGCCAAAATATAGCCTTGTTCCGCTTCTTCTGGTGTTAACGCATCTTCAATATACGTCTCTTCAGGCATGTCATAACTACCAGATTCGCAAAAAGCGCGGCAAGTCCCACATGCACCATCACGGCAGTCTAGCGGAATGTTAATTTTTTGGCGGTAAGCGGCATCTGATAAAGACTCACCTTGAGTCACTGTAATAAAACGCGTTACGCCATCTTCAAATTGAAGTGCAACATTGTGGTTTGACATGGCTGAATATCCTTTAAAAACGTTGAAACTTGGAACTCTCAGCCAAAACTCCATTTGGCTGAAAGAATACTAAGGATGTGTGGCTAATTTAGAGGTGATAAACATCAATCACTTGGTTGATGTAATCGTTTTTCAGAACCACGTATTTACTTAAAATTTGTGGTTTTTCACCTGAAAAATCGATTTCATAACGCGACATACCAAAGTAGCTATAACTGGTTTTGTAGCGGAAGCTCAGCGTATTCCAGTTAAAACGGACGGTAACTTTATCGCCATCACGCTCAATCACTTCGATATTGTTCACATTGTGACAAGTACGCGTGTCTGGCATGGTGGCAGAAGAGCGTTCAGTTTTAATGCGGAACACACGGTCTTCTAAACCTTGGCGGTCTGGGTAGTAAATCAGTGAAATTTCAGACTGCGGATCTGTAGTCAAGGTATCGTCGTCATCCCATGCAGGCATCCAAAACGATGCTGAAGGGGCATAACATGCAAGCCAATCGTCCCATTGTTCATCATCTAAAAAACGCGCTTCTTGATATAGAAACTGACTGATTTGTTCGATGCTAACGGTATTAAGTGTTGTAGGAGCATTCATGCCACTTCTCCTTGTTCATTTGCAGTTTCAACAGCCAGTGCTTTTTCATTGGCAATTGCAATTTTCATCATGTCTAACCAGTGTTGGTGCTGTGCAAGATAGAGACCTTCATCTTCAGTTTTTACGCCTGAAAGTTTTGGTTTTAGACCAATTTCATTGGCAGCATCATCTGGGCCATGAATCCAATGTTTTGAACCGCGGCACATATCATTCCATTCCAGTTCAATGCCTGCGTAGCCTGCTTGGCATGCACGGAATTCTTCTAAATCATCCGGTGTTGCCATGCCTGAGGCATTGAAGAAGTCTTCGTACTGGCGAATACGACGCGTACGTGCTTCCGCGTTTTCACCTACAGGTGCGATACAGTAAATCGTGACTTCAGTTTTATTGACTGAAATTGGGCGAAGTACGCGAATTTGTGAACCGAACTGATCCATCAAATAGACGTTTGGATAAAGACAAAGGTTGCGTGAGCGCTCAATCATCCACTTCGACATTGCTTCGCCAAATTTTTCAGAGTATTCGTCGGCTTTCGGGAAGTTTGGACGGTCTTCTGGGTTAGCCCATTGTGTCCAAAGCAGCATGTGACCATTGTCAAAACCGTATGAACCACCGCCTTGTTTCCCCCAAGCGCCTGCGCTCATGGCACGGATGTTGTCACCCGCTTGTTTTTCTTTACGTTGTTGAGTGGTCGCTGCATAGTTCCAGTGCACCGCAGAAACGTGATAACCATCTGCACCATTTTCAGCAGTCAGTTTCCAGTTGCCTTCATAGGTGTAGGTAGACGCGCCACGTAAAACTTCAAGACCTTGCTCAGACTGATCCACAATCATGTCAATGATTTTGCTGGTTTCGCCTAAGTATTCCTCTAAAGAGGGAACATCTGGATTTAAGCTACCGAACAAGAAACCTTTATAGTTGCCAAAACGTGCAACTTTTTTCAGATCATGTGAACCTTCATGGTTAAAACAGTCTGAATAACCTGCATCTGCTGGATCTTTAACTTTTAAAAGTTTGCCAGAGTTGTTAAATGTCCAACCGTGGAAAGGGCATGTATAGGTTGCTTTATTGCCACGTTTATTACGACAAAGCTGTGCACCACGGTGTGAACAGGCATTGATCATGGCATTAAGTTCACCATTACGGTTACGTGCAATCAGAATAGGCTGACGGCCAATATACGTCGTGTAATAGTCGTTGTTATTTGGAATTTGGCTTTCGTGTGCTAAGTAAACCCAGTTACCCTCGAAGATATACTTCATTTCTAGGTCAAAAAGGGCTTGATCAGTAAACACTGAACGATGAAGTTTGAATTCGCCTGTTTCAAAGTTGTCGACAAGTAATTCGTCGATACGATCGAGATGGCTAGTATTAATAACTGGGATACGTGGCATGTCCGTTCTCCGACTTTCCAAAAGTGAGGAAGTCCCCGAAATGCGACTTTGCAGTGGCTATTTCGGTTCCAAGGGTAATTAAGCGCTAGCGCGACGACGTTCAACTTCAGTTGATGGTGCAGCCGCTTGGTCTTTCACCAGTTCAACATTGAATTGAATGTGTTTGAATGGACCTGTTAAACCGCGGCGTGCAATTTCAGCTTCATCGGTAATATCGACAGCGGTAGCCACTAAGCCTTCACGTGTTGCAAATGCAAAGTCATCCCATAGGTATTGGTCACCCTCAATGTTGAATTGGGTGGTTAACTTACGGTAGCCTGGCGCAGATACGAAGTAATGTACGTGCGAAGGGCGGTTACCGTGACGGCCTAACTTGTTCAATACAAATTGAGTTGTCCCTTCTGGTGGGCAACCATAACCAACAGGCATCGTGGTGAGAGCAACGTATTTACCATCTTGGTCGCTAATGATTGAACGACGTAGATTGAAGTCTGATTGTGACTTATCGAAGAAAGAGTAGTTGCCTAAGCTATTGGCATGCCACACTTCAACTTTTGCACCATCAATGATCTGACCATCGGTGTCCGTCACTGTCCCTTCAATAATCAGAGTCGGAATTTTGCCTTCTTCAGAACCATCGTCCATACGCGCAAAACCAACCGATTCAGGTGCGCCAGCCACGTATAAAGGACCTTCGATGGTACGTGGTGTTCCGCCTGTAATGCCTGCTTTGGCATCGGCTTCATCTGCACGTAAGTCGAGGTAATGCTCAAGACCAAGCCCTGCCGCAAGTAAACCAAGTTCATTGGCTTGGCCTGCATCCGTAAAGTATTCAAGACCTTTCCAAACTTCAGTTTGACTCAAATCTAAGTCTTCAATCGCTTGGAATAAGTCACCCAATAGGCGAACCACAATTTGTTGAGTACGCGCGTCTACAGAACCTGTTGCTGTATCCACATTCATTGTTTTGACTAATGCATCAATCTGTTGACGATTCATACTATTGCTCCTTAAGTATGTTTGCTATGTGGTGGCTAGCTTTATGAATAGGTTGAAAAGCTTAGCTGCCACGTTCCTTGTTAATTTCTTTCACTAGATCATTCATTACGTTCCAGTGATTAAACTGCATAAAATCTTTTTTCAATTAACGATCATCTTCGCGGATAGAAGAGGGATGTCGGTTCAAAGGCATCACTTCAATGTTCATATACGGGTACAGGGGTAAACCTTGCAAAATGTTGTGTAGCTCTTCATTGCTGTCTACATCAAAAATACTGATGTTTGAGTACTGACCTGTAATACGCCAAATATGTCGCCATTTGCCTTGAGCTTGTAGCTCTTGCGAATATGCTTTTTCGACTGATTTAATTTCACTGGCAGTTTCAGCAGGCATATCCAGTGGAATGTTTACATCCATACGTACGTGAAAAAGCATGTATAACTCCTAAACGGTTAAGACGTCGCTTAAGCGCGGCGTAGCTGATCAATCTTGCTTTCATCCAATTCAATACCGAGTCCTTTGCCTTGGGGTAAATGCAAAGCGAAGTCAGTGTATTGAAGTGGGGTTTTTAAAATATCTTGGGTTAACAGCAGTGGGCCGAATAGCTCGGTGCCATAAGCTAAATTTTCAAAGGTCGAGAACAAATGTGCCGAAGCAATTGTGCCGACGGCACCTTCAAGCATGGTTCCTCCATAGAGATCTATGCCTGCTAAATTGGCAATCTTCGCGACTTCATGACCTTCAATTAGTCCACCAGACTGAGCCACTTTGACTGCAAAAACAGAGGCCGCATTGGTTTTGGCTAAACGGTAGGCTGAGCTCGGCCCCATGAGCGATTCATCCGCCATGATGGCAAGATCAAAACGTCGAGTTAAACGCTGCATCGCATCAATGTTGTCGATCGCACAGGGCTGTTCAATCAGGTCAACACCACCATTTTGTAGGAGTTGAATGCCTTTAATCGCATCTAGCTCAGACCATGCACGGTTCACATCAACACGGATGGAAATGTCTGAACCCAGTGCTTGTTTAATCGCAAGAACATGTTCAACATCTTCTTCTACACGGCGTGAACCGATTTTAAGTTTGAAAATATTGTGGCGTCTTGCCTCAATCATTTTTCGGCCTTCAGCAATATCTTTTTCAGTATCACCAGATGCCAACACCCAAAGTACAGGTAAACTGTCACGTAAGCGGCCGCCTAACACTTCAGAAAGGGGTAAATCTAAACGTTGCGCTTGAATGTCGAGTAGAGCTGTTTGAATTGCACATTTGGCAAAACGGTTACCATTAATATTCTTTTTCAAAGCACGCATGGTTTGTGCGATGTTTTGAGCTTTAAGGGACTTCAATAAAGGTGCAAAATAAGTTTCAATATTGGTCTTAATACTTTCTGGGCTTTCTTCACCGTAGCCCAGTCCGCCAATTGTTGTCGCTTCACCCCAACCGACAAAGCCATCTTCAGTGCTGATTTTCACCAAGACAAGCGTTTGCGTTTGCATAGTCGCTACCGCCATTTTGTGTGGGCGAATAGTGGGGATTTCGACGAGTAAGGTTTCTATAGATTTATACATCTTAACTCTGCGCAGCCTTGCGTTGTGTACCTGATTTGATATACCTTAAAAGAATAAATATGAACTGTCGAAGATCAAATTAGCATTTTAATATATCTTAAAGGTATAAATAGTCATGGAATTGAGACACCTCCGCTACTATGTAGCTGTTGTAGAAGAGCAGAGTTTTACCAAAGCTGCTGAAAAATTATTCATTGCACAGCCTCCTTTAAGCCGCCAGATACAAAATCTAGAGGCTGAATTGGGGGTGCAATTATTTGAACGTGGTAGCCGTCCACTCAAGACCACGGAAGCAGGACAATTCTTCTATCAACACGCTGTTAAACTTTTGTCTAATGCCGAAGAAGTCAAAGCCATGACACAACGTGTAGGCTTGGTTGAAAAAACGGTGACTATGGGCTTTGTAGGTTCATTGTTATATGGTTTATTGCCTAAAATTGTGTATTTATTTCGCCAACAGCAGCCACATTTAAAAATCGAATTGATCGAAATGAGTACCAAAGACCAAATTCAAGCCTTAAAAGAAGGACGGATTGATGTTGGTTTTGGACGTTTACGCATTTCCGATCCTGCTGTGCGTCGGATTTTACTGCGTGAAGAGCCGTTGATGTTGGCGGCACATTCGAGTCATCCTTTGACGGCGCAAAAACAAGGTGTGTACCTGTCGGACTTGGTCGATCAGAACTTATTTCTTTATCCAAGTCACCCCAAGCCAAACTTTTCTACTCAAGTCCAAGGGCTGTTTTCAGAATATGGACTGGAACCCAAACATTTAAAAGAAGTTCGTGAAATACAGTTGGCACTGGGGTTGGTTGCCGCAGGGGAAGGAATTTGTGTGGTTCCAGAAAGTGCACGAACCATTCAACTGCCGCATTTGAACTATATTCCAATCTTAGATGATGCAGCGACCAGTCCCATTTTTCTGGCGATTCGTTCCATGGATGAAAGCGAAGATATTCGTTCATTATTTGATTGTATTTATCAGGTCTATGACCTTGAAGCGATCAAATATGACCGTGCATTTATCTAAACTTGGGGATTTAAATTCCACGATACTTTGAAAGTCTACATTTCAAAATGAGCCATTTCAGCCATCCTTGCGGATGGCTTTTTTTATAGTCATTTTCGCTTGGTTTTGCTTATTTTCTGTCTCTTACTGCAATCATGGCTTATATAAGCTATTTATTTAAAACAATAAAAACCTTAACCGACCTTAAAGGTATAAATATAGAGTTATTCGGTTTTGGACAAGAAAGCTACTTTTGCTGCAATGTGCACAGCAACAAACATTCGCAAGCAGGAGGCTTAAAGTGAATACAAATCCAGTTAACATCAACACGGTGGTCGATGAAGCCAAATTTACGCCCTTTCATTGGAGTGTACTCATTTGGTGTCTACTGATTATTATTTTTGACGGTTATGATTTAGTCATCTATGGCGTGGCGTTGCCACTTCTGATGCAAGAGTGGGGACTCAGTGCAGTACAAGCAGGCTTACTTGCAAGTACAGCCTTGTTTGGCATGATGTTCGGTGCGATGAGTTTTGGTACGTTGTCTGACAAATTGGGACGTAAAAAGACCATTATGATTTGTGTGGCTATTTTTAGTGGCTTCACCTTTCTAGGCGCATTTGCAAGCAATCCTATTGAGTTTGGTATTTTACGTTTTCTTGCGGGACTTGGCATTGGCGGGGTGATGCCAAACGTGGTCGCACTCATGACTGAATATGCTCCGAAGCGTATTCGTAGCACACTTGTTGCGGTTATGTTCAGTGGTTATGCTATTGGTGGCATGACATCAGCCTTACTGGGTGCATGGTTGGTAACAGACTATGGTTGGAAAATCATGTTCTATATCGCCATCATTCCATTTCTGGCTTTACCTATTCTTTGGAAGTTTTTACCTGAGTCTTTAATGTTCCTGACTAAAAAGGGTGAAACTGAAAAAGTCCGTGAAATTGTGCAAAAAATTGCACCTGAGCAAGCTATTCAGCCTGAAACGACATTTAAGCTCAACGAACCTGTTGCTGGTGATGACGCTCCATTAAAGGCATTGTTCCAACAAGGCCGTACCTTTAGCACCATGATGTTTTGGGTGGCATTCTTTATGTGCTTACTCATGGTCTATGCGCTTGGAAGCTGGTTACCAAAACTAATGATTCAAGCAGGTTATTCGCTTGGTGCAAGTATGATTTTCTTATTTGCTTTAAATATTGGCGGTATGGTTGGAGCGATTGGCGGTGGTGCGCTCGCAGACCGTTTCCACTTAAAACCAGTTTTAACAACGATGTTCACCGTGGGTGCTATTGCACTGATTTTACTTGGTTTCAACAGTCCACAAATGGTGCTGTACGGTTTAATTGCGATTGCAGGCGCAGCGACTATTGGCTCACAAATTCTACTGTATACCTTTGTTGCACAGTTCTATCCAACTGCGGTGCGCTCTACAGGTATGGGCTGGGCTTCAGGCATTGGACGCATTGGCGCAATTGTTGGACCTGTATTAACAGGTGCATTGTTAACTTTTGAGTTGCCACATCAAATGAATTTTCTCGTGATTGCTATACCTGGTGTGATTGCGGCTTTGGCAGTGTTTATGGTCAATTTAAAAGTATCTGTAGATGGTGAAAAAACCAAATCAAAACAAGTGTTTGATGCAGTCAAATCGACAGCCAATTAAATAATACTGAACCCATGAGTCTAGTGCATTAGTAGTAGGCTCATTTCAAAAATTGTATGAACTGTTAAAATCAATTTGCTTTTTATAAGTTGTTTTTTAACGCAATTTTTAATGCGATAAAAAGTTTCATTTTAAAGTATTAAAAGAAATGCATTGCGTTAGAAAACAGCGATGAAAAAGAGAGCTAAATATTAAAGAGTAAAAGTCAGGACAGACTTAAATACACAGGACCCGTGTTAAATGAAACAATTTAAGAAGAACGTTTTAGTTGTCACTTTATCCATGTTAAGTAGTGCAGCATTACATGCACAAACCAATACGACGGCAGAGATTGAGCAACTTAGAAATGAAATTAATGCGTTAAAACAAATACTTCAACAGAATACTCAGCAACAACAGCAGCAAGCTGTTCAATTGAGCGCTGTTGAACGCCAAGTGTTGACGACGCCAAAAATGGTTGAAAAAACGGGGTTAGGTTTGACCAAAGGTGGGGCAGAGTTCAACTTATACGGTAATGTCCGCGCGGATGCATCGTATCAGGCTGAAGGTGGTGCTCGTGATATGCCCTATAACCAAATCAATAGCGTACCTTTAGAAGGAAATGCTGAAAATAGCGATCGGTTAAGATCAACCCTTTCAGCAACGCGATTAGGTTTGGACTTTAAAGCGCCAGTAGCCGATCAGAACTTAAATGCAAAAATTGAGGTCGACTTTTTAGGCGGTGCAAACCTTGATAATTTACGTATTCGTCATGCGTATTTAAACTATGGTAACTGGTTAATTGGTCAAACGTGGTCAAACTTTGCGACTCCAGACTATATCCCTGAAACGATTGATGCTTTGGCTTATGTGGGTGCTTCAATTAAACGTACACCTCAAGTGCGTTATACCCATAAATTCACGCCAAATACTAACTTAGTCGCGGCAGTGGAAGACCCGAAAGATGCCAGCATGAGCCAACGTATGCCTGCATTTACAGGACGACTGAATCATAAGTTCAATGATGCACTTTCAGTCAGTGGACGTGCAATGGCGCATGAAAAACGTATTCAAAATCAAGAAGAGTGGGCGTATGGCGTAGGTGTTGGTGCCAAATTTGACATCACCCCAGTAACTTCTGTAAAAGCCGACTACTACCATGTCAAAGGTGATAGCAGCTTTGTATCCTTTACAAACCCTGGTGTAGTTGCAACAGGCACAAGTATTGAACAAAGTGAATTTGACTCAATTACTGTCGGTTTAACACAAAAGTTTAATGACAAATTACGTGGCACATTAGCTTATGGTTATATGACTTTTGATAAAAATCAGGACTACCTTGATGCTGTAGCTGATGATACCAAAATCAATAAAAACTTATGGCAGGCATGGGGTAATTTATTCTATAGCCCAGTTCAGCCTGTTAGCCTTGGGGTAGAGTATGTCTACGGTGAGCGTGAAGCGTTTGCACCTGCGGCAAATGGTAGTAAAAAAGGTGAAGACAACCGTGTGAACTTGGTTGCGATTTATAACTTCTAATACTTGAAGTGATAACCGGTTTTCACTTTGATATGTATAGAACGAAGTGAAATTTCACATAGAAGCCGAAGGATAAGCCCTTCGGTTTTTTATGTCTTGCTGTTTAATTTCCTTAATACTCAGTTTTGAGGAAATGTTGCGAAAGTCATGCAATAGTCGAATTTTCATCAGAACTTAAGTTATTTATCACATAAGAATAAGTCATGAAAATAAAGCACATGTATTGCCATCAACGGGTTACATTAGTGAGGTAAGTAACTGTATATAGAGTACTTGATGACAATAACATGGATTCTTTTTACGCTTATGGCCGCTTTCATGCAGGCTTGGCGCAACGCTTTTCAAAAGCAACTCAGTACTACTGTAGATGTTTATGGAGTGACTCTAGCGCGGTTCATCTTTGCTTTACCTTTAGCACTGCTTTACATCAGTTGTCTTTACCATTTCCAACCTGTAACAGATTCCGTCCATTTTAATCTCCGTTTTGCTATTTATGTGCTTATTGCGGCGTTGAGCCAAATTGCCGCAACAGCATTGATGGTTCAACTTTTTAAGCAAAAAAATTATGCGATTGGAGTGGGGCTTGCTAAAAGTGAGGCAGTACTTGCCGCGATTATCGCCGTGGTCTTTTTATCCGATCATTTAAGCCTTTTAGGCTGGTTCGGGGTTGCTGTCGGAGGCTTCGCAGTATTTTTAATGTCTAAAGGGCGGGACTTTTCTGATTTTTCCGTACCAACCTTATGTATAGGTATCGGTAGTGGTTTATGTTTTGCCATTACCTCGCTCTTGGTACGTGAGGCCAGTTTAGAACTAACAAATTTACCGTTTATTCACCGTGCAGCTTGGGTGCTTTTAATGGTGATTGGGACACAGTGTTGTTTACTTTTAATGTATTTGGGGATATTTCGCCGTGCAACATTATGGGCTATGTGGCAGCGTATTGGACTTACATTTCGTGTCAGCTTATGTAGTTTTCTGGCGTCACTGGGTTGGTTTAGTGCAATGAGTATGCAGTCCGTGCCCATTGTAAAAACTTTGGGGCAGGTTGAGATTATTTTTAGTATGTTGATTTCAGCCTACTTCTTTAAAGAAAAGCTGGCACGTGCTGAACATCTTGGTATTGTATTGGTGGTGATTGCTGCATTTTTGGTGATTTGGGCTTGAAGTCTGACCTTTACACAGCCCCTATCATTTATTTGTAATGACATTAACCATTCAAAATGTAATGTAACTGCCGTGTTACTAGTCTTCAACTCAAAAAAAATAGAGATTAAACCCATGTCAAGGTTTAATCTCCAAAGTGTGTTTTTTGTGGAGTTTAATTTTGAGGCTCGAATTTAGATGTTGATATTAGTGCAACAAGCTTCAGATTCTTACTGAAGAAGGTAATTTTGATCTGCACCGACAAAGAAAATAACACCTATACAAAAAAGTCCACAGTAAATCGCGAACCAGATAATCATGTTTTTAAATGCTTTATCTGAAATTGAACTATCTGCATATTTTGCTGGTTTTTTTGAGTCTAGATCTTTCATGGTTACTGCACTCAACTGAGGTGATGAGTACATTATGCAAAGCAAACAACTGATGAAACAGATACAAAAACAAGATTAAAAAAATATAACAGATGAAGTAGAATTGCTAAAGACTGTTATATTTTAAATCCTGTAGGGACAGTATGTAGATATCAGTAACTTGATTTCAGTTTTTAGAGCCCTATCACTTAAGAACAGAAACCAAATAAAAAATGATCTTATATTTAAAATACCACCCATGAATTTTATACATACTGAATCATTAGAAATGATCATTTTATTCATAGTTGTAATTTTTGTACATTAACTAAAATAGCACCTTGGCTGCGTAGAATTAGAGTACTTGAACCTTCAGCATGACGTTTAAGTGTAAAACGATATTTAGAACACTATATTTTAGAGAGCATTATGAAAAGTTTTGAAAATAAAGTGGCTGCGATCACAGGCGCAGGTTCAGGCATTGGGCAGCAGTTGGCGATTCAACTGGCTAAACAAGGTACACATTTGGCACTCAGTGATCTCAATGAACAAGGTTTGGCGGAAACATTAAACCACGTCAAAGATTATCCTGTTTCAGTCACGCTCACAAAACTAGATGTTTCAGACCGTAAGGCAGTAGAGAACTGGGCAAAGCAGTGTGAGCAGGATTTCGGACAGGTCAATTTAGTTTTTAACAATGCAGGAGTCGCGTTAGCGAGTACTGTTGAAGGCTTAAGCTATGAAGATGCCGAGTGGATTTTCAACATCAATTTTTGGGGTGTGGTGTATGGAACCAAAGCTTTTTTACCCTACTTGAAACAAAGTGGCTCTGGGCATATTGTGAATATTTCAAGTTTATTTGGGCTCACTGCTCAGCCTACCCAAAGTGCCTATAATGCGACAAAGTTTGCTGTCCGTGGTTTTACCGAGGCACTACGTCAAGAGTTAGATTTGCAAGACTGTGGCGTTAGTGCAACTTGTGTTCATCCCGGTGGTATACGTACCAATATCGCCAATAGTGCTCGAATGAGTGACAGTATTCGTGCGCTGGGTATGAACCCAGAGCGTGCCAGCCGTTCTTTCAATAAAATGCTTAAAACCCCGCCAGATGTAGCAGCACAGGCTATTTTAAAGGCTGTAAAAAAAGACGAGCGCCGTGTCTTAATTGGAACAGATGCCAAAATTATCGATCTGGTACAGCGTATTACACCAACAGGCTATACACAGGCCATGAACTTTTTGACAGGAAAAAAACGCCGTAAATAAAGACGTATTCACATGAAAGATGATTTTATTGTTTTAACCGAGTATGCTAAATCGAGTAATTTTTAAATTAAAAAAAGCTTCGATTTCAATGGTGAAGCATTCCGTTAAATAAAATGATAAGGAGTCCTACATGAGTGGTTCTCATAACCATGATCACAGTCATGTTGAAGTGACTGCAAAAAATGCCAAGAAATTAACCATTGCACTTGCCTTGACGTTCACCTTCTTAATTGTTGAAGTGGTTGCAGGATTTATCACGCAAAGCTTGGCCTTACTGTCCGATGCAGCGCATATGTTTACCGATGCCGCTGCTTTAGCCATTGCTTTAGCAGCCATCAAAATTGGGCAAAAGCCTGCCGATGATAAACGTACTTTTGGCTATCAACGGTTTGAAATATTGGCAGCTTTGTTTAATGCCATGATGTTGTTTGTAGTGGCGATTTACATTTTATATGAAGCCTACCAGCGTTTTAGTCAGCCACCCGAAATTCAAAGCTTGGGCATGCTGATTGTTGCGGCTTTGGGTTTAATCATCAATCTGATTTCAATGAAAATTTTGGTGTCGAGCAGCCAAGACAGCTTAAATGTGAAAGGGGCTTATCTTGAGGTGCTCAGCGATGCCTTAGGCTCTGTGGGTGTGATCATTGGCGCACTGGTGATTTATTTCACAGGTTGGATGTGGGTAGATACCGTTATTGCTGTGTTGATTGGCTTTTGGGTCTTACCTCGAACTTGGGTGTTACTAAAACAAAGTATCAATATTTTGCTCGAAGGTGTACCAAGTGAAATTGATATCGAATCTTTACGCAATGACTTGCTGGCTTTAGAGGGTGTACAAGGTATTCACCAGCTTAAAGTTTGGGCCATTACCTCTAAGAATGTGCATTTAACAGCGCATTTGATTGCACCTGATGTAGATCAGAGAGCTTTATACCACCAAGCTGTGGAGTTATTGGGGCATGAGCATGGGATTACGCAAGTGACTTTGCAGATTGAAGAAGATGAATGCCATCCACACCAACATGAACATAGTCATTAAAAAGACTTGACCTTAGACTTAGTCTAGGCTTTACAATAGCGTCACTTTATTTTAGTACGACATTATGCGTTCTACCATGTGGATTAGCGTCTTAGTTGCTTTATTCATGTTCCAAAGTCTTTGGAACGTGGCGGCAGCTTTTTGCGTCCATGAAGAACAAAAAGCTCAAGTCGTGACTCAACAAAGTTTTCATTTTGGCCACCATCAAACCACCTTGTGTGTGTCTGATGATAAGCCACACCAGCAAAGCAGTGTTGATGACCATACCCAAACGGCAAATGATCAGTTTGAATTGGGTGAAGACCATCAAGATCATTTGCCTTCAATGGCACATTTGATTATTCCGAAAGAAAAAAACTATCAACTGCCGCTCGCGTTTGAAGTTCGCGAACCTCCACAGTTTTTTTGGCACAATGCCTATCAAGCTCCTGATTTATTGGGGCAACATCCTCCTCCTGAACTTTCCCCGCTAATGGTGGGGTAGCCTAAAACATTTCCCACCACTTCTTCTAAAAATTAGTGGGAAAAAGCATGTCAAATCAATTTAAGGCGTTTATACGCCAAGCCCTTGCTGTGGGCATAACAACAGCCGCGATGCAATGGAGTTTTGCCGAACCGATCAAGACTTTGGATGAGGCTTTGGCAAACGTAGAGCGTTATCAAAACCAAAGTGACATTGGGCAACAGCGTCAAAGCATTACAGAGCTGAACATCAAAAACAGTGGTCTATGGCAAAATCCTAGCTTAAATATCAATCAAGATGGTTTTGGTTCAGATACTGATCGTGAGCTCAGTATTGCCATCAGTCAGCCCTTAGATGTTTTTGGACAGCGTAAGCTCAATCAAAAACTCGCAGAAACAGCGCACCAACAAGGGCAGTTACAGCAACAACTGTGGGCAGCACAAAGCCAATTGGTGGTGAAATTTGCATGGTCTCAGTTGGCTTTGGCACAAGTTGAAAAATCGCTGTACGCAGCACAACTCAAAGTGAGTCAAAACAATTTAGACAGTGCCAAAAAACGTTATCAGGCGGGCAGTATTGCTTTGGTTGACTATGAACGTGCGCAAATCGAAAGTTTGGATATGCAGCGCTTATACCAACAAGCGGTATTGGCAGAACAAGTAGCACAGCGTCAACTCTCAAACCTTTGGGGCGAAACCAAAGCCGATATTCAACTCAATGCGACCTCAATGCCATGGCCAGATCAAAGCGATGCCACAGTACAGCGCTATATTGCTGAAGGTTGGTTGGAAAAGCTGTATGCACTGAACATTCAACAGTCCAATTTAAACATTGAAAGTTTAAAAGTGCAGGCACGTCCCAATCCGACCTTAAATGTCGGCATGAAACGGAGCCAAGCACCGAATGAAAGTAGCGATACCACATTAGGTGTCGGCGTGGATATTCCACTGAATATTTTTAACCGTCAGCAATACAACATTCCGATGGCCCAGCGCCAGCAAAGCTTGTTGAGTCAGCAGCAACAGCGCGAGTTAAAACAGCAGATTTTAGATATCGCCAATGCCATGCATGAACTCAAAGGACTAAAACAGCAGTTCAGTTCGATGAGCCAACAAACCACTTTGGCAGAACAAGTTCAAGTACGTACGTTGCAAGGTTTTAAAGCGGGGAAGCTGTCCATTACCGACATCCAACAAGCTAACTCACAACTGCAAAGCATACGCCTTGGGCAGTTGCAGTTATTACGTCAAGCTTGGCAGACTGCATTGAGCGCAGAAGCCCTTAGCCTAGGTACTAGCTATGAACAGATCAGTAGTTCAGATGCTTATAGCCAAATCAGTAAAAATTCGATCGCACAAATACAAGACCTCATCCTTGGCGGAGCACAATAATATGCAACTAAAGAACCAACTTGGAAAAATATCACAGCCATTGATGATTGGGCTTTTGCTTCTAGTAACACTCCTTATTGCTATAGGGATTTGGTTTAGCTCAAAAGATACAACCACTGATGAACATGCGCATGCCGAACATGAAGAATCTGAACATGCGGATGAGCCCGAGGCTGAAAAAGGACATGCCGAGGAAGGTGAGATTCAACTGACAGCGCAGCAACTGACAGAGCAAGGCATTCAAATCGCTTCAGCTCAACAAGGTGTGGTGTCTCAAGTCACCGTTCTACCCGGAAAGCTTGTGGTTAATACCGATCAGCAAGCTCATATTTCGCCAAACTTTGGTGGGCATGTGGAACAGGTGAATGTTGAACTTGGTCAAAACGTACAAAAAGGACAAACCTTAGCTGTACTGTCTGTACCCGAGCTGATCGATCAACAGGCCAATTTGCGGATGGCTCAAGCCAGTTTGGATTTGGCACGTCAAGATTATCAACGTGAACAGCAGTTATGGTCACAGGGCATTTCTGCCAAGCAAGATTACCAACGAGCAGAAAATGCTTACCGACAAGCGCAGATTACTGTGCAGTCCGCGCAAAGCCGCTTAAACGCCCTAGGGGCAACAGGTGGAGGAAATGGTCGTTTTGCCATTAAAGCCCCCATTTCAGGTGTGATTAGCCAAAAAGATATCGTAGTGGGTGAAAACGTACAATTGGCCGATCAGCTTTTTGTGATTGAACAATTTAAAGAGTTATGGCTTGAGTTTAATCTGCCTGCTCAGTACTCAGGTCAGTTACAAGCCAATCAGAGTCTGACATTTAAGCCGAATGCTTCTGAGCAAAAATATGAAGCCGTCATCCAGAGCTTAACCTCTCAAGCCGATGCACAAACAGGACGCTTGGTGGTACGTGCTAAATTAAAAAGCCAAGCGGCGGAACTACGTCCAAATGTTTTAGTGAATATCTTTTTAGACAATACCAGTTCAAAAACAGCGCTTCGCGTCCATAAAAGTGCTATTCAAAACATTGAAGGTCAAGCTTCAGTATTTGTGGTCGACGCTGAACAAAAAGGACAAGTGCATTTGAAAGCGCAGCTCGTTCAACTTGGGCAAGCTTCAAATGACGCTCAATGGGTGGAAGTGATTTCAGGCCTAACAGCAGGACAACGCTATGTCAGTCAAGGCAGCTTTGTTCTTAAGTCTGAACTAGAAAAAGGCGAGGCTGATCATGCGCACTAATCATGATTTACCCAAGCCTGAGGGTTTGTTTGAACGAATTATTCAGTTCTCTATTCAAAATGCAATTTGGGTCATGCTCTTTGTCTGTACATGGATTGCGGTCGGAGTTTATAGCTATCAAAAACTGCCGATCGATGCAGTGCCCGATATTACCAATACGCAAGTACAAATTAATACCCAAGCCAATGGTTTTACCGCACTGGAGGTTGAGCAGCGGATTACCTATCCGATTGAAACTGCAATGGCTGGTATTCCAGATTTACAGCTGACTCGTTCTATTTCACGTTATGGTTTGTCCCAAGTCACTATTGTATTTGAGGATGGCACAAACATCTATTGGGCACGTCAGCAGATTAATCAGCGGGTACAAGAGGTCAAAGCAGATTTACCCAGTGATGTTTCCCCAACCATGTCACCAGTTTCGACGGGTTTAGGTGAAATTTATCAATGGGTCATTAAAGCCGAACCGAGTGCCAAAAAAGCCGATGGTACAACTTATAGCGCGATGGACTTGCGGGAGATCCAAGATTGGATCGTTCGTCCACAATTGCAACGTGTTGCGGGGGTGGCCGAGGTCAACAGTATTGGTGGGTTTAACAAAACCTATGTGGTTGCTCCCGACTTAAACCGTATGCAACAGTTAAATATTTCCTTAAGCCAACTGCAAACCGCTTTACAGGAAAATAATGAAAACCGTGGAGCGGGTTATATTGAGGAAAATGGTCAGCAACTCACAGTGCGTGTTCCGGGGACATTCAACAGTCTTGCAGACATTGAAAATACAACGGTTGCCAGCCCAAATGGGAACCCCATTCGTGTCGCGGATATTGCACAGGTTTCAATTGATCATGACCTCCGAACAGGAGGCGCAACCTATAACGGAGAAGAAACTGTACTCGGCATTGCTATGATGATGATGGGGGAAAACAGCCGAACGGTGTCTAAAGCTGTAGATGCCAAAATTCAAGAGGTGCAAAGCAGTTTACCGCAAGGTGTCAAAATAGAAACCGTTTATGACCGCACGACTTTGGTGGAAAAAGCCATTAAAACAGTGCAAAAGAACTTGGTTGAAGGCGCAATCTTGGTGATTGTGATCCTGTTTTTATTCTTAGGTAATATTCGTGCGGCGTTAATTACAGCCTGTGTGATTCCACTGTCTATGCTGTTTACTTTAACGGGTATGGCACAACAGAACATCAGTGCCAACCTGATGAGTTTGGGTGCATTGGATTTCGGTATTATTGTCGACGGTGCAGTGGTAATTGTTGAAAACTGTATTCGGCGTTTAGCCCATGCACAACAATTACTCAAACGACCGTTAACTCAGTCGGAACGCTTTAAAGAAGTGTTTTTGGCAGCGCGCCAAGCCCGCCGTCCACTTATTTTTGGTCAGCTGATTATTTTGGTGGTGTATTTACCGATTTTCGCACTGACTGGTGTAGAAGCAAAAATGTTCCACCCAATGGCTTTGACGGTTGTACTTGCACTCGTTGCAGCCATTATTTTATCAATCAGCTTTGTACCTGCGGCTGTCGCACTTTTTGTTAAAGGTGACATCAAAGAAACTGAAAGCCGTTGGATGCTGTGGCTAAAGGATCGTTATCAGCGGGTATTGGACTGTGCCTATCAGTATAAAGCGGTGGTTTTAACCTTTGCACTGTGCTTGTTGATGTTGACAGGATTACTTGCAACGCGTATCGGCAGTGAGTTTGCACCGCAACTGAGTGAAGGTGACTTTGCTGTACAGCAACTGCGCTCTCCAAGCACAGGCTTAGAAGAATCACTTCGTATTCAGGAAAATACGGAAAAGCTACTTCTGAAGAAATTCCCTGAAATACACGCTATTTTTGCGCGTACAGGCACGGCTGAAGTGGCGACCGATGTAATGCCTCCAAATATTTCAGATGGTTACGTCATGCTGAAACCCCGTGATGCATGGCCAAATCCAAAAGAAACACTCGATGAACTGCGTAGCCGTATGCAGGCCTATTTAGCAACGCTACCAGGTAACAACAGTGAGTTTTCTCAGCCAATTGAACTGCGTTTCAATGAGTTAATATCGGGTGTACGTAGCGATGTCGGTGTCAAAATCTTTGGCGATGACATGCAAGTATTAAATGCGGAAGCTGAAAAAATCAGTAAATTGATTCAGCAAGTTTCAGGCAGTACCGCCGTTAAAGTTGAACAAACGTCGGGTTTACCTTTGCTTAATGTGGAAATTGATAAAAGCTTGGCAGCGCAATATGGCCTAAGTGTCAAAACCGTACAAGACCATGTGTCAGCAAGCATTGGCGGACAAAATGTTGGTGAAATTTTACAGGGCGACCGCCGTTTTGACTTTGTCATTCGGCTCAGTGAGCAAGATCGTAGTGTCAATGGGATTGCGCAACTGCCAATACAGCTTCCAAATGGTGGCAGTATTTTACTCACCGATATTGCCACTGTAAAAATGATGGATGGCATTAACCAAGTCAGCCGCGAAAATGGCAAACGTCGTGTGATTGTCACGGCGAATGTGGAAGGGCGTGATTTGGGCTCTTTTGTCACAGAAGTACAAAGTCAGCTTAAGCAATATCCGTTACCAAGTGGCTACTGGATTGAGTATGGTGGTCAATTTGAAAACTTGGCTTCGGCACAGGCTCGAATGCAGATTGTGATTCCACTGGCGTTACTGACGATCTTTATTTTGTTGATGGCCGTTTTCCATAACATCAAAGAAAGCTTGCTTGTGTTCACTGGCGTTCCATTTGCCCTAACTGGTGGTGTGCTTTTCTTGTGGTTAAGAGACATTCCTTTGTCAATGTCGGCGGGCATTGGTTTCATTGCCTTGTCTGGGGTTGCCGTCTTAAATGGTTTGGTCATGCTGACCTTCATTAAAGAGCTAAGAGAGCAATACCGCTTACATGAAGCCGTTTGGCAGGGAGCGATTTTGCGATTAAGGCCTGTTTTAATGACCGCTTGTGTAGCGTCTTTAGGTTTTGTCCCAATGGCACTTGCCACAGGCACAGGGGCAGAGGTTCAACGTCCACTGGCGACCGTGGTGATTGGTGGAATTATTTCTTCGACGTTATTGACCTTGGTGCTATTGCCAGTGTTGTATCGTTGGATGAATGCAAAGAAAGAAACGAAAATTTAACCCTTTAATCAACTGAAGCATGAGGAGGCAAAATAGCCTCCCCATGCTTTTTTTATACTACTTGATGTCAGTCTGATCGCTTTTGGGAGTTAAAATGGCAAAACTGTTATAGTCTGTTATATTTTATTCACAAAGAACTGTATCTGTCCTTTTGTATAGGAAACCTTAGAATAATGAATATAGATAGAGCGTTGAGGTATTGGAAATGAACTTTTTACTGAAAAAAAATAGAGCTTGGTTTGTATTCTTTATCATTACTTTATATTCGTTTCTTGGATTTTTTCTTGGATTTATCATTTGGGAATACTTTTTGAAGTAAGTACATAGTAACGCTAAAGAAAACTATGGCGGCTAGCTAATACTTCAGAAACTAATCAGAATCTTATTTTTCTAACACCAGACTCGACTCATAACGAGACAAGTCTGGTTTTTATAACCTTAAAACTTCCATTGTACCGAAACAGATGCATTTAAAGGATCGCCCGGTTGAATCCACATATCGCTATAGCTTGCAACATAGTACGTTTCGTCTAAGAGATTGTGCACATTGAACTGATAGCGTAGCTGATCTGTTGGCGCATAATAAGCATTTAGATTCAACAACGTGTACTCAGGTAAGTTGAAGCCATTATCTGTACTGTGTCCACTACGTTTGCCCACATAGATTGCCGTTGCTCCGAGTCCAACTTTGTCTGCATTAGCAAGGTTCCATTCATAGTTGCTACTGATAGAGCCGCTGTGCTTCGGCACATTGCTGAGTCGTGAACCTTTAGCAAGACTTTGGTCTTTTTCCACTTGAGCGTCTGTGTAGCTATAATTGGCACGTATAGAGAATTGATCATTGAGCTGTGTCTCTAGATCCAACTCTAGCCCCTTACTTGAGACTTCTCCAGCGGTGATTTGATAGTTACTATCTGCTGGATCTGTGGTTAAGACATTCTCTTTATCCATTTTAAAGAGGGCTAAGCTCAACAAACTCTGTGGGTTAATCCGATATTTCCCACCAATCTCATAGCTTTTGCCTTTTTCAGGGTTAAACACATCGCCATTTCGGTCCATGCCACTGTTGAGCGCAAAGGATTCTCCATAGTTGGCATACCATGACCAACGATCATTCAGTCGGTAGTTTAAACCCAAGCGTGGACTGGTTTGTTGTAAATCCTTTTTATTGGATGTACCTGCAAGTTTATTTTGAAAGTCTTGGGTGACGTGATCAAAGCGCGCACCAAACAGCACTCTCCATTGATTATTGAGGAAAATTTGATCTTGTAGATTCAGTGCAAAATAGCGTTGCTGTTCTTCGGTGTTAATGAAAAGTGGCAGCTCGGGTAAGTATTGTCCATAAATAGGAGTATAGATATCAATGCTATTTGGCACGCTACTGCTGTGGTTTCGACGCAGTTGTAATTGACGATACTTCATCTGCCCAAGTTCAGTGCTCAACAGTACTTCATGACGGGCCCAGTCTTGTTGGATCGTCCCAAGAACTTCTGTTTGAAAGAGAATGTCATCACTTTTATTGTCACGGTAGCGACGCTGGCGCTCTAATGTCTGTCCATCACTTTGAATACGACGAGGTTCACTGGAAAAGCCTTTGAGCTGAGTATCTTTCACACTAAGAGCATTATTCATTTTCCAGTCATCATTAAACTGATGTGCAAGTCGAAGCTGATAGAAATGATCTTTTTGAATATGATCACCATCATCAGGTTCGCCTGTAAATGTTTTAGGGTCCATCACAAATTGTTTTTGATAACTACTTACACCACGGTCGAAGGTTCCATCTTGTCGGGTAAATTCACTGTCAAAATCTAACTGGGTTGAATCTGAAATTTTCCATGTGAGTTGAGGGGAGAAAAACCAACGCTCACTCTGCACATGATCACGAAAACTTTGATTATCTTCATGTGCGACCGCAATACGATAAGCCACAGCATCACTGATTGGCGCAGTATGTTCAAAACTAGCACGGTATTTTTCTAAACTATTGGCACGTAAATTCACTTCTGAAGAACTTTCCCATTCAGGCTTTTTAGTGTTGATATTCAGTAGACCGCCAGCTTCCCCACGGCCATAGAGCGCAGCCATTGGGCCTTTTAAAAAGTCGAGGGATTCAATATTCACCATATCTCGCGGAGCACTGAGTCCACGGTTAACACTCAGGCCATTTCTGATGATTTGTGCCCCAATATTGGGGTCTGTACTAAAACCTCTAAATGAAAAGTTATCCCAAAAGCCGCCACCATAATTGGTTTGATTATAGACACCGCTCACTTGTGTTAATGCATCGTCAATACGTTGCACATCTTGTTGCTGAATTAACGCTTTGGATAACACACTTCGACTAAATGGCACGTCTAAAATGTCATGTGAAAACTTAGTCATTGCGGTGCTTTGTTGAAGGTTTTCACCCTCAGTTTCGGCTTGCAATTGGATAGTCTGGAGTACTTCTGTTGAAGTTTCGGCCCAAGTGAAAGAACTCAGCAGACTTAAATATATGCTTGAGGAAAAAAGAGAGAATTTATTCATCATGAAGGAGAGTAGTTTAGATTTTGTATTGTTATGTTATAACATTTTAATGGTTTTGTAGTTAAAAAATCACTCTAAAGTTGAAAAAATGGTTTAAAACATTTAAATAAATCAACCTAAACTTTTAGGTTCCAATCCACAATACACTGTTTCAAGTCAGCTAAAGTCCCAATACCATATGCTGTATCAAATACGACTGAAGATATGGAACGCAGATCTAAGTTATAATTTAAAAGCATGTGGTCAAACTATAAACTCAATTTCTAAATCTTCACACTCAAAGCTATCTCCCAATAATTTAAAAAAAGCTGAGATATCTTGAATAATGTGCTTGTTCATTCTACAAAAATTGTGAATACTCATGCCGCAAAATTCAGGCTGTAAATTTATCTTTTGGGGTTAGCAACGACAGTGAAAACGTATCCATTTTCTCGTTTACAAAAAGCATTATTGGCGGTTGGTTCATTTTCATGTCTAGGGCTGAACTCGGTATGGGTACATGCGGCAGAAGAGAGTGATGTGGAGCAACTTGCAACCATTACAACCACTGCTCAGACTGAACAATTGGCTTATTATCAGCCCAAAGTTAATTTGTCTCGGTTTGGCCGGCAAAACCTTGCAGCCATTCCTGCATCTATTCACACCGTTACTGCTGAACTGATCGCAGATCAACATGCGAAAACACTGGGCGATGTGGTAAAGAACGATGCGTCCGTTGGGGATGGCTATGCACCCATTGGTTACTATGCCAACTTTGTGATGCGTGGATTTAGCTTAAATGCGGGATCAAGTTATTTACTGAACGGTAATTTGCTACGCGGTGAGCAAAATGTAGCGCTTGAAAACAAAGAGCAAGTTGAAATCCTAAAAGGCATGAGTGCGATTCAAAGTGGTATGTCAACGCCAGGCGGAGTCGTGAACTATGTGAGCAAACGCCCCAAAGATGTCCAGTCTTTAACCCTTGAGGCAGACAGTCATGGCGGCAGCCGTGTGGCAACCGACCTTGGTGGATGGCTTGGAGACAATCAACAATTTGGTTATCGCGTGAATGCAGCTCATGAAGACATTCACCCGTATGTTGAACATGCCGATGGAAAACGTTTGTTTGGTTCATTGGCATTAGACTGGAAAATTTCAGATCGTTCAAAACTTGAATTTGATCTTGAATCACAGCGTCAAAAACAGCGTTCGGTACCAGGTTATCAACTACTTGGTGGTGAAACTGTACCGACAGGAGTGGAATGGGATCGTTTGCTGGGTTATCAAAGCTGGAGCAAACCAATCACCAATGACAGTCTAAATACGAGTCTGAAATACAGCTATCAAATCAATGATAAATGGAGCAGTAATCTATCTGCTTCACAAAGTCGTGTGGTCGTAGATGATTACTCAGCATTTGCCTACACCTTTGACACTGATGGTAACTATGACATTTATGATTTCCGCAGCCCAGATGATAGCTATCTAACCAATCAATTTAAAACGGGCTTAAACGGAACATTCAGCACTGGAGCATGGCAACATAACCTGAGTTTAGAACTGTCACATGCCTACAAACGCCATACCCAGTATGATGCAATCAATGAATGGATAGGTTCAGGAAATATTTATAATGATCCTATTAGCTATACGCCTACGGATAAACCCTTAGGTAATCATTACAAATCTCTGGATAGTCAACAAACAGCCCTCAACCTGTTGGATCAAATCGAATTTAATGATACTTGGTCAGTTTTGCTAGGCGGTAAGCTTTTACATTTAAATGAAAGTGCCTATGCTGCGGATGGCAATAGTATTCGGGACACCGACTTCAATCGCTTCTTGCCACAGCTTGCGTTGATGTATCAGCCTTGGCAGAACACTCATCTGTATGCTTCTTATGCCAAAGGGATAAGTGACGGCAGTCAAGCGCCGTGGTCTGCCTATGGTAATGAGGATAAAGGCATCGTAGGAAATGCCTTTGAAACTTTAGCACCAAGACGTTCAACTCAATATGAGTTAGGTCTTAAACAACAATGGCAAGAGCTACTGTTTACTGCTGCTTTGTTTGACTTAACACAAGATCATCAATATACCAACTTAGACAATTACTATGTCACCGATGGTGAACAGCATAATCTAGGTTTGGAATTGGGCTTGCAAGGTCGCGTTGCTGAAAATCTAGATATGACATCGACTTTGGCACTGACCCGTTCACGTTTGGAAGATATACAGGTAGATGCTTATAAAGGGCATCAAACTCAAAACGTACCAACGGTTCGTTTTGCCAGTCATGTGTCTTATCATATGCCTCAAGTAGAAGGTTTACGTTTACTCGCAGGTATGCAATACAGCAGCAGTAAATATGCCAATAAAACGGGGACGGTTAAAGTTTCAGGCTATACCGTATTCGATGCGGGTGCAGCTTATAACTTCCGTGCTTATGGTTATGACAATATGCTTCGCCTGAATGTGGACAACCTGTTCAATAAAAAATACTGGCGAGATGCAGGAAGCTTTTTCGGGGATGATTATTTATTTCTGGGTACACCACGTACAGCACAATTTTCATGGACTGTGAACTTCTAATAAATAGTTTTAAATAAAAAAGGTATATTGAAGAATATGCCTTTTTTATTTTTACTAGCTTGTTATGAAAAATAGTGACGAAATAACGCAGCTGAAATAATACCAGCAGCAATTGCAACTAACGGCTTTTTCACAAGTAACATGACCAATAAAGTAGTCCCTAAAGCCAAACGTGCACCGTTATCTCCCTCAACTGCAATAGGTGCTAAAAGTGCAACCAATACGGAACCAGACATAGCGGTAATAAACCGTTGAACCGTATCACTGATAGGGACATACGACATAATAAACACGCCGCCCCAACGGGTCACAAGAGTGACTATGGTCATAATTAGAATAATGGTCAATGGGTATGCGGTACTTAGCTCGATATTCATATATTTTTCTCTTTCCAAAGTAGGCCAATCACGCCCCCAGCAAGTGCACCGATAACAACATGGCTATTTTTGGGTAGATACCAATACGCCAATAATGAAATACAGGCCGATGCGATCCAAATTAAAACAATACGAATATCCTTTTTCCCACCAATCACCATTGCTAATAAAAAGCAAGACATAACCATATCGAGACCAAAAGCATTTGGGTTCTGAATGGTATTGCCAAAATACAACCCAAGCCATGTGCCAATAATCCATGCCGCCCAAAGGGCCAAACCGCCGCCGAACAACAACCCAAAGCCAGATTGACCGCGGTTAAAGGCTTGCAAAGATAGCGCCCAGTTTGCATCGGAAATCACCAGCAGGATGCTATATCTTTTCATTGGAGAAAGATGGCGCAACCAAGGGTAAAGCGAAGCGCCCATTAATAAATGACGTGCATTAATAAAAAAGACGGTAATAATGAGAGGAAATAGAGAAATTTTCTCCCCCCATAACTCTAAAGTGGCAAACTGAGATGCTCCCGCAAAGACCAAAGTACTCATTAACAGACTAGAGTCATTACTTAGGCCTGTATGTGTCGAAGCAAGTCCAAAGGCAGCACCAAAAATAATAACGAAAAGTGAAATTGGTAGTAGGCTTTTAAAACCAGACCAAATATCTGAAGAATTGAGGCTATAAAGCGCTTGAGTTGTATTACTCAAAAGAATTTCCCTTTCATTATTGGTTGAGTATTCACACGAAATTATTATTTGCAAAGTGAAATAAATACGTTGCAGCATATGTAAGATATAAATTATGCGCTCAATAACGAAAAATGAAAAACGCATAAAACTCAAGTATACTATTCGAAAAACGAATACAAGTAGATTGACTTGAACTTAAAAGACCTCCAGATAGATTGGTTAAAATGTTTTGTAACTGTGGTAGACATGGGAACCCTGTCGCAGGCAGCCCCTGAACTTTATCGCTCACAGTCTGCGGTCAGCATGCAACTCAAAAAATTAGAAGAAGCCCTACAGTGCCAACTTTTAATTCGATCACATAGACAAATTGAGTTAACCGCAGAAGGACAACTTCTTTTAGGTTATGCCAGACAAATTTTAGATTTGCACCATGAAACGCAACAAGCTTTTCATAAAGATGAACTGGTGGGCCGAATTCGACTTGGTGTCCCCGATGAGTATGCCGCTCAATACCTCACACCAGTTTTGAAACGTTTCGCTCCACGCTATGGGGGCGTTGAAATTGAACTTTATTGCGAGCAATCTACGTCTTTGATTCCACGCATAGAAAGAGGTGACTTAGATTTAGCGCTTATTTCACGTGATGATTCACGGCAGGGCACATTATTGTTCCATGAACCAATGGTTTGGGTGGGTTCAGCCCAGTTTGATATTTGGAAAAATGACCCTTTGCCTGTAGCCGTCTATGAAAGTACCAGTTTGGCAAAACGTAGCGCGATTCACTCTCTAGCTTTACAAGGACGCCGTTACAAAGTTGTGTACCATAGTTCAAGTTTAGTCGGGCAAATTGCGGCTGTTGAAAGTGGCCTCGCTGTAGCTGTGTTGGCCAAATGTAGTGTACCTGCACATTTGGATATTTTAGGCGCTGAACATGGTTTGGGCCCTTTAGAACCAATGGAAGTTGCTATCTTTCGTAGTCGTGCCTCACAGGGTTCAAAGGCAGTCAATCATCTATATGAGTTATTAATCAAAACCTTAAGACAAGCAACGGTTTATTAAAATACAAAACCTCAAATTTTGTAGATTAAAGTCTGATTTTACTCAGCCGCCAATATCTCCAATAAACGCCAAGGGCTGTTCAAATCGCTTTAATATCAAGTTTTATATCACTCACAGTCAAAATATCAGCCATTCATAGCTGCTGAGTGATTGCATAGGTCAGATCATTCATGATGAACCTGATGGATCGCATTTAAGAAATGTGATCGACAAAAAACACAATTTCTACATCTATACAATCCTATCTTTTTCCAGTAATTTTACTATGGTATGAAAAATGCTAAGAATAAAATGACTCAAAAAGGATGACCTATGAAAAAAACGATTTCAGCTTTAACACTCAGTTTAAGCCTATTACTCCCATTTGCAGCATTTGCCAAAAATAATGTTGTTGTTGTCGCTACTGGCGGAACGATTGCAGGTGCTGGTGCAAGCTCTACCAATAGTGCAACTTATACTGCGGCAAAAGTTCCTGTAGATGCATTATTAAATGCGGTTCCCCAGATTCAAAACCTTGCCAATGTGACTGGTGTGCAGGCAATGCAAGTTGCATCAGAAAGTATTACGGATAAAGAATTATTATCCCTTGCACGTCAAGTCAATGACTTGCTTAAAAAGCCTGATGTGAATGGTGTCGTGATTACACATGGAACAGACACCCTAGAAGAAACAGCTTTCTTTTTAAATTTAGTGATTCATTCAGATAAGCCGATTGTATTGGTCGGGTCAATGCGTCCAAGTACTGCACTTTCTGCTGATGGCCCGTTGAACCTTTATAGTGCGGTTGCACTTGCTGCCGATGATAGTGCAAAAGGTAAAGGAACTTTTGTGCTCATGAATGACGACATTTTTGCAGCACGAGATGTTTCAAAAACAATTAATATCCATACCAATGCATTTATGAGCCAATGGGGTGCGCTCGGAACCTTAGTGGAAGGAAAACCATATTGGTTTAGAAATACAGCAAAACGTCATAATAAGAGCTCAGAATTTAATATTGAAAATATTAAAGGTGATAGCTTACCGCTGGTACAAATTGTTTATGGTTCAGGCAATATGTTGCCGGATGCATACACGGCTTATGCGAAAGCAGGGGCAAAAGCTATTATTCATGCAGGTACAGGGAATGGCTCGGTAGCCAATTATATTGTCCCAACATTAACTGACTTACAAAAACAAGGTGTGCAAATTATTCGTTCATCTCGCGTACCTCAAGGTTTTATTCTTAGAAATGCAGAACAACCAGATGACAAATATGGTTGGGTCGTCGCACATGATCTTAACCCGCAAAAAGCTAAATTACTTGCTGCACTTGCTTTAACAAAAACAAAAGATGCAAAGGAAATCCAACGCATTTTTTGGGATTACTAAACCCAATAACTGTGAACTCGCATAGTAATGCTTTTCAGCTAAGCACCTTAAAAATTTAAGGTGCTTTTTTAGCGTCTATAAATAGATTAAATTCATCGACTCTATATTGAATAAATATTTAACAAATCAATAGCAATCTATATTCACCATCCTTTTCAACAGGTGCTCTATGCACACAAGGTAAGACCTGTTGTGTTGGATGATCTACTGCAAGTCGCCAAAGATGTCCCAAGCCTAAATTCACAGGTTTTGCAATGGGTTTAGGCTTATAATGTAGATCAAAGAAATACTCTTCTAGGAAAGTTTCAAATTCAGCTTCTGGCCCATCATGTAGTTTTTTAAGCTTTTCTCTGAGTTCTGGAATCAAAATTTTTTGCTCGACCTGATCATTGGGCACGATATCACTTGCAGCGCCGTGGTAGGTACATAAGAAAGTATCTGTTTCTATGGGTGAACGATCTATATGAAACGAATATACATCTGTTGAAATAAAATCTAGCTCGTCATCTCGTTCATAACATTTTAGTAAATTAAGTGTAGGGGATGCACCGAAATCAGTTAATAGCTGTATATCTTTTAAAATGATTTCCCTTGCGAGATTCCCTTTTTCTGAAAGTTGTAAAGCTAAAAGATCGTCAACGGAAACTTCTGTAATATTCTCTTTTAACTCAAGTTTAGCCACAATTTCTTTAAAATCACCAATCAAATCCCTATGCCAGCAAAGTGCATTCATCTCTCCTTGAAATTTGGAATTGACAAGTTCAGAGAAAGTAGAAACTACACTAATTTGGGCGTTATTAGAAAACGGATTTTTCATAGCAGATGTAAATATTAAAGCATATCCAATATTATACGTTTAGTTTGATAATAAGAGTGATTAAGAGTGCAGATCATAGATAGAGTTTTAAAAATTTAAGGATTTTGATAAATAATATAAGTAATTTTTAGGTATCTTGTATCGACATATCTACTTATCTGATTCAAAATTATCAAAATTTAATTTGAAGAATTTTATGACAGAATCTAAAAGAATTTGTGGCATTGTAATGCCTATCTCTGCTATTGATGGATGTGATGAAGGACATTGGAATGATGTGTATGAGATATTAAAAGAAGCAGTGATATTAGCAGATTTTGAGGGTAATTTGGTCAGTTATGCTGATGATGTTGGTATTATCCAAAAGCGAATTATTCAAAACTTATATGATAATCCTATTGTTGTATGTGATGTAAGTGGAAAAAATCCTAATGTTATGTTTGAATTGGGTATGCGTTTAGCTTTTGATAAGCCTACAATTATAATTAAAGATGATCGCACTTCTTATTCTTTTGATACCTCCCCGATAGAACACTTAGAATATCCACGAGATTTAAGATTTTCAAAAATTGTTGAGTTTAAAGAAAAGTTAGCTCACAAAATTAGAATCATTTCCCAAAAATCGACTGAATCTGCTGCTTATAGTCCATTTTTACAACATTTTGGTGAGTTTAAAGTTGCCAAAATTGATCAAAAAGAAGTTTCTGGTCAAGAATATATTATTGATGAGCTAAAAAGTATTAAATTAGCTATGGCACGCTTAGATAGACGGAACATTATGTCTGATCCTCTTAGAAGACCAGCGAAAAGCCGAATTGAAGATCCTTCTGTGTCCACTGATATTTGTTTAGGAGGGAAAAACTCTTCGAATATAATTGAAGTGATCCAAAAGTTCTTAGTCGAGTCATCTGATATTATTAAAGAATTTGAATTTTATAGTAGAGGGGAGGAACACTCTCATCTTATTATTACTGTATATAATCCATCAGACTTATCAACAATTAAACAAAAAATTAGTAGTTTATTAGGAAGAAAACGTAGACCAATTAATTCTGAATCTGAAAATTGAAACCAATAAAAAAGAGTTCACACTATTTATTGCCATCGCGAATCTAGTTTTATTAGGATTCACTATAGCCTATATCAATATAAAGTAGCTGAACATGATCAATACAACTTCAGTTTGATCCTGTATCAGCTACTTATTTAAATAAATCTATTTCTTTTATGCATGCTCTTTACGAAGACTCAATGAAAGCTCATCCCAACGTTGTATTGCTGCGTCCATCGCTTGCATTTTGACATGACCAAAACCTCGTACATCTGCTGGTAATTGAGCGATTTGCTCAGCAACAGCTAAATCATAACTTTCAGGTGTAGAACTGATGGCTTTGACAAATGCGATATAACGATCACGCCAAGCCTGTTCTTTTTGGCGTTCTTGCTGTAAAGCAAATGGATCAAGGAATGTTTCTCTAAGCCACTGTAGACGAGCAAGAATCATCATCGGTATACGCATCCAATATCCAAAAGCACGTTTGCGTATGGTGCCATGAGCACCCAAAGCAGGAGGTGCTAAGTGATAGGTTAAACGTAAACCTTGACCAAAATGGGTTTCAATCGATTGTTTAAAGCTTTTTCCTGTGAGTAAACGTGCAATTTCATATTCATCTTTATACGCCATGACCCTATAGAGCTGTGTCGCAATGATTCCAGTTAATTCATCGGGTAATACTTTAGCGGCTTGTTCCACCAGAGTTCGATACTGCGTTGCATAATCTTGATTCCAATACTCGACCAGACGCGCAGAACGATCATCCACTAATTCTGCCAATGTAGTTGGTTTATTCGTTGTTGGTATCGTTGCAACAATTCGTTTGGCTAAGTCAGGATCACTCATCAGATGGCAACCGATGCGGAAAGCTTCAAGGTTTTTTTCAGTAGCCGTACCGTTGAGGTGAATTGCCTTTTCAATACTTTCGCGTTTAAGCGGAATCTGACCTGCTTGCCAAGCCATGCCAAGTAAGATCTGATTTGCAAAGATTGCATCACCTAAAACCTGTGTGGCAATACGTGTTACTGGTAAAGATGTGAGTTTTCCTTGTGTAGTTCGACCACGAAGTCGGTGAATCAAATCTGTAATTGGCGCATACCAATCACGAGATTGAAGGAAATCAGAAGTAGGGGAACTATCTTCATTGACGATGATAACTGCATCCGATTTTAAGCGGGAAAGTGCCACATTACTTCCTGCGACAATGGCATCTGCACCAATTAAAAGATCACATTGCCCCGCAGGGATTTTAGTTGCAGAGATTTGATCATCTTCTGTCGCAAGTTGTACGTACGAATAAACCGTACCGCCTTTTTGAGCCAGCCCCGCCATATCCATAATACGTGCAGCTTTACCTTCTAAATGGGCAGCCATTCCAAGTAAAGCGCCTGCGGTTACTACACCTGTACCGCCAACACCACCAACCATGATGCGAATGGGTTGTTGATCAAGTTCAGGAAGGATCGGTTTTTCTGGCCAGCCAGCTTCTATACCTTTGAATATTTCTGGGCGTTTCATATCGCGAGTATGGACTGTGACAAAACTTGGACAGAAACCTTCGACACAAGAAAAGTCTTTGTTACAACTGCTTTGATTAATTTGACGTTTGGTTCCTAATACTGTTTCAACAGGTTCGATCGATAAACAGTTCGATTGTTTAGAGCAGTCACCGCAACCTTCACAAATCTCACTATTGATAAAAACTCGTTCTGCTACATCTGGGTAAGCATTGCGTTTACGACGGCGACGTTTTTCACTGGCACAGGTTTGAACATAAATTAACGCCGTAACGCCAGAAATCTCACGTAATTTGCGTTGTACATCATCCAGCTCATTTCTGTGGTAAATCTCGACATGAGCAGCAATACCTTCTTCGGCATGAATCAACTCAGGTTCATCCGTGACGATGACTTGTTTTGTGATGCCTTCCGCATCAAGTTGTCGTGTTAACTGTGCCACACTCAGATGACCATCGACATGCTGTCCACCTGTCATTGCCACTGCATCGTTATAGAGAATTTTGTAGGTCATGTTGAGTTTTGCAGCGATCGCTTGGCGTATGGCAAGATAACCTGAATGGAAATAGGTTCCATCGCCAAGATTGGCAAAAATATGCTTTTCATTGGTGAAATGAGAAGCACCAGCCCAACTCACACCTTCACCACCCATTTGCGTGAACGTTTCTGTGTCATGATCTTGTAACACGGCAATATAATGACAACCGATCCCGCCCAGTGCACGACTGCCTTCGGGTAACTTAGTTGATGAGTTGTGAGGGCAGCCGCTACAAAAGAAAGGTTTACGTTCTGCAATATCTAAAACACGCCGTGACTCGTGCTCTGCTTTTTGTAACAGCTCAAGTCTATTTTGAATTTGCGTTTTTAAGCTTTCTGGAAGATCTAATTTTAAGAATCGAGCAGCCAACATTTTTGCAATCGGTTCAGGTTGGAACTCATAATGACCAATCAAAGGCGCTTCATCAATCGATGTACTCCATTCACCTTTTCCATCACTCGCCTTACCAATGATACGAGGTCGTTTGCCATCTGGAAGCGCATAGAGTTCATCTTTAATTTGAGCTTCAAGAATAGGGCGTTTTTCTTCTACAACAATCAGCTCTTCTAAACCTTCGGCAAATTCACGCAGACCTTGCGGTTCTAAAGGCCAAATTAAAGCAACTTGATATACTCTCAATCCGAGCTGTTGGGCCGTTTCACCTTCAATTCCGAGAATGCGTAAAGCCTCAATCGTATCTAAATAACCTTTACCACTTGCGGCAATACCAATACGCGCATCAGCACAATGCCATGTCACCTGATTCAGTTGATTTTCACGTGCATAAGCCAATACAGCGGGTAAGCGATATTGATAAAGACGCTCTTCTTGTTGAATGCCGTGATCTGGCCAACGAATGTTGACACCATCTACAGGCATTTGAACATTTTTGGGTAAAACAGGAATGACTCGATCTAAATCAACATGAACAGAAGCAGAGGTTTCGACAATTTCACTGACTAACTTCATCGAAGTCCATACACCAGCAAAGCGTGACATGGCGACTGCATGAACACCTAAATCAAGAATTTGTTGTATTGAGGTCGGGTAAAAAATTGGAATGCCACAACCGATCATGACGTGTTCTGACTGGTGTGGAATACTTGAAGATTTACAAGAGTGATCATCACCAAAGAAGGCAACCACGCCACCTCGTTCTGCTGTTCCTGCAAGATTGGCATGACGCAGAACATCTCCAGAACGATCCACACCAGGGCCTTTGCCATACCACCAAGACGTTACACCATCATATTTACCTTGACCTGCGAGATTGGCTTGTTGGGTACCCCAAATTGCTGTAGCAGCGAGATCTTCATTTACACCGGGTTGAAAAACAACATGATGGTCTTTGAGTATGCCTTCAACTTGCCAGAGAAAATTATCATAATTTCCTACAGGGGAACCACGATAACCTGAAATAAAACCAGCAGTATGATAACCGTTTATAGTATCGCGCCGTGTTTGTGCGAGGGGTAAACGCACCATGGCCTGAATACCTGTCATGTAAGCAGTACCGTCATCACTGAGATATTTATCTTCAAGTGACACATCCTTGGTTGGAATTTTATTTGGGGTAAATTTTGTCGCTATATTCATTTATATCTCCTTTGAATTTTGTAGATCGAGCTACTTTCTTTTCTCAACATCCCGTTGAATATTTGGAGTAAATGACATACTCGAAAAAAGATTGATCAGTTCAACTTAAGACAATGAAACTGTTCAATGTATGTACATTAATGTCATTGTGGGTGATCCAGACTGGTGCAACAATGCGTAATTAAGAAAAACATATTTACGTTATGCGCAAAAATCTTGAGGGTGGATTACTCCACGCAATGCATGCTTTCCTAAAAGTCATTGATAGTGGAAGCTTTACCGCTGCCGCAGAGCAGATGGAACTGACAACAGCGCAAGTGTCTCGACTCATTAGCGAGTTAGAAGGGCGTTTAGGTACAAAATTACTACAACGATCGACCAGACAGCATGCGTTGACCGATATTGGTGCAGCTTATGCAGAGCAATGTCGTCAAGTACTCGCAATGGTGGAAGAGGCTGAAGCTCAAGCCATGGGAATGGCAAGCAAACCGCAGGGCAAGTTACGTGTTTTGAGTATGGCCAGTTTTGGTCATCATTATGTATCTCCGATGCTAGCCGAGTTCTGTCAAACCTATCCCGAGCTCACGGTTGAGTACCGTACTTCGCAGAATGTACCAGACCTTTTAGCCAAAGGAATTGATGTCAGTTTATATCTCACTGAATCTTTGGCCGACTCAAGATTTGTTGCTCGCCGAATTGGAACAATATTTTCATTACTCTGCGCATCGCCAGCCTATTTAGAAAAATATGGCGAACCAAAATCATTAGATGATCTACAAAAACACGCATGTTTAAAATTGGTGAATCCATCTATTACACCGCAATGGCATCTAGTCAGTGAAAACAGTTGTTCATATCAAATCGATATTACAGGGCAGTTGATTGCTGACACACCAGAACTATTATTAGACATGGTGCAACAAGATATGGGTATCGCATTACTTCCAACTTTTGCTGTGATTGAGGCTATACGTACTGGGCGATTGCGCCGTGTTTTAGCAGATTGGAGATCACCTGATATTGGTGTTTATACTTTACTCCCATCACGTCATTTTATTGATGCTAAAACAAGAGCATGGTTAACCTGGGTTGAGCAGCATATTTCGCCTAAAATTCAGAGTGATACAGAGTATTTTTTATAATGCATGCAGTGTCCATAATCTTCAATTTATTCTTTTACTTCTTGTTGTATCCATCCAACAAATTTTTCAATAAGTGGTGAGTTTTCCTGACTGGAATGTATTAAATAATATGCTCGCTTTTTTTCTAGTTTTTTAGTCGAAACCATAACTAATTCCTTTTTTTGTAATTCTTTTTTGATAAGCATTTGTGGAATTAACGCCATTCCCATACCATGATTAGCAGCAACGGCTAACATTGAAAATAATTCATGACGTTGACCATGGTTAGGGTTAGGGTGCTTTATTGGATGGAGATTAAACCATTCCTCCCAAATATGAGGTCTTGTCGTTTGTTGTAACAACGGAAGTTCTATTAATTGTTGTGCACTTAAATCAAAGCTATTGATATTAATCATCGTAGCATCAGGAAAATAGTGTGTAATTAAGCTAGGTGCGCATACGGCAACCACATCTTCATGCATTAAAAAGTGGCTACATGTGCCAGGCCATTGTTCAACCTGTTGAGGTGTACCTGCATAAATAGCAGCATCTAGAATATGGTCATTAAATAAAAAAGGTCGTGTACTAGTTTCTAAATGGACAGTAATTTCAGGATAAAGTTGATTAAAGGTTTGTAACTTTGGCAACAACCAGCGTGTAGCAAATGTAGGTACTACCCCGAGTTTTAAAGTACCTCCTTGCCCTTTATGCGCAATAACATCTAGTGTGGTCTGTTCTAATCCCTTTAGATAGGGTGTAATACTTTTGAAATATTGCTGGCCGACATATGTTAGTTCTACTCCATGGCGTGTTCGAGTAAATAAAGGAACATCTAAATAGTTTTCTAGTTGTTGTATTTGTCTCGAAACAGCACTTTGAGTTAAAAATAGTTCTTGTGATGCATGCGTATAGCTAGCATGACGTGCTGCTGATTCAAAACATAAAAGTGCTTGCAAAGAAGGAATTTTGCGACGCATATATCATCCTTGAAAATATTAAGATATCAATAAATTACATATCATTATGTTATGACTATACAACTTAAGTATAAAAACCTTCAATCATCCTGATAATTTAAGTTTAAGAATTTTAAATTAAATAAAGTATGCGGAAAATGCATAACTGCATGCATATTTATTGTTTGAAAGAAAGACTATTCACGCATACAGTCAATCCAAGAATAATACAACACATGGACTTAAAGGTTGGTGAGGACACTATGAATCAAATGGTAAATTCTAAGAAAGTAAGTAAATCAAATTTTAACTGGCAAGACCCGTTCCTAATAGAACAGCAACTCAGTTCAGAAGAGCGCATGATTCGCGATGCAGCAGCTGCCTACTGTCAAGACAAGTTGATGCCACGGGTATTAGAGCAGTTCCGCCACGAAAAAACTGATCCTGCTATTTTTCGTGAAATGGGTGAATTAGGATTGCTGGGTCCAACCATTCCTGAACAGTACGGTGGTGCTGGTTTAAATTATGTCAGCTATGGTCTGATTGCACGTGAAGTCGAGCGAGTCGATTCAGGTTATCGTTCAATGGCCAGTGTACAAAGTTCACTAGTCATGGTGCCGATTCATGAATTTGGTTCTGAAGAACAAAAACAGAAGTATTTACCAAAATTAGCCACAGGAGAATATATTGGCTGTTTCGGCCTGACTGAACCTGATCATGGTTCGGATCCGGGTAGCATGATTACCCGTGCCAAAAAAGTCGATGGTGGCTACCGCTTAACTGGCGCAAAAATGTGGATTACCAATAGTCCGATAGCAGATGTATTCGTGGTCTGGGCCAAGGAAGTATCCGCTGAGGGGAAAGTCGGTGATATTCGCGGATTTATCTTGGAAAAAGGCTGGGAAGGACTTTCAGCACCTGCGATTCATGGCAAGGTCGGCTTACGCGCATCGATTACCGGTGAAATTGTGATGGATAACGTGTTTGTACCAGAAGAGAATGCATTTCCAGAAGTACGTGGCTTAAAAGGTCCATTTACCTGTCTGAACAGTGCGCGTTACGGGATTGCTTGGGGGGCCATGGGCGCAGCAGAGTTCTGCTGGCATACGGCACATCAATACACTATGGATCGTAAACAGTTTGGCCGACCACTTGCTGCTAATCAGTTGATCCAGAAAAAACTGGCCGATATGCAAACTGAAATTGCACTCGGCTTACAGGTGGCTTTACGCTTTGGTCGTATGAAAGATGAAGGCATTGCATCAGTCGAAGGTACATCTTTAATTAAGCGTAATAACTGTGGTAAAGCTCTAGATATTGCACGTCTGGCACGTGACATGATGGGCGGTAACGGGATCTCTGATGAATTTGGCGTAGCACGTCATCTGGTTAATCTGGAAGTAGTTAATACCTATGAAGGTACCCATGATGTGCACGCGTTAATTTTAGGACGCGCACAAACCGGAATTGCCGCTTTCGGTAACTAATTTAGTTCTTCAATTCAGGATGTTTATTTATAGGCATCCTTGAGACTTTTTTGTCTCAAAAAAATCAACAATTAACTTAAATTAAAGGATTCATCGTGAAACATTCTTGTAAATCTGTGCGTTTGCAAGCTTAAAGTTCAAATGGAACGATAGAAAAATAATAAAGAACCTAAGGCAAATGTAGAGAAATAATAGGACTGCCGATGACTCATTTGGGAAAATGAGGGATATGGAAATGAATAATGATATACAAGCCGAAGCAGGATCGCTCAGCAGAAAATTACCATCCAATATAGGTACAGTGCACCGTATTCATAAAAACACCTGGAAAATTGCATTTGTTTTTGCATTTATTTCTCTGGTAATTGATGGTGTCGATATCATGCTGTTGTCATTCAGTTTAACTAGTTTAAAGGCTGAGTTTGGTCTAACTTCATTTCAAGCCGGTATGCTGGGAAGTTCATCACTAGCAGGGATGGCGCTTGGTGGAATTACAGGTGGATGGGCATGTGACAAATTCGGTCGTGTCAAAACTATCGCCTGGTCTGTGGTTTTCTTTTCAATTATGACCTGTATTCTAGGCTTCACTCAAAGCTATGAGCAGTTCATGATTTTGCGGTTTATTGGTGCATTTGGATTAGGTTCGTTATACATGGCGTGTAATACGCTGATGGCTGAATATGTACCAACAAAATATCGCACCACCGTTTTAGGCACATTACAGACAGGTCAAACCATTGGTTATATTGTGGCGACGTTGTTGGCGGGCGCAATTATTCCTGATCATGGCTGGCGTATGTTGTTTTATGTCACGATTGTTCCAGCAGCATTTGCACTTATTTTCATGCGTTTTGTACCAGAACCTGCATCTTGGCAGGAAGCAAAAATAGAACAATTTAAACGTAAAGAATTAAAAATTGAGCCTACAGTTGAAGCAATAGCTTCAAAAACTCCCTCTGAAAGTGTGTATAAACGTATTTTTGGCCATACTCAGCACCGCAAAATGTTTTTGCTGTGGATGACCACAGCTGCCTTCTTACAGTTTGGCTACTACGGTGTCAATAACTGGATGCCAACTTATTTAGAAACAGAACTGAATATGAACTTCAAAGCTTTAACAGGCTATATGGTGGGTGCATATACAGCAATGATTCTAGGGAAAATTATTGCAGGCTATGCGGCAGATAAATTGGGTCGTCGGGTAACTTTTGTCTTTGGTACAGTTGCGACAGCCGCATTTTTACCAGTGATTATTTTCTATAATACACCAAGCAATATTGCTTATTTATTAATTACCTTTGGCTTCCTCTATGGAATTCCATACGGTGTAAATGCAACCTATATGGCGGAAACCTTCGCGACCGATGTTCGTGGTACAGCCATTGGCGGTGCGTATAACATGGGACGTTTAGGTGCTGCGATTGCACCTGCTACCATCGGGATTATTGCGGCAGGCGGTTCATTCACCATGGCATTTATTGTAATGGGTACAGCCTACTTTATTGCGGGTGTTATTCCAGGCTTCTTTATCCGTGAACGTCAGTATGATCCACAGCAATCTTCATTAGTGACGGCCACAAATACGGAAGAGAAAAAGCCGAGTAGTGTGGAAGTAATCAACAAAACAATTACCGCTAAATAATAAAAATGGCCAGCAGCTTCCTCTGCTGGCTTTTGGAGTAGAACATGGGTGCATTACAAGGAATACGGGTATTGGATTTAAGCCGCGTACTGGCAGGTCCATGGTGCGGACAGATTTTGGCAGATCTAGGTGCTGAAGTGATTAAAATTGAACGTCCAAAAGTGGGAGATGACACCCGTATGTGGGGACCACCGTGGATGCTGGATAATGAGGGTGCTGCCACCCGTGAATCGGGCTATTACCAGTGTACCAACCGCAACAAATATTCAGTTGCTATCGATATTGCAACTGAACAAGGGCAGGAACTGATTCGTGAAATTGCTAAAACTGCCGATGTAGTGATTGAAAACTATAAAGCAGGCTCATTGGAAAAATACGGTTTAGATTATGCATCTTTAAATCAGCTTAATCCAAACTTGGTCTATTGCTCAATTACTGGATTCGGCCAAACTGGACCGCGTGCAGAAGAGCCGGGGTATGACTTTATTATTCAAGGTATGTCCGGATTAATGAGTATTACAGGTGAAAAGGATGAATCACTCGGTGGCGGTGCACAAAAAGTCGGTGTAGCTGTAGTCGATATTCAAACGGGGCTGTATGCAACCGTTGCCATTCAGGCGGCTTTACTGGCTCGCCAACACACTGGTTGTGGGCAATATATCGATTTATCCTTATTAGACGTACAGGTGGCTACACTGGCCAATCAGGGTATGAATTATTTAACTTCTGGTGTTGCTCCAAAGCGTATGGGAAATAATCATCCGAATATTGTTCCTTATCAAACATTTAAAGCCAAAGATAAAGAGTTTATTATCGCCTGTGGCAATGATAAGCAATTTAAAGATTTATGCATTGCCATTGAGCTTCCTAAATTATTAGAAGATAAAAAGTTCCAACATAATCAGGATCGGGTTAAGCATCGTGATGAATTGATTCCATTGCTGTCAGAGTACTTTTTGACTAAAAATGCACAAGATTGGGTAGCGGCAATTCATGCTGTAAAAGTGCCAGTCGGGGTGATTAACTCGATAGAAGATGCACTGCATGAACCACAAATTCAGTCTCGGAATATGGTAGTGGATATTGCACATCCGTTGAATGATCAATTTAAAATGATTGGTTCACCGATAAAGTTATCCAATACACCGGTTGAATATAAGCATGCTGCGCCACAGTTGGGTGAACATACGCTAAAGATTTTATTACAGTTTAAAACCCGAGAAGAGCTTGCTTCTTTACAAGCTAAAGGTGTTATTGATAGTTCAATAAATATTTTACTTGATAATTCGGTTGCTTGAATGTGTACTCAATAGATAAATTGTACTAGTTCAAACCTAATCTGACAGTTACCGATATTTGCTTAAGACTGTCAGGTTAAATTTGAGCTAAATTCTTTTCAGCCCAAATACGTTTTCCATCGAGTAATGTTGCAAATGGCGTTC
>NZ_JAHUTF010000004.1:0-281055 GCF_019209785.1 Acinetobacter sp. CWB-G5 | reverse complement strand
CGAAGACGTATTCTCTATTTCTGGTCGTGGTACAGTAGTAACTGGCCGTGTAGAAACTGGTATTGTGAAAGTAGGCGAAGAAGTTGAAATCGTTGGTATCAAAGATACAGTTAAAACAACTGTAACTGGCGTAGAAATGTTCCGTAAACTTCTAGACGAAGGCCGTGCGGGCGAGAACTGTGGTGTTCTTCTACGTGGTACTAAGCGTGAAGACGTACAACGTGGTCAAGTACTTGCTAAACCAGGTGCAATCAAGCCGCACACTAAATTCGATGCAGAAGTATACGTACTTTCTAAAGAAGAAGGTGGTCGTCACACTCCATTCCTTAACGGTTACCGTCCACAGTTCTACTTCCGTACAACTGACGTAACTGGCGCGATCAAATTGCAAGATGGCGTTGAAATGGTTATGCCTGGTGACAACGTAGAAATGTCAGTAGAATTAATCCACCCAATCGCAATGGACCCAGGTCTACGTTTTGCGATCCGTGAAGGTGGCCGTACAGTTGGTGCTGGTGTAGTTGCTAAAGTAACTGCATAATTATAAAATAAAATTACAAATTGGGGTTTCGGCTCCAATTTGTTTTGCAGGTCAGTAGTTCAATTGGTAGAGCGTCGGTCTCCAAAACCGAATGTTGGGGGTTCGAGTCCCTCCTGGCCTGCCAACTTTTTTATAAAAGACGCTTGATGTCGGCAAAACTGGTCATATAATAAGTCGCGAAACCTACGACGAGTACAAAAATGTCGAATGAAAAATTACGCGACGCACAAAGCGACGCGGCAATCCCTCAAAGAAATAATTCTGCTGAAGTAGTTAAATCTGGTTCTCCCCTAGACGTCGTCTTATGGATTATCGCATTGATTTTATTAATTGGTGCGACCATGGTGAATCAACACCTACCAGCGTATTGGGCACCAGCCAACGATATCTGGGTGCGCGTTGGGGTAATTTTGGCTTGTATCATCGTGGCATTCGGTTTATTATACGCCACCCATCAAGGCAAAGGCTTTGCTCGTTTGTTGAAAGACTCACGAATTGAGCTGCGTCGAGTGACTTGGCCAACGAAGCAAGAGACCATGACCACATCTTGGCAGGTGCTTGCGGTTGTAGTTGTTGCATCCATTTTATTATGGTGTTTTGACTACATTTTGGGCTGGTTAATGAAGTTTATTATCGGGTAAGAGAGCTATGAAACGTTGGTACATTATTCATGCCTATTCAGGTTATGAAAAACAAGTGATGCGTTCACTTAATGATCGAATCCAGCGTAGCGCTGTAGCCGATAGCTTTGGTGAAGTCCTTGTTCCTACCGAAGAAGTGGTAGAAATGAAGGATGGTAAGAAACGTAAATCTGAGCGTAAGTTCTTTCCAGGCTATGTATTGGTCGAAATGGAAATGAATGATGAAACTTGGCACATTGTTAAAGAATGTCCAAAAGTTTTAGGTTTTATTGGTGGTACGGCTGAGAAACCGGCGCCAATTACCCAACGTGAAGCAGATGCGATTCTTGCTCGTGTACGCAATACTGGTGAAGCACCACGTCCGAAGACGATGTTTGAACCAGGCGAAGAATTACTCGTAATTGACGGTCCATTCACAGACTTTAAAGGTGTGGTGGAAGAAGTTCTATACGAAAAGTCACGTTTAACGTTGACCATTAATGTATTTAATCGACCAACTCAGGTTGAGCTGGAATTTCGCCAAGTCGAAAAATCAGTTTAATTGGATGTGGTTGAAAAACGCCTGGCTTATTGATAAGTCAGGCATTGTTGTTGTAACGGTATCGTTACTTAGAAATTGGGGAGCCTTCATCGGCGTTTGTACCCAGAGGTAATTTGAAATGGCTAAGAAGATTGACGGCTATATCAAGCTGCAAGTTCCAGCTGGTAAAGCGAATCCATCTCCACCGATTGGTCCTGCATTGGGTCAACGTGGTGTTAACATCATGGCATTCTGTAAAGAATTCAATGCTGCGACACAAAAACTTGAAGTTGGTTTACCAATTCCAGTCGTGATCACTGTGTACAACGACAAGTCGTTCACATTCATCATGAAAACTCCTCCTGCATCTATTCTTCTTAAGAAAGCTGCTGGTATCCAAAAGGGTTCTGCTGTACCTAACAAAACTAAAGTTGGTAAGTTGACTCGTGCTCAATTGGAAGAAATCGCGACTACTAAAGAACCAGATTTAACTGGTGCTGATTTAGACGCACGTGTTCGTACCATCGCTGGTTCTGCACGTTCTATGGGCTTGGAAGTGGAGCTATAAGACATGGCAAAGTTAACTAAACGTCAAAAAGCCATTGCTGCTGCTATTGAAGCAAACAAAGTTTACACTTTAGAAGAAGCCGTAGCTGTTCTTGCTGGTCTTCCTGCTGCGAAATTCAAAGAATCTTTGGATGTTGCGGTAAACCTAGGTGTTGACCCTCGTAAATCTGACCAAGTTGTTCGTGGCGCGACTACACTTCCTGCAGGTACTGGTAAAACTGTACGTGTAGCTGTGTTTGCTCAAGGCGCTGCTGCTGAAGCTGCTAAAGCTGAAGGCGCGGACGTGGTTGGTTTTGATGACCTTGCTGAAAGCATCCAAGCGGGTAACCTTGACTTTGATGTAGTGATTGCTGCTCCTGATGCAATGCGCGTTGTGGGTAAGTTGGGTACGATTCTTGGTCCACGTGGCTTAATGCCAAACCCTAAAGTGGGTACTGTAACTCCTGACGTAGCTGGTGCAGTTAAAAATGCAAAAGCTGGTCAAGCACGTTACCGTGTAGACAAAGCGGGTATTATCCACGCTGCGATCGGTCAAGTAGATTTCTCTGCTGAAGCTGTTCGTCAAAACGTTGAAACTTTGATTGCAGACTTGAAAAAGTTAAAGCCTGCGACATCTAAAGGTGTATACATCAAAAAGATCACTTTGAGCTCAACTATGGGTCCAGGTCTTGTTGTTGATGTAAACAACGTTTCTAACTAAGTTTAACTTAGACAGAATTTTAAAGCCCTGAGTAATATTTGAAGCACTGCTTCAAATATTACGCAAGAGAAACCGGTTTCGGACTACTTGCAAACTTAGGCAAACTTTGAATTGGTAAATGTAGATTTATCAGCGTCAAAGACCTCAGGCGAGAGTAATTTCGATTACTTTCTTAATTTCCCAGCCTGAGTAGACGCGGTGGTGTGATTTGTTCATCCTCCGCGTGTAAGTTCAGTGATGAACTTGCGAATTGGGAGTGTACTTCGCGTAAGTACATAAATCACCGTTAGGAGGTTTTACAATGGCTCTTCTTATCGAAGGCAAAAAACAGATCGTTGCTGAAGTAACTGAAGTTGCTTCTACTGCGTTTGCTGCTGTTGTTGCTGACTACCAAGGTTTAACTGTTGAGCAATTAACTGCTCTTCGTGTTGAAGCTCGTAAGTTAGGTGTTGCTACACGTGTTGTACGTAATACTTTGGCTAAACGCGCTCTTCAAGATACTCCATTCAATATCTTGAACGACAACCTTGTTGGCCCAACAATTTTAGCTTTCTCAACTTCTGCAGATGATATGGGTGCTGCGGCACGCTTATTCGAAGAATTTGCGAAAACTAACAAAGCATTTGAACTTAAAGCTGCTGCATTTGAAGGCAAACTTTATCAAGGCGCAGAAGTTAGCGTTATCGCGAATCTTCCAAACCAAGAGAAAGCGCTTACTATGCTTGCAAACGTCCTTCAAGCTCCTATTTCGAAATTGGGTCGCTTACTTACAGCGCTTCAAGAGAAAAACGAGTCAGAAGCTGCATAAGCTCAAACTTAAACACACATCATTCAATACCCATTTGGAGTTACTCTCATGGCTTTAACAAACGAAGAAATCTTAAACGCAGTTGCTGAAAAAACTGTTCTTGAACTTGTTGAACTTATTTCTGCTTTCGAAGAAAAATTCAACGTATCTGCTGCTGCTGTAGCTGTAGCTGCAGGTCCTGCTGCTGCTGCTGCTGAAGAGCAATCAGAATTCAACGTTGAGTTGACTTCTTTCGGTGCGAACAAAGTAGCTGTGATTAAAGCAGTTCGTGAAATCACTGGTCTTGGCTTGAAAGAAGCTAAAGACATGGTTGAAGGCGCTCCTTCAGTTCTTAAAGAAGCAGTTTCTAAAGAAGAAGCTGAAGAACTTAAGAAAAAACTTGAAGAAACTGGTGCTACTATTACTATTAAGTAATGTTACCAGGGGGGGAATATTAATTTCACCCCAAAAATTGGCTGATGGCTCTTGGGTCATCAGCCTTTTTGCGTTACAATAATCGGCTCGATTTTTGTTTGCTTGGTGGAAAATCCATCAAATTAAAATAAAGAAAAGAATCAAACGCTTACCAATATTTTTCAAATTTAAAAATATTGGTAAGCGTTTCAATACCACTGAAAATTGCAGCATTTGTAAAAAGTGGTGGCCATATCGGCCTGCGTAATTCCTTCTGAGCCCGTTCTGCAGGCGGGCTCGGTTTACTTTCCGAGGACTCCAGATGGCATACTCATATACCGAAAAGAAACGGATCCGTAAGAATTTTGGTAAATTGCCTAGTGTTATGGATGCTCCGTACTTGCTCGCGATTCAAGTCGACTCGTACAGAACATTTTTACAAGATGGCAAATCACCAAAAAACCGCGAAGATATCGGTCTGCAAGCCGCGTTTCGTTCAGTTTTTCCTATAGAAAGTTATTCTGGCAATGCTGCTTTAGAATTTGTTGAGTATAGTCTTGGTAAGCCTGAGTTTGATGTACGCGAATGTATTCTTCGTGGCTCAACTTATGCAGCACCAATGCGCGTAAAAATTCGTTTGATCTTAAAAGATCGCGAAACTAAATCAATTAAAGACGTGCGCGAGCAAGAAGTGTACATGGGTGAAATGCCACTCATGACCGATAACGGTACATTCGTTATTAATGGTACTGAGCGTGTAATCGTATCTCAATTACACCGTTCACCGGGCGTATTCTTTGACCACGATAAAGGCAAAACTCACTCTAGTGGTAAAGTGCTTTATTCTGCGCGTATTATTCCTTACCGTGGGTCATGGTTAGACTTTGAATTTGACGCAAAAGACCTTGTATTTGTGCGTATTGACCGTCGTCGTAAATTACTTGCGACTGTGGTTCTTCGTGCTTTGGGTTATAACAATGCGCAAATCTTAGACTTGTTCTATGAAAAAGTGCCTGTATACCTAGACATGGGTAGCTACCAGATTGACCTTGTTCCAGAACGCTTGCGTGGCGAAATGGCACAATTTGACATCGTAGATAATGATGGCAAAACCATTGTTGAGCAAGGCAAGCGTATCAACGCGCGTCATGTGCGTCAAATGGAAGCTGCTGGCCTAGAAAAGCTTTCTGTGCCTGATGAGTACTTATACGAGCGTATTACTGCAGAAGACATCCCTCTTAAAGATGGTGATGTGATTGCAGCAAATACCTTACTCAGCCATGAAGTGATGGTGAAATTGGCTGAAGGTGGTGTTAAACAATTTAACATTCTATTCACCAATGACATCGACCGTGGTTCATTCGTTGCAGATACTTTACGTGCCGACACCACGACAGGCCGTGAAGAAGCATTGGTAGAAATCTACAAAGTAATGCGTCCAGGTGAGCCACCAACGAAAGAAGCGGCTGAAAACTTATTCAATAACTTGTTCTTCTCTTCAGAGCGTTATGACCTCTCTCCAGTGGGTCGTATGAAGTTCAACCGTCGTTTGGGTCGTCCTTACGAAGTGGGTACCGATCAGAAGTCTCGTGAAGTTGAAGGCATTTTGTCGAACGAAGATATCACTGATGTACTCAAAACATTGGTTGAAATCCGTAACGGTAAAGGTGAAGTCGATGATATCGACCACTTGGGTAACCGTCGCGTGCGTTCAGTAGGTGAAATGACTGAAAACCAATTCCGTGTTGGTCTAGTTCGTGTAGAACGTGCTGTTAAAGAACGTTTAAGCCAAGCTGAAACAGATAACTTGTCTCCGCAAGATTTGATCAATGCGAAACCAGTGGCTGCTGCAATCAAAGAATTCTTTGGTTCAAGCCAGTTATCTCAGTTCATGGACCAAAACAACCCATTGTCTGAGATTACGCACAAACGTCGTGTGTCGGCGCTTGGTCCCGGTGGTTTGACACGTGAACGTGCGGGCTTTGAGGTACGTGACGTACACCAAACTCACTACGGTCGTGTATGTCCAATTGAAACGCCGGAAGGTCCAAACATTGGTTTGATCAACTCGCTTTCTGTTTATGCGAAATGTAACAATTTCGGTTTCTTAGAAACACCATACCGTAAAGTGGTTGATGGTCGTGTAACGGATGAAGTTGAGTATTTATCTGCAATTGAAGAAGTAGGTACTGTGATTGCACAGGCCGATTCTGGCGTAGATAAAGACGGTAACTTAACAGAAGAATTTGTTTCTGTACGTCACCAAGGTGATTTCGTACGTATGCCGCCTGAAAAAGTGACGCATATGGACGTTTCTGCACAGCAGGTTGTTTCTGTTGCTGCATCACTGATTCCATTCCTTGAACACGATGACGCCAACCGTGCATTGATGGGTTCAAACATGCAGCGTCAAGCTGTGCCTACATTGATTGCTGACAAACCGCTTGTAGGTACAGGTATGGAAGCAAATGTAGCGCATGACTCTGGTGTGTGTGTGATTGCGGGTCGTGGTGGTCGTATCGAGTTCGTCGATGCTTCACGTGTCGTGATTCGTGTCAACGAAGATGAAATGGTTGCAGGCGAGGCAGGTGTAGATATCTATAACCTGATCAAATATACACGTTCGAACCAAAACACTTGTATTAACCAAAAAGTTCTTGTGAAACTTGGTGATAAAGTCGGTCGTGGTGATGTATTGGCTGACGGTCCATCAACAGATGGCGGTGAGCTTGCACTCGGTCAAAACATGCGCGTTGCATTCATGACGTGGAATGGTTACAACTATGAAGACTCGATCTTACTTTCAGAGCGCGTACTTCAAGAAGACCGTTTAACCTCGATTCACATTCAAGAATTATCATGTGTTGCACGTGATACGAAATTGGGTGCGGAAGAGATCACAGCGGATATCCCGAATGTGGGTGAAGCTGCACTGTCTAAGCTTGATGAATCAGGTATCGTATATATCGGTGCTGAAGTGACTGCTGGTGATATCCTTGTAGGTAAAGTAACGCCTAAAGGTGAAACGCAGTTAACACCAGAAGAAAAATTGCTTCGTGCAATCTTCGGTGAAAAAGCAGCTGACGTAAAAGACTCATCTTTACGTGTTCCATCAGGTACCAAAGGTACAGTGATTGACGTTCAAGTGTTTACACGTGACGGTCTTGAAAAAGACGAACGTGCGCAAGCAATTGAAAAAGCTCAGCTAGATTCATACCGTAAAGACTTGAAAGAAGAATACAAAATCTTCGAAGAAGCAGCACGTGAACGTATTGTTCGTTTGTTGACAGGTCAAGAGTCTAACGGTGGTGGTACAACCAAGCGTGGCGATAAGCTTTCTGCAGACGTATTGTCTGGTTTAGAATTGGTTGATTTACTTGAAATCCAACCGACTGATGAAGCTATTGCAGAGCGTTTAACTCAAATTCAAGTGTTCTTGAAAGAGAAGAGCTTTGAAATTGATGAGAAGTTTGCAGAGAAAAAACGCAAACTTTCTACAGGTGATGAATTAACAACAGGTGTATTGAAAGTTGTTAAGGTTTACTTGGCTGTTAAACGTCGCATCCAACCGGGTGATAAGATGGCGGGTCGTCACGGTAACAAGGGTGTTGTTTCTAACATCTTACCTGTTGAAGACATGCCGCACGATGCTAATGGTGTTCCAGTCGACATCGTATTGAACCCACTGGGTGTACCGTCACGTATGAACGTGGGTCAGATTCTAGAGACTCACTTAGGTATGGCAGCGAAAGGTCTTGGCGAAGAAATCGACAAGATGTTAAAAGCGCAACGTACTGTACTTGAGCTTCGTGGATTCTTAGACAAGATTTATAACAAAGTTGGTGGCGAGCAAGAAGATCTTGATAGCTTAACTGATGATGAAATTTTGGTGCTTTCAGGTAACTTGCGTGCGGGTGTTCCACTTGCAACGCCAGTATTCGATGGTGCTGAAGAATCACAAATTAAAGACTTGTTAGAGCTTGCGAACATTTCACGTACTGGTCAAACAGTATTGTATGATGGTCGTACAGGTGAACAGTTTGACCGTCCTGTAACTGTAGGTTACATGTACATGTTGAAACTGAACCACTTGGTAGATGACAAGATGCACGCGCGTTCTACTGGTTCATACTCATTAGTAACTCAACAGCCGCTTGGTGGTAAAGCACAATTCGGTGGTCAGCGTTTCGGTGAGATGGAAGTCTGGGCGCTTGAAGCATATGGCGCAGCTTACACGCTTCAAGAAATGCTTACTGTTAAGTCGGATGACGTTGAAGGTCGTACCCGTATCTATAAGAACATTGTAGATGGTAACCATTATATGGACCCAGGTATGCCTGAATCGTTCAACGTATTGACCAAAGAGATCCGTTCTTTAGGTATCAACATTGAACTGAAAAATGGTGACTAAGTTTCTCCATTGAATCTCCCCAACCTCTCTTGTTCAAAGAGAGGCTTCCTCGAAAGGGAAGCGGGGAGATTTCTCAGTTAAAAAACAATATTTGTGACCCAGTTGTGTAGTGAAAGTCTCCACAACACACGGAGAAAAAAATTGAAAGACTTGCTCGATATCATGCGCAAAAAGACGGATTCAGACGGTCATGCTCCAGTTGAGTTTGATCGCATCCGTATTGGTCTTGCGTCACCAGAAATGATTAAGTCATGGTCTCATGGTGAAGTTAAAAAGCCTGAAACCATTAACTATCGTACGTTCAAACCAGAACGTGATGGTTTATTCTGTGCCAAAATTTTTGGTCCAGTCAAAGATTACGAATGCTTGTGTGGTAAATACAAGCGTATGAAATACAAAGGCGTCATTTGTGAAAAATGTGGCGTTGAAGTAACAACTGCGAAAGTTCGTCGTGAGCGTATGGGTCACATCGAGCTGGCTTCTCCAGTTGCACATATTTGGTTCTTAAAATCACTTCCGAGCCGTATTGGTCTATTATTAGACATGACTTTACGTGATATCGAACGTGTATTGTATTTCGAATCTTACGTAGTAACTGACCCAGGTATGACTCCATTTGAGAAATACCAACTTTTAAACGATGAAGAATACTTCAACGCTTTAGAAGAACACGGTGATGAATTCACTGCGAAAATGGGTGCAGAAGCTGTTCAAGACTTGTTAAAAGACATCGATCTTGAAAACGAAATTTCACGTTTACGTGAAGAAATTCCAAACACAACGTCTGAGACTAAGCTTAAAAAAGCGTCTAAGCGTTTGAAGTTGATGGAAGCGTTTAAAGAGTCAAACAACAAGCCAGAATGGATGGTGATGAATGTACTTCCAGTACTTCCACCAGATCTTCGTCCGTTAGTACCACTTGAAGGTGGTCGTTTCGCGACTTCTGATTTGAACGACCTTTACCGTCGTGTGATCAACCGTAACAACCGTTTGAAGCGTCTTCTTGACCTTGCAGCGCCAGACATTATTGTACGTAATGAAAAACGTATGTTACAAGAGTCTGTAGATGCATTGTTAGACAACGGTCGTCGTGGTCGTGCAATCACGGGTTCGAACAAGCGTCCTCTTAAATCTTTGGCTGATATGATCAAAGGTAAACAAGGTCGTTTCCGTCAAAACTTACTTGGTAAGCGTGTTGACTATTCGGGTCGTTCGGTAATTACTGTAGGTCCTACTTTACGCCTGCACCAATGTGGTCTTCCGAAGAAGATGGCACTTGAATTATTCAAGCCATTCATTTTCGCGAAGCTACAAGCATCTGGTCAAGCAACAACCATTAAAGCTGCGAAGAAAATGGTTGAGCGCGAAACTCCAGAAGTTTGGGACGTTCTTGCTCACGTGATTCGTCAACACCCTGTGATGTTGAACCGTGCGCCTACACTTCACCGTTTGGGTCTTCAAGCATTTGAACCGATCCTGATTGAAGGTAAAGCGATCCGTCTTCACCCACTCGTTTGTGCTGCGTTTAACGCCGACTTCGACGGTGACCAAATGGCGGTACACGTACCATTAACACTTGAAGCGCAGTTAGAAGCGCGTGCGTTAATGATGTCGACCAACAACATCTTGTCTCCAGCGAACGGTGAGCCAATCATCGTACCGTCTCAGGACGTTGTCTTAGGCTTGTATTACATCACTCGTGATGCGATCAATGCCAAAGGTGAAGGCATGGTGTTTGCAGATACTCACGAAGTTAACCGTGCACTTGCAACAGGTCAGGTAAATTTACACGCTCGCGTAAAAGCACGTGTACACCAGACTGTGATTGATGAAAATGGTAACCGTGAACAGCAAACCATTGTTGTGGATACAACACCAGGTCGCTGCTTACTTTGGGAAGTTGTGCCAGAAGGTATGGATTTCCAACAAATCAACGTTGAGATGACCAAGAAAAACATCTCTAAATTGATTAACTCTTGCTACCGTAAATTAGGTCTTAAAGATACCGTGATCTTTGCTGACCAATTGATGTACTTAGGTTTCCGTCAAGCGACACGTTCAGGCGTATCGGTAGGTATGGAAGACATGGTGATTCCACCTGCGAAGTACTCAATTATTGAAAAAGCAGAAGTTGAAGTTCGTGAAATTGAGCAACAGTTCGAACAAGGTTTCGTAACTGCTGGCGAACGTTACAACAAAGTTGTCGATATTTGGGCACGTACCAATGACCAAGTAGCGAAAGCGATGATGGACAACTTGTCTTTTACCACTGTTAAAAACAAACAGGGTGAAGATGAGAAGCAAAAATCATTCAACTCGATCTATATGATGTCTGACTCAGGTGCCCGTGGTTCGGCAGCTCAGATTCGTCAGTTAGCGGGTATGCGTGGTTTGATGGCGAAACCAGATGGTTCGATCATTGAAACCCCAATTAAAGCGAACTTCCGTGAAGGTTTGACAGTACTTCAGTACTTCATTTCAACACACGGTGCACGTAAAGGTTTGGCCGATACAGCACTGAAAACAGCAAACTCTGGTTACTTGACACGTCGTCTTGTAGACGTAGCGCAAGACTTGGTAATTACTGAGCCTGACTGTGGTACTTTGGGCGGTCTTGTAATGACTCCGTTCATTCAAGGCGGTGACGTGATCGAGAACTTAGGTACTCGAGTACTTGGCCGTGTTGTTGCTGAAGATGTGAAGAAAGCAGGTTCTGACGACGTTATCCTGCCTCGTAACACTTTGATTGATGAGAAACTTGCAAACTTCCTAGAAGAGCAAGGTGTCGATGAAGTTAAAGTACGTTCAGTGGTTGCGTGTGAATCTACATTCGGTGTATGTGCGAAATGTTATGGTCGTGACCTTGCACGTGGTCATCAGGTGAACCCTGGTGAGTCTGTGGGTGTTATGGCTGCACAATCGATTGGTGAGCCAGGTACACAGTTAACAATGCGTACCTTCCACGTAGGTGGTGCTGCAAGCCGAACTTCTGCTGCAAACAGCGTACAAGTACGTAACAAAGGTACTGTACGTTTCCACAATGTGAAAACAGTACAACATGCCAAAGGTCACTTGGTATCGACTTCTCGTTCTGGCGAAATCGGTATTGCGGATGATTTAGGTCGTGAGCGTGAGCGTTATAAACTGCCATATGGTGCGTCTATCTTGTTGAAAGATGGCGAAGCTGTAGAAGCTGGCGGTATCGTGGCGACTTGGGATCCGCACACCCACCCACTTGTAACAGAAGTTGCAGGTAAAGTACGTTTCAGCCAAATCGCTGATGGCGTCACTGTTACCTCGAAAACTGATGATGCAACAGGTATGACGACGATTGAAATCTTACCTGTGACTGCACGTCCTGCGTCTGGTAAAGATTTACGTCCTGCGGTTGTTCTTGATACGACGGATGGTGGTGAGCAGTTCTACTTCCTACCACAAAACACGATTCTTTCTGTCCGTGATGGCGAAACAATTGGTGTGGGTGACGTTATTGGTCGTGTACCTCAAGAAACTTCACGTACGCGTGACATTACCGGTGGTCTACCGCGTGTAGCTGACTTGTTCGAAGCGCGTAAACCGAAAGAGCATGCAATTCTTGCTGAAATTTCAGGTGTTGTAAGCTTTGGTAAAGAGACTAAAGGTAAGAACCGTTTAGTGATTACTCCAGATGATGGTTCTGAGATTTACGAAGAACTGATTCCAAAATGGCGTACCATGAACGTGTTCGAAGGTGAACATGTGAACCGTGGTGAGACTGTTTCTGACGGTCCACAGAACCCACATGACATCTTACGCTTGAAAGGCGAAGTTGCGCTGACCAACTACATCGTGAACGAAGTTCAAGACGTATACCGTCTGCAAGGTGTAAAAATCAACGACAAGCACATTGAAGTGATCGTACGTCAAATGTTGCGTAAAGTTGATATCACTGATGGCGGTGATACAAGCTTCATTAAAGGCGAACAAGTGGATTACATCCGCGTGATGCAAGAGAACCAAGCTGTTCTTGCGCAAAACAAGTTCCCTGCGAAGTTTGAACGTCAATTGATGGGTATTACCAAAGCGTCGCTTTCTACTGACTCGTTCATCTCTGCTGCATCGTTCCAGGAAACAACACGTGTGTTGACTGAAGCGGCTGTAACAGGTAAAGAAGATGATTTACGTGGCTTGAAAGAGAACGTAGTTGTAGGTCGTTTAATTCCTGCAGGTACTGGTCTTGCGTATCATTTAGAGCGTCGTCGTCAAGAAGCTGAAGCTGCAGAGCATGAGCTTGTAAATGACTTCTCTGATGTGGATCAAGCATTAAGCCAAGCATTTAGCGATGAGTTTAACGGTCTGTAATTAGCCCTTTAAATGCATGAAAAAGCCACCTTCGGGTGGCTTTTTTTTGTCCTTTTGTTACAGAAGCGGTTTTAAGCTTTTATAAATTTCACATTTTTCCTATAGTAAAAATATAAGTACACAAATCTCCTTACTTCATTAACGATTAAAAAATAGAGGTGGTTACACATGAAATTGACATCAAAACTATTGGGCTTAAGCATCTTCGCATTTGTGAGCCAAACGATGGCAGCACCGATGCCAAATACCATCACCGTGGAGGATAAGGCGGTTGTACCGATTGTCAAAACACAGATTATTCGCAGTGTCGCGGGTCAAGAGCCTGTGCGAACGACCGAAGCGACTATTTTTGAAGTGAAAAATGGTGGTAAAGATATCGTGGCGCGTGAAGTGGTTCTCGAAGAAAATGCCAGCCAATTTTCAGATAAAAAAATGTCTGCACCAATGGTGCAAAAGGGTAGTGTAATTGTCCCGACATCCAAAGTTGAAGTGAAATCGACCTTGAGTCAAGGTGGTGTAGTCCTTGCAGAAGGTAAGCAAGTTGACGCACAAGGGGTTGAGTTTAAGAAAGGGCAGGAACCCGTACGTAAGGAGCTGAAACTGGATCAAGTGAAAGACCCGAACAGTCAAGAAAGTGTGACGCGTGCGGTGCTCCAAGAAAATGGCACCACCACCAAAGATGTGGTTGTGGTGAAAGAGCCTGAATAAGCTTGAATTGAATGCGGTATGAGGCCCTCTAAGGAGGGCTTCTTGCTTACAAATTTTCAGCAATAGCAGCTGTAACCGTAACATTTCACGGGTTTTAAGTTCATACTGATCTTTTATGCTGTAAGAAATAGCCAATAAGGACAAATCTCATGAAAAAATATATGAGCATTATTGCAGTGGCATCTCTTTCGACGATGCTGTTGGCAGGTTGTGAAAATATGAGCGCTTCTGAGCAACGTATTGGGACAGCGGCTTTAGGCGGTGCAGTAGGTGGTGCTGCGGGGAATAGCCTCGGTGGCGGTGTAGGTGCAGCCGTTGGTGGTGGTGCTGGTGCGGCTGTGGGCAGTAAAGCCCAAGGTGGATCAAACCGTAATGCAACCTACAGTGGTGTTGGCGGTGCGATTGGTTCAGCAGTGGGTAAAAGCGTGTTTGGTGGTAATACCGGCGCTGCCATTGGTGGTGCCATCGGCGGTGGCGCAGGCGCTGCTATTGAAGAACGTAAATAATGTTTTAAGTTCAAATTTCCAAAAAAAGCACTTCATGGAAGTGCTTTTTTTATAGCTGTGCCGGCTTAGGTTTTTTACGACGGATATATAAAGTCTTTTCCACTTCTGCAATTCGAATGCCAGCTTCATCATAAATATTTAAGGTATAAATACGATGTACGGGGGCATAGTTGTCGGCCAGTTGTTTCACGGTCGCGATTTCTTGGGCATCGAGGTGAAAGTCTGCATAGACTGTACTGCGCCCTGGGCTGAGAAATTGGATGGAGGCGGCTTTGTCCCAGACAATATACTTGTTGCCTAAGTGGTGCATCAGTAGGGTCATATAAAAAGGGTCGACCATCGCATATAAGCTCCCGCCAAAATGTACGCCGACAATATTTCGGTTTTGTCGAGTGAGGGGCATTTTGACGCGAATATGGTAGTGTTTAAGGTCAAATTTTTCAATTTGAATCCCTGCACCTTTAAAGGGGGCAAAATGATTAAAAATATATTTCGCGACAATCGGCTGTGTCACAATTTTTTTTAAAATGCTCATTTCGGTCAATGGTATCTGATGAACTTCTATCCATACTAGAGAAGATCAAATCAATTGGCATTGATCGTTTTGCCAGTAAAGTATAAAAAACAGTCAATAACAATAAGGAGCTGAATATGGAGCAGCAAAGTTACTGGGTGCAAACTACAGATCAGCAAAGACTTTATGTGAAAACATGGGGCAATGCGAACAATCCTGTGCTGGTCTTGGTGCATGGCTATCCAGATAATCAAGAGGTCTGGGAGCCTGTGATTGGGCATCTGGTGCAAGATTATTATATTGTGACCTATGATGTTCGCGGTGCAGGGATGTCGAGTGTGCCGCGTCGTACACGGGCCTATGCCTTGCCTCAGCTATCGCTAGATTTGGAAAGTGTGGTGAATAGTGTGATCCCACAGCGTAACTTTCATCTGGTTGCGCATGACTGGGGTTCGATTCAGTCATGGGAGTCCGCGACTGAGCCAAAATTTAGAGAGCGTATGCTGTCATTTACCACCATTTCAGGCCCATGTTTAGACCATGCCGCATTTTGGATGCGTGAACAGTTCGTACAGCATAAGCCTCAATTTTTTAAGCAGTTAACGAAGTCTTGGTACATTGCGGTCTTTCAGTTGCCTTTTTTAGCACCAACCGTATGGCAGTTTTTTAGTCCTGAGCATTGGGGCAAAGTTTTATCGCGTTTAGAAGGACGTTCAGACTTACCGTTGAATCATCACATTGCTGCCGATGGTAAACACGGGGTTGCGCTCTACCGCGCGAACTTTATCCCACGCCTGACGAAACCTCGGGAACGTTTTGCAATTTGTCCCGTACAAGCGATTGTGTTGGAGCAAGATCAGTTTGTTAGTCCCGCTTTGATCGATGAAATGCCGAAGTGGGTCGAGGATTTTCAACGGGTGAATGTAAATGCCAACCACTGGGCAATCTTGAGCCAGCCTGAGATAATTGCTAAAGAAATCAGAAAGTTTGTTCAAAACCGGCGTTGTGTTGAAGCCAGCTGAAATGATCTGTGAAAGAGAAAGGCGCTAGCGACCTGTAAGGGCAGAATTTTTTGGTTATTTTCTGATAAAATGCGCCTTTCTTCCAAGTCACTCTTTTCACTATGTTCGCAATTCTTGCCGCTATTGGGGTCATGTTTGGACTTTCATTAGCTCGTGTGCCTGTAGTATTTGCATTAATTATTGGTGCTGTCACAGGTGGTTTATTGGCTGGTTTAGGGCTACACGGTACCCTCGAAGCATTTAATAATGGGCTTGGGGGCGGCGCAAAAATTGCGTTGGCTTACGGGGTTTTAGGTGCATTTGCTTTGGCTTTGGCACGCTCAGGTTTACCTGACTTGTTGGCCTATAAGCTTATTAAAACATTGAAAGGTTCGAGCAATGAAAAGGCACAAAATCGGGTTAAATATCTGATTTTTATAACCGTCGCGTTAGCAGCCATTTGTTCACAAAACGTCATTCCTGTGCATATTGCGTTTATTCCAGTCCTGATTCCTCCTTTATTAAGTGTGTTTAACCATCTTCAGTTAGATCGTCGACTAATTGCTTGTGTTCTAACATTTGGCTTGGTTGCCACTTATATGCTGGTACCATTTGGATTTGGTGCGATTTTCCTGAATGACATCTTAGGTCAAAATATTAATACTTTCGGGCAACCCTACGGCTTTAAAATCAATTATGCCGATATCCCTTCAGCAATGGCCATTCCTGTTTTTGGCATGTTTATTGGTTTATTGGTTGCTGTATTCTTTAGTTACCGTAAGAAACGTGTATACGAAGAAGTACATGTGGAACCAGTGCAGCAAAGTATTTCTTCTGAACTTGATATCACGGGTGAGAAGTCTAAGCCCGAAATTTCAAAGTTTACGTTATCTATGGCTCTCATTGCGGTAGTTGCTACGCTTTGGGTACAAATTGCATCAGATTCCATGATTTTAGCTGGTTTGGTTGGTGTTGCGATTTTGAGCTGTGCAGGCATTTTTAAATGGAAAGAAGCAGATGATGTGATTATTAGCGGTATGCGAATGATGGCATTAGTTGGTTTCATTATGATTGCAGCACAAGGTTTTGCATCTGTTATTTCTGCGACCAATCAAGTGCCAGCATTGGTAGAAGCATCAGTGCAGTGGATTGGTTCTAGCCAAGGACTCGCTGCATTTTGGATGCTATTGATTGGCTTACTGATTACTTTAGGCATTGGTTCTTCGTTCTCTACCATTCCAATTTTAGCAATTATTTATGTGCCTTTGTGTATCCAGTTTGGTTTCAGTCCAGCGGCAACCATTGCGATTATTGGTACGGCTGCGGCACTCGGTGATGCGGGTTCTCCAGCTTCTGACTCCACTTTGGGACCGACTTCGGGTTTGAATATGGATGGTCAGCATGATCACATGAAAGACAGTGTGATCCCGACCTTTATTCACTTTAATATTCCGCTCATGATTTTCGGTTGGATTGCTGCCATGGTGTTGTAATTTAACCCCCCAAATTATTATAAAAAGGCGATTTTAAATCGCCTTTTTTATTATTTATTCAGATTAAAACAATCGGGTTTATAATATTAATTCGGATTAAAAAGGTTGGAATTAAAATATATTTATTTTGATTTTTTGTTATTAATTTAAAACCAACTAAAATGGTATATTTAATATTTAAATTAATTTAAAACAATAACTTAAAAATGGTATTTAAAATACATTATTATTATAATTGCATATTAATTACACTCTTGTTTATGATGAATTAATGTTAATTTTTATATTAATTATTTTACGAACAGAGGTTGTTTGAAATGTTGAAGCAAATTGCTCTAATTACATTAATGGGTCTTTCTGCATCTGCTGCAATGGCAGGTCAATGGCAAGTCAAAGTCGGTGGATCTGCAATTGCGCCAACGCAGGACACGAAAATTGCGAATGGTACATTAACGGTTGAAGCAGATAGCGAACTCGCGTTTACGCCATCGGTTGAATATTTCTTTAATGACAATATTTCTGCAGAGCTGCTATTGGCGACACCAATTAGCCATGACGTGACAGTAAATGGTAGCAATGCTGTAAAACTGAAGCATTTGCCGCCAACAGTGACTGCAAAATACAACTTTAAAAATTCAACAGGTTTCACGCCTTATATTGGTGTCGGTGCAACAGCATTTATTGCTTGGGATGAAGAAACTTCAGGTGTACTCTCAGGAACTAAAGTTAAAGTCAAAGATGACTACGGCTATGCTGCTCAACTTGGTTTTAATTACCAACCTGCTGATGCAAAAAACTGGGGTGTGTTTGTTGATGTTCGTTATGCGGACTTAAACCCAAAAGTTGAAACTGTGGTTGAAAACTTCAAATTAGATATCGATCCAGTGATTTATACCCTCGGTTATAGCTACAAATTTTAATAATCAAAAGTAGCTTTTTAAGAACCTCATCGATGATGGGGTTTTTTTATGCAAAGACTAAAGTTGAATAGTGGTCAACGTTGAAATAAATCACGATGATTCAGTATTAAAAGAAAATCATCTATAGAATGGATAGAAACAGAATAAGAGAGTTATAAAAATGAAATCTATGCTCGGGATCGGTTTAGTCTGTGGTTTGGCGTGGAGCATGCATGCTCAAGCGGCCAGTTTTAATTGTGATAAAGCAAAAACGACTACAGAACATGCGATTTGTGAGTATCGCCAAATCAATGACGCCGATGTGAAAATGGCCACCACTTATACCATTTTAAAACGCCTTGTTCCGATGGGGACGCGTGGCATGATTCAGGATGAGCAAGTGAAGTGGTTGAGTCTTCGTGACCGTTGTGGTGCTTCACAAAGTTGCCTTATGGATGTGTATAAAATGCGCCAGCAGCAGTTAGAACTACATTTAGATCGTATTTACCGTCAGGGCCCATTTTAAAAAAAAGCAAAAAAACTTGCGATTGCTATTGAAAAACGTATCGCTCACTCCAATTCATTAAGCATTCTCTATAAGACTTAATACATTAAGGAGCGATTGATGAGCGAGCAAAACGCACATAAACATAGTTTCCAAGCTGAAGTGGCTCAGCTATTACATTTAGTGACGCATTCACTGTATTCGAATCCTGACATTTTCCTACGTGAATTGATCTCAAATGCATCCGATGCCTGCGATAAACTGCGTTTTGAAGGCATTAATCATCCTGAATATTATGAAAATGACCCAGACTTACATGTGCGCGTCAGCTTTGATGAAGCCAATCAAACACTGACTATTTCAGATAATGGGATTGGTTTAACTGAACAAGAAGCGATTGATCACTTAGGGACGATTGCTAAGTCTGGAACCAAGGACTTTATGTCTAAGCTCACAGGTGACCAGAAATCAGATGCACAACTGATTGGTCAGTTTGGTGTCGGTTTTTACTCAGGCTTTATTGTGGCTGACAAAATTACCGTAGAATCACGCCGTGCAGGTGTGGATGCTGATCAGGCGGTACGTTGGGTCAGTGCGGGCACGGGTGAGTTCGAAGTCGAGCAGATCCACAAAGACAGCCGTGGTACCGATATTATTTTACATTTACGTGAAGATGCGTTGGACTATTTACAATCGCATAAAGTGAAGCAAATTATTAATAAATACTCGGATCACATTAGCCTGCCGATTGAGATGCAAAAAGAGGTTTGGCAGCAAGAAGAAGCGGTTGAAGGTGAAGAGCCAAAACCGGGTCAGTATGTGAAAACGGGTGAGTGGGAAGCGATTAACTCAGCCAGCGCGCTGTGGACACGTAATAAAAATGAAGTGACTGAAGAGCAGTACATCGAGTTCTATAAGAATCTCAGCCATGACTTTGAAGCCCCACTGGCATGGGCGCATAACCGCGTTGAAGGTAGTACCGAATATACGCAGTTGTTGTATGTACCGAGTAAAGCTGCTGCGAATATCTTTACCCGTGAAGCCAAAGCAGGGATTAAGCTCTATGTAAAACGTGTTTTCATTATGGATGATGCGGATAACTTGATTCCAAACTATTTACGCTTTGTCCAAGGGGTGGTCGATAGTGCCGATTTGCCACTGAACGTTAGTCGTGAGTTGTTACAAGAAAGCCGTGATGTGAAAACTATTCGTGAAGGGAATGCACGCCGTGTATTGACCATGCTGGATGCTTTAGCTAAATCGGAAGATGAAAAAGATCAAGAGAAGTTCACAACCTTCTACCGTGAATTTGGTTCAGTATTGAAAGAAGGTTTGGGCGAAGACTTTGGTAACCGTGAGCGTATTTTAAAACTTTTACGCTTCTCAACTTCAAACAATGATGCGGTGAGCACTTCTTTGCAGGACTATAAAGCGCGTATGCCTGAGGGGCAAAAAGCGATTTACTATGTGACTGCAGACAGTCTCAATGCTGCGAAGAACTCGCCACAACTTGAGCTGTTTAAGAAAAAAGGAATTGAAGTCTTACTCATGGCAGACCGTGTCGATGAATGGGCAATGGAATTTGTACATGAGTTTGATGGCACACCAATGCAAAACGTGGCCAAAGGTGCAGTCGACTTAGGTGATTTACAAGATGCCGAAGAGAAGAAAGCACTTGAAGCAGCCGCAGAGCAGTTTAAACCTGTGGTTGAAAAACTGTCTGACTCATTGAAAGCCAAGACCAAAGAAGTACGTGTGACCACACGTTTGGTGGATTCACCTGCATGCTTGGTGACAGGTGAGGGAGAGCTTTCTCCACAACTGATTCGTATGCTGCAACAAGCGGGTCAGGCCGTACCTGAAAGCAAGCCAATTTTGGAAATTAACCCAGAGCATCCATTGGTGAGAAAATTAGAAAATTCGGCACAGTTTGATGACTTGGCTAATGTAATTTTTGACCAAGCGGTGATTGCTGAAGGCGGCTTACCTGATGATCCTGCCGAATATATCAAACGGATTAACAGCTTATTGCTTCAATAAACCATTATATGTTTAAAGAAAGCCTATCGTTAAGATAGGCTTTTTTTTATGTCAATGAGTTGGATCAAGCACCTTAATATCTGTTGAACGCATCGATTAAATTGGCGGAAAAGAAGCTGATGTGGATATTCGTGGATAAGTTAGAACTTATCCACAGTTCAGCTTAAATATCCACCATGCTATTAAAATAAAGCTTCAAAACGCACCAAAGCACTGACGTAATGGCTGCGGTCTTCACGGTGATCGTTAAAATAATTTAAGTCACCTTGGATATAAAACCACTCCCTTAAGAACGGTTGACGCCACGAGACAAAAGGTCCCCAACGGTTCAAACGCAGGTCGTCGTTGTTGTAGAAACCGCCGGTATAAATGCCGTAGTTAAAACGATTGCCATGAAAGAATTGGTGTTGTCTAAAACTATAGTTATCCCAGAGCAGATCATCATCCTGATCGTCTGCATAGGTCAGACTGAACTGATTGGATAAAAATGGTTGATTGGGTCGTGCATGAGTCAGCTCTAGGTTGGTACGTAAATAATTTTCACTGTCGATACCATAACGATAAATCTGTTCAGCATAAGCGCGGAAATCATTGTCGAGTTTCCATTCTTTCGATAACTCGATACGTGCATAGATATCATCCCCTGAACGTACCCCCAAGTCGAAATCTGTTTCAAATGGCAGGCGATCTGACAGTTGTGACCATCTTAAGGCCAGTGAGCTATTGGCATCACGGGTTTGACGACGGTCAAATGATTTATCGTTATTCACACTGGGTGGATTTTCATTGCTAATTGCAACATTGTTTTGCAGCTCGTTATCTAAAGAGTCATCACCAAACACCACGCTGAGTTTATGTTCTAAGGTTGGAAGCTTAACCCGGCCCCGAATCCGCGGTTTTACATCGTATTCATCATGTTTATTCCAACGGTTATCGACCAAGACCCGTAAGGTGGCTGTGGCCGGTTTTTTAGGATCGGTTTCACCAAACCAGTTGTCCATTTTCATGGCGGTTCGATCTGCCCAGTTTCGAACTTCTTTTTGCTGGCGGTCGACCCACGTGCGTTCTTCAGTGAGGTCTGTCGTGGGCACAATCAGCTCGTTCGATTCTTCAGGTAGAACGGTTGGAAGTGAGTCGATCCACTGCGGAATTTGGTATAAAAGTCCATTACCTTTGGGGGGAGATGCGATTTTGTCAATTTCAGCCACGTCGTGAGGTGGCACAAAATGTTGTGTGCTGTTGGTATTGCTTTCCGCCCAAGCCACGTTGACGTATGCACCTAAACTTAGGCAGAAAAATAAAGAGATAGATCCCACATGTTGAGTTCTTAGCATGCTTTCGTACTTTATTGTTCTTCGATGTTTTAGTGTTGTAAATTTCACATAAGAACACAAGTAGAAAATACAAAACTCTACAACTCGCTACTCAGTTGTTTTTGAATAGAATCAAATAATTGAAACACAGTAATAGGTTCAGGCAAAGTAGAAATGGTATTTTGAATCAGCTGCCAGCTGACGCCGTGCTGTCGGTCTAAGACCAAGCATGGATAGGCGATCTCAGTACGTGAGAGTTCAACCCGCTTTTGGCCATGAATCACTCGAATTTTTTGTCGCTCTTTTAACACTAAAATGGGGGTATTTACGTCTGCGGAGCTTTCTTCAAACTGGATGAATTTACGGCTATTGAGTAGATCGGCCAGAATAAAGGGGTGATAGTCCTCAATATGCCATACCAGTTTGGCTTGTTGGGTATACAACTGAAAAATCGAAAACAGATCCTGCATGTGATCCTGTAGCTGGTTCCATTCAATTTCGCGGAGGGCTGCGAGTTGATGCTGACCACTCTGGGCAAATTGTTGGCTCAGCCGAATGGCTTCCGTAGGACTCTCAGCACCGAATAGGGCCAGATACTTAATAAATCCGCCGTGCTGATTAGTCTGTTCTGCCAAATAGATGGGATAGTCCAAGCAGTGATCGAGTTGGTCGCTGTGGATCAGAAACTCGATATTTTGATTGATCTCAATGTGCCCTGAAATGTCGAGGCCATACAGCTTAGGGTCTAAGTTTGGTTGATGCAGCGTGTGTAATTGCGCTTGATATTGCCCTAGATTAATCTGTGTGAGCAGTATAGGTTGCGGCGCAGCAAGTGCCATTGTTTCTGAGTTGTCTGTATGGTTATCCTGCATAACAGGGTTTGGTGCTGTCACTTCGCTTTCAAGTGGATTTTGCTGTTGAGATTCAGATGAAATGTCTGTATCTGGTGGTTCAGCCAAGATCGATCGCCTTTGGATAAAGTCCTGAATGGCAAGCGTTGAAATAGATGCACTTGGCTTAAGGTCAAATCGAATGGGTGCAACGGCATCGATTATAGACTCTTCCTGAGGCGGATATAGCTCATCACTTAAAAGAGGCAGATTGCTGAGAATCGAATAATTTTTTAGTAACACTTCGGGTTGAAGATCTAAATCTGTTTGTACAATATCGACCTGATTTTTAGGTTCCTTATCTCGTTTGATACTTGGCTCAATAGCATTAATAGAGATCACTTCTTCTACAGTGCTTTGTTTAAAAGAGCTGAGTTCCGTTTCTTCAATTTGAGTTGCATTTGGGCTGCTGTCAAATGTAGGTTGTATTTCAGTTTCGACTTGAAGCTCTGCTTCAACCTTAGATAAAACTAGACCAGAATCTGGGCTGACTTCGGTGAGCAATGACTCAGAATCTTGGGGCTGTTTAGCCAATGTATCATCACCTATAGCAATGTTTAAAAGCTCAATACCCGTGAGAACAAAAGCATTGCTAACCACATTGTTCTGTGCCTGCCCGATGGCAGTTTTTTCATCCAATATTGTTGCAACAGGGATGATAAACTGATTTTCTGCAACTTCTGCAACTTCTGCAACTTCTGCAACTTCTGCAACTTCTGCAACTTCTGCAACTTCTGCAACTTCTGCAACTTCTGCAACTTCTGCAACTTCTGCAACTTCTGCAACTTCTGCAACTTCTTCGGATATTTCTGGTGTTGTAATAAAAGGTACGTTCTCGGGCTGTTGAGCGCTTTGTACATGGCTCAAAAACCATTGGTAAGCGTGTTCAAACTTTAAGTGCCATGGGCTGCTATACAGTGTAGGTGGGGTGCTTTGAAAAGCAATTTGCCAACCTAAACCTGATTTATATAAAACACCCCATGCGAAAGCCGCCTGCTGTTTTAAGGCATCGGTTAAAGCAGACTCATATTGAAATAGTCCAATATAGGCATGCTGGTAGGGACTTTGTTGTATCCAGCGTTCAGCTGCAGCTTGAGGCTGAGTCAGCGCCTTATACGCTTCGAGTTGTTTTTGAAAAATGGGTTCATCACAGAGTGCAAAAATTTCACGGATGCGTTTTTTCGAGCGCGCAATTTCAAAAAAAGACAGAGGTTGATGTTCCAAACCATCAATCAATTGATGCAGTTCTTTGATCAGCAGTGCTTTTTCGATTGCTTTCATGCGCTGAACTCTAAAGTTGTTTTTGTGCTTGTTCCAAGTAGCTTGCCAAAACCATATTGATGGCCAGTTCAAGTAATTTATATTCGGCTGAAGTCGGCTGCGTATACTGCTGTGCGCAAGCAATCAATTGATCAAGGTCAATGGCTTGGGGTGTAATACGACCTTGGATAAGGGCTTGTAAATTTTGCATAGGCATGTGCTATTGAGTGCATTTAATTTATTGGTTTTGGAGTTCAGTCTTCTTGTTTGATCATAATTAGAAAAGAATAAATAGGCAAAAATTATTCTGCTCTTGATACGAGAAAAGGGTGGTGAAAAATGTAGATAATTTCGATTTCAGCACAGATTGAATTAAATATTTTTGCCCTAGAGGGTTCATAGCTGAAATTTTTTGTCAGTTCTTTGCAATTTTGGGCAAAAAAATAGGCAATCAATATTGCCTATTTTTGACCAAGTCAGCGCAAATTACGCTTCTTGATGTGGTGCAGCCGCAGGAGCATCAGCCGTTGCCGTTTGAGTGTCTGCTGGTTTTTTTACAGGAAAATCTGGAACAAAAACAACTTGTGCAGAAACAGTTGCAGAAAGAGCCATTACAGCGACAGCCAAAGCATATTTAACAGCGTTCATGATATTTCCTCTAAAAAGGAGGTCTCACTAAGGAGACTGGGAGTTTTAAAAAGATAAATTTCGCATGAATAATATCAAAAAATGATCGATTCAAGCGCTGGTTTAGGCCATTAAAAGATGAATGGTGAGTTCATTTATTGTTAAAAAACAATAAATTAGAATAAATACTCTAGTTTGATATAGAGTTTTTACTCCAGTGCTAAGCTGTTTAAATTTAAAGTGAAAATTTAGATTTTCAAGTTTAAAATGAAGCTTGAAAGTAGGACTTTTTTGTCTGAAATGAGACCTGAAAAAGGACGTGGAGTTACATGACTAATTGGTTAAATATTCATTATGTTTAAAGTCTTTTGATTGTGCACACTGTGTAAGTTTTTGCTGAGGAATGTTTAAGTCATCTATTTTTGATTGAAAATTCACCTAAGATGAACAGGAAAAAACAATAATAGCTGAGGACAAACAGATGGCCATTGCAAAAGTGGTAGAAGTCAATTCAAGCAGTGCGAAAAGTTTTGAAGATGCGATTCAGACAGGCATCGCAAAAGTCACCGAGACGGTGAAGAATGTTCAAGGTGCTTGGAGCAATGAACAAAAAGTGGTGATTAAGGACAACCAAATTGTAGAATATCGGGTCAATCTTAAAATTAGTTTCTTGGTCGATTAAACACAAGTCCATTTTTTATAACCTATAAAAAAATCCCCGCAGATCGGGGATTTTCTTATCTATGGATAGGGCTCAGTTAAGCTCTGAATCCAGTATCCTTATGATTGTTTTGGTGTTTCACAAGACTCATCGGAACACTGTGCCGCATTATTTTCTTCTGCTGGCATTTGTGCTTTTTCAAGGACTTGTAAGAATACTTCACGCGGCTGCGCACCCGCTAAAGCCACACGTTGATCGAAAACAAAGAAAGGCACGCCTGTTACTTTCAGTTGTTCACGTGCCACTTCTTGGTCAAACTTCACGAAATCTGCGTATTCGTCAGAATCCAGCACATCATCTACTTCAACTGGGTTTAAACCAATACGAGAGGCCACATCTTCAATGGTTTCACGTTCACCAATCGGTAAGCCTTGCGTCATATAGCTAAAGAAAAAGGCTTCTTCAGCTTCATTGCCTAAACCATGGCTTTGAGCAAGGTGGATAATACGGTGTGCATTGAAACTGTTGCCTGAGTTGGCATTTTCCCAGTTAAATTCAATGCCTTCTTCCGCAGCCATTTTGGCAATATTACGTTGCATCTCTTCAACTTCAGCGACTGTGCGACCATATTTTAGTGCGAGACGTTCTGAGTTCGAAATTTCTTGGCGTACTGGTGCATCTGGATCCAGTTCAAAACTGTGCCAGTGCACTTCCAATTCAACACCAGCTTGTTCAGCCGCCGCTTCTAAACGTTTTTTGCCAATATAACAAAAAGGACAAACAACATCTGACCAAATATCTACACGCATGGGATTTCTCAAAATAGTAAAAAGAGCAATTAAGGAAATGATGGGGATGAGTTATAAAATTTAAAGCAGGCCCATTAAAAAAAGCGGTTTCGCTATGGATTCAATCAGTTGAATCTTCTGGGCTTGACCGCTTATCTGACAACTACGCAACACAAAGATCGAAAAATATACAATAGGGTGAAGACGCTCAGTTTGAGCATGTCTTTTATATCTCTTATTGTTTGGGATTGTTTTATGAAATTTTTAAATTCTCTTCCAGTTTTTTGTTGTGTTCTTCTTTTTATGCCGACTTTGCTGCAAGCCAATGGTGAGATCGTGAGTCTACCGACTTTTAAAACCATGGCGGAATCAGAGCTACGTGCTGAAACGGGTGTGATTCCTTATCAACAGGATGAAAATATTCGTAAAGCCTTGCAGCACCGTATCGTTCAGTTACAGGATGATGCACAGTCTTTTGTGGTCGATCCGACCATCACTCAAAACATCGATATTTTGCCCCCTGCGGTCACCGCAGATCTAAATTCTGTGCCTCCTTTGTTACGTGAACATGTTTTGAACATCGCCGCTGGTTTGCAGTCGTCTAATCCAACTGAAGGTTTGTATATTATGTTACAGCCGTTTGGCATTGACCGTAATGCGACCAATGTACAAATTGCCCGTGAACAAATTTCGATTGGGCAGATTGATCGGAATTTTATGCAAGGGATTCAACAGAATAGTCAGCAACCGAGAATAGCTCCAACGAAGTAACACGTCCTTATTCGTTTATCTCCCGTACATTCCTCATCCACTTGGGGAAGGTACGGCCTGAGCATCCTCAAATATCGATAACATGTTGAAATATTGATCATGTGCCCTTATTTGCTATGATGAAAAGAAATGAAGAGGAAGCTGAACATGCGACGTATCGTGTTGATTTTAGTTCTTGCGACCAGTGCCGTTTTTGGTTGGATGTTTTATCAGTATTCTCAACAACAAAAAGAGCAGCAGCAGCTACAACGCTATGAAACGGTGCTGTATGAAAAGACCGAACAAATTTACAAACAAGCTCAAGATTGGACCACACCAATTCAAGTCGATGTAAAAGACCCACGTCTGACAGGTGACTATCAAATTATGGCGGAGTTTGTGCTCAGTCATATGCTGCAAAATGCCGAAGCGCGTAATCAATATCTACGAGATTTAAAAGCCTTAAATTGGGATCAGTTTCTAAATATTGACCGATTAAGCAAAGACAAAAAGAACAATTATGCTGAAACGGAGCAAATGCTGAAAGACGTACATGCCGTTGTTGAGAGCTATGCACAGCAGGTTGAACAACGTCAAAAAGAGGCCATTGCTCAGGCCAAAGATTTAGCAATATCTTCGCGGTTCCGCCATCAACTGACCGACAGCATGAAAGCCAGTGAAAAAAGCCATGAAGCCACCCGCTTGTTTAGTCTTGAACAGCAGAATTTAGCCAAAGCGGATCAAATTTTCTTGGTGCTGAAAAATAATCAATGGGAAAAGAAAAACAACACCTTTATGTTTTATGAAGATGCACCACTACAGCAGTTTAATGCGCTGTATAAAGAGATTTTGGCACTGAATAGCCAGATGCAGCAGGTCGAAAAACAGACCCAAAAAGAGGTAGAACAGAAGTTATAACACCGTACAAAGATGACAGTCTTGTAAGCGGACTGTCATCTGTTGTTCAAAATACGCTGCTAGAGTAAAAGCATCACAACGATGACGACTTTTCAGTGCAGGCAGGTGAGTCATGAGAACCATACACGTTTTTGATGATATTCAGCATGTGTATAGTGAGTTTGTAGAAAATAAAAACTATCCAAAATTAGAACGCTTAAGTAACTGGGGGAAGAATCGTTTTTTCTTCAACCAATATTTCAAAATGATTGAAGACTGGCACCACACCGAACAAATCGTGATTCAGTTTAACCAACAGTATTTCAGTCTAGATACGGGCAGCGCACCTGACTTTATGGACAAAGAAAAGTATATGGCTTGGTTGATGGGCGAACTCTTAATTTAAGTCTTTCACAAAACAGCACAGCGCCTGATTCGTTCTAGGCGCTGTGCTGTTATTGTCTTAATCAAAAATTTTATCGGCCGCTTGGAACGGCAGGCTGACCACATCAATTGCGACGGCAAAAGGCAGTAACACTAATTTTTCAAAAGGATTCATACCTGACTTCGATTTATAACTTTCCTCTTGATGGGTATAAATGCTCACCTGATAAGGCTTACTCAAGGCTTTTAACGACGCTAAATTGTTCGCGGCAGGGTAAACCACACCTGCCAGTTTGATCTCGAAACAGAAACGCTGTGCAAACATGCGTTCATCACTGGAACTTGAACATTCCTTCGCGCCATTTTCAATAAAAAACTCCAGATCTTTCTTGCTGATGTCTTCTTTGAGCTTCACATAAGACAGTGGCAGTGTTCCCGTAAAATGACCATCATTCTTTTCTGAATAGAAACTCAGTTCTCGGGTCACTTGAATATTTTTCGGGTCCAGTTTCCCAATCAAGCTGACAAATTGAGGCCCACCTTGGGTCAATACATAACTTTTTTGTTGCCCCGCAATCACTAAACTATGCGCAGGTAAACTCGGTAGAGGCTGAGCAGGTTTGCCAAAAGCCACCACTTGGTCTTCAATCAAGGTGACTTTGTTGGTACGGGTATAGGTTTTATTGTCTTTGGTCATCAGGGTTTTGGTGGCACAGCCTGTGAACAATGTTTCTATGACGCCTAAGCAAATGATGGTTTTTAAAGGTGATGCAAACATCAATAGACTCCGAATCATTTGAAATATAGTTAAGCTGAGTTTTTATTGTCTTTAAGCCTATCATTAAAATGTTCAAAAAGGCGCCAAAGCTCAAAAGTTTAAAGTCATGAAAGTTCGATGAGTCGCTCAATGCCGTGGCAACAGATTTTATTTCTTATCCATCTACTGTTTCTAGTTACTGAATGAATGTTCATTTGAGTCTGAACTGGCTATGATCATACAAGTGTTCAATAAAAAACGATGGACTGGCGAATACGTCATAACAAGGTGGGGACTAGGCTGATGCAAGACTTGATTTGTTATAAAGAACTTCCTGTATGGACTGCGCAGACCATTCCGCAAGGGTTTAAAAATCAGCACAATACCAAAGCAGGCACGTGGGCCAAGTTAAAGATTTATCAAGGAGAGCTGAGCTTTGCTTTTTTAGATGAGGCTGGTCAAGTGCAATCTGAACAGCTGTTTACCCCTGAGCAACAGCCACCGTTTATTGAACCGCAAGCATGGCACAAAATTGTTTCGACCAGTGACGACATAGAGTGTCAGTTGCAATTTTACTGTACCCCGCAGGATTATTTTTATAAGAAATATCAGCTTTCACCTACGCACTCAGAAATTTTGGCGGCTAAGCCGTATTTACACGGTGGTCGGGCTTTGGATGTCGGCTGTGGGCAGGGACGTAATGCACTGTATCTAAGTCAGCAGGGCTTTGAGGTGGATGCTTGGGATGTGAATCCGCAAAGCTTGCAAAAACTACAGCAGATTATAGACGTCGAAGGCATTCAAAAGATTCATCTGCAACAGCGGGATTTAAATACTGACCCAAGCATTACAGGTACATACGACTTTATTTGTTGTACGGTGGTGATGATGTTTTTAGAAGCGCCAACTGTGAAACCATTGATTGCGCAGATGCAGCAAGCCACAAATGTAAATGGGTTTAACTTGATTGTCTGTGCGATGGATACCGATGATATTCCTGTACAGCCTGACTTTCCATTTGCGTTTAAAGCAGGAGAGTTAAGTGCGCTATATGGTGGCTGGAACATTGTGAAATACAATGAAGATGTAGGTGAGCTGCATCGGGTCGATGAGCAGGGCAATCGGATTAAACAGCATTTTGTGACGTTATTGGCGCAGAAAATTGAAGTATGAGCTTTTTAATTGTTTGAGTCGAATAGGTTTTGTATTCAACTCATTAATTAAATACCCGAAAGTCTTCGGTCACTTCCTTAAGTTAGATGGACTGTTATTATATTCAGAAAAAGACAGTCTATTTAATGTGATGATGTGAGTAATTAAGGTTGATAAGTAATGTCTAAAGCTTTCAGAGGCAATTGAATAATGTCGATGGCGATTGTTAAAGGCAATAGCGGCATTGCAGATAATTTTTCACGATGAGACATTTTAGTATAGCCACTTTGATTGTCGTAATACATGATACGTACTTTATAAGGATGACTTAAGGGCTTTAGATCTGTGGCATTCTCAATTTTGGGGTAAACCGTACCTGAAATTTCTAAACTAAATAGATGATCTTGTTGCTCTGCCTTAGAGCAATCACATGGTGCAACACCATATTTTTTGAATAATGAACGTTCTTCTGGACTTAATGTTCCATGGGGTGGTGCATAAGAAAATTTAAAAGTACCGCTAAATTTATTGCTGTTGAGTCCAGAAGAATAGAAATCAAGTTCACGATTGATACGGATATATTGCGGATTGAGTTGGCTAATGAGTTGAATAAAATCAGCACCGCCTTTATTGATGAGGTAACTGTATTTATTTCCTGCAACTACAATGCTATCAGTTGGCTCGTTTGGAAGTGCTTTAGACAGTTTGCCAAATGCAATCACATCGTCTTCAAGTAAGGTTACCCATTCGTATTTAGCCTCGTATTTTTGAAATAAGCTACGGGAGTGATGCCCAATTTCTTTATTAGCAATGCAACCTGTGAGGAAAAGTGATGTACATAGGTAGCCGATCGTCAAAAGGGAATAAAATGGTTTAATTTTCATTGTTATGTAAAAGACTGTTATATTTTAGGTCATACCATAAAGCAAAAACTTCTGAAACTCTAGGGTTTTAGTCCCCATTATTGAATTGATACGCTTCGTTAGGAATGGTCCTAAGACTGTATAAAGATCAAATTTTATGAGAAAAGGTCGAATAGGAGTAAGAGGTTTAATGAATGTTTTGGCTTTGTAAAATAGTAAATAAGATGTTTATTCAACTTATGATTCAGTTTTGAAACTTGAACTTTCTATCTGTTAGTTTATTTTAGTTAACTGCTTTAAGTTTAAGTAAATAGTATTTACTCTTTGCTTAATAAAAAAAACCCCGCAATAAGCGGGGTTCTTTTTATCTTAGTGTTTAATTAAAAATTAAACACGTTCGATAATGGTTGCAATACCTTGACCCAGACCGATACACATAGTCGCAAGACCAATTTGCGTATCTTGCTGTTCCATCACGTTCAACAACGTCGTGGTAATACGTGAACCAGAACAACCCAATGGGTGACCCAACGCAATCGCACCACCATTTAAGTTAATGATGTCTTGCTTCTCATACACGCCTAAGCCTTTCATCACTGATAAGCCTTGAGCAGCAAATGCTTCATTTAACTCGATGGTTTGGATATCCGCCATGCTTAAGCCAGCACGTTTAAGCGCTTTTTGAGTTGCAGGTACAGGACCATAACCCATGATTGCAGCGTCACAGCCTGCAACCGCCATAGAGCGAATCACAGCACGTGGCTTAAGACCTAAAGCTTGAGCACGTTCAGCAGACATCAACAACATTGCAGATGCACCATCAGACAAAGCTGAAGAAGTCGCAGCTGTTACTGTACCGCCTTTCGGGTCAAATACAGGACGTAAACCTTTGAATGCTTCAAGGTTTGCATCTGGACGAATCACTTCGTCGATGTCGCAAAGGATTTTGAAGCCATTGGCATCATGACCTTCAACACCTACGATTTCATTTTTGAAACGGCCTTCTTGCGTTGCAGCCCAAGCGCGGCGGTGAGACTCAACACCGAACGCATCTTGTTCTTCACGCGTAATGCCGTTCATACGACCTAACATTTCAGCCGTTAAGCCCATCATGTTAGACGCTTTTGCATAGTGCTTAGATGCTTCTGGGTTGAGGTCGATGCCGTGCATCATCCCAACGTGACCCATGTGCTCTACACCACCGATGATGAAGATATCACCTTGGTTGGTTGCAATCTGTGCAGCAGCCGTGTGCAGCGCTTGCATAGATGAACCACAAAGACGGTTAACCGTTTGACCTGCCACAGTTTTTGGAAGGTCAGCCAATAAACCAATGTTACGGCCAATGTTCATACCTTGTTCTAGAGTCTGGTTTACACAGCCCCAGATTAGGTCTTCAACTTCATTGGTGTCAAACTGGTTACGAGCAACTAAAGCACGAACCAATTCAGCCGATAAGCTGTCAGCACGTACATTGCGGAACATACCGTTTTTGGTTTTACCCATTGCTGAACGTACGCCATCAACGATGACAACGTCACGTGGATTTAAAGTAGCCATTCACGTTGCTCCTTAACCGTAGAATTTTTTGTTGTTAGCAGCCATGTCACGCAACATTTGTGGCGCTTCATAAGCCTTACCTAAGTGTGCGTATTTGTCGCAAAGTGCAACGTATTCAGCAACACCTGTTTGGTCGATGTAACGGCATGGACCACCACGGAATGGAGGGAAACCTACACCCATAATCATCGCCATGTCTGCTTCAGAAGCAGTCGCTACGATGTTGTCTTCTAGGCAACGAACAGTTTCGTTACAGAAAGCCAGCATCATACGGTCAATGATTTCTTGAGCATCAAACTCGCGTTTTTCTGCAGTTGCCACAGTAGCAACAAGCTCATACGCAGTTGGATCAACCACTTTGGCTTTTTTGCCTTTACGGTCAAGTTCGTATTTGTAGAAACCAACGTCGTTCTTTTGACCCAAACGTTTGTTTTCGTACATGATTTCGATTGAACCTTTGAAGTCTGGCTTCATACGGTCAGGGAAACCTTCAGCCATGACTTCTGCACCGTGAACGCCCGTGTCGATACCCACCACGTCGATCAAGTAAGCAGGACCCATAGGCCAGCCGAATTTTTCCATGACTTTGTCGACTTGTTGGAAGTCAGCACCGTCTTTCAATAGAAGGTCAAATGCACCAAAGTAAGGGAACAATACACGGTTTACAAGGAAGCCCGGGCAGTCGTTGACTACGATTGGTGTTTTACCCATTTTCTGAGCAAGAACTACAGTGGTCGCAATCGCTTCAGCCGAAGTCTTCTCACCACGGATCACTTCTACCAATGGCATCATGTGTACTGGGTTAAAGAAGTGCATACCGACAAAGTTTTCAGGACGTTGTAGGTTTTCAGCTAAACGTGTGATTGAAATGGTTGAAGTATTTGAGGCAATGATCGTGTTGTCACGAACGTTCTTCTCAGTTTCAGCAAGTACAATGCCCTTTACTTTTGGATTTTCAGTTACTGCTTCAATCACGATGTCCACTTCTTTAAACTCGTCATAGCTTAAAGTTGGACGAATGCGCGCAAGCGTTTCACCCATTTGAGCAGGTTTCATCTTCTTACGTTCAACTTGTTTGGTCAGTAAGCCATTGGCTTCTTTCATACCCAAAGCAAGTTGCGGGTTACCAATGTCTTTCATGATGATTGGCGTGCCTTTGCTTGCCGCTTGGTAAGCAATACCACCACCCATGATACCCGCGCCTAGAACAGCTGCTTGGTTTACAGGATGTGCACCTTTCTCATATTTCTTCGAAGTTTTCTTCACCACTTGATCGTTGATGAATAAACCAATCAAAGCACCTGCTTGTGGTGTAATTGCCGCTTTAGCAAAGCCCGCAGCTTCTGCTTGAAGTGCTTCATTACGTGGAAGGCTTGCACCTGCTTGTAATGAGTCCAGAAGAAGTTTTGGTGCAGGGTATTGAGCAGGATTTGCTTTTGCAAGAACTGCACCTTTCGCCGAGTTGAACGCCATCATTTGTTCGATTGGGTTCAATTTAACTGGGTCAAGTTTTTCTTGGCGTTTTGCTTTCCAGTCTACACGGCCAGCAAGGGCTTGTTTAACCAAGTCAATCGCAGCGTCTTGTAGTTTGTCCGCAGCAACAACCGCATCAACCGCACCGTCTTTTAGTGCAGCAGCTGGTTTTTTAGGATTAGCCATTGCCATCCATTCAACTGCATTGTCGATACCAATTAGACGGCTTAAACGAACCGTACCACCGAAACCAGGGAAGATGCCCAGTTTGATTTCAGGAAGACCGACTTGAGCCGCTTCTGACATCACACGATAGTCACACACGAGACACATTTCAAAGCCACCGCCCAATGCCATACCATTGATCGCTGCAACTTTAGGAATCTCTAAATCTTCAAATGCGTTGAAGATGTCGTGAACAGGCAATGCCCAATCCACAATCGCTTGTTCGCCTTGAGCGAAGTTTGCACCAAATTCAGTAATATCTGCGCCAACGATAAATGTAGATTTAGCCGAAGTAACGATTAAGCCTTTGATGTCACCGTTTGCTTTAACAGCGTCAATTGCAGCTTTAAAATCTTCAATCGTTGCACGGTTAAATTTGTTGACCGACTCACCTTGTAAGTCAAAGCGGAATTCTGCAATTCCGTCCGAAAGCATTTGGACGGTAATGGCATTGCCAGCGTGGATCATGCCTGATCTCCTTTATTTTGGAGGACTTCTAAGTTGATGTTGTGAAGCGAGTACGTCATTCCTACGTACATCTATGCTCCGCCAATCTTACGATAACTATATCGAAAAAGAACATAACAAGTTGTATCAAGCCGTGACGCAAGGGTCATCTATTTTTATTCAATTATTTCGTGTGCTTGCGTGATGTATTTTTGAATGATGCGGCTTAAATAGAGTGAAGTTTTTGTTTCATTTAAGATTTTTTATGGATGAGTGTTCAAAAAATGATTAGACGGCGTCCTTATATTTCAAGTCAATCTTTGTGCCGATTTTGGCAATTTAGTCAATGCTGCACTTGCAGGTAAACTCAAACAGAATGAAAACTTGTGATGAAAAGCTGGAAATAGGACGTACTTTGCAGCCTATGTTACAATTCGCAGTCTAGACCGAATACCGGTCTTTTTCTTTTATTTCGTTTTCTTTGGTTTCCAGGTTTTCATATGATTAAGTGGATCATTCTGGCGATTTTTATTCTTTCTGCACTTTATATTCAGCAACGTGGGAAGGTTCGTCACTCGTTTTATCGTCAATTTTTCGATCATTCAACGATTCTTGCACCGATTAACTACCTCATGTACATGTTTTCAAAGGTGCCGAATCAGCCGTATATCGACACCCAGCATTTTCAAGACTTAAGGGTGTTGGATGAAAACTGGGAAATGATTCGTGATGAAGCAAAAGCTTTATATGAGAAAGGCGGAATTAAAGCATCGAGCAGTTATGATGACTTAGGGTTTAATTCCTTTTTCAAAACAGGCTGGAAGCGTTTTTATCTGAAATGGTATGACTCTGCGCATCCGTCAGCTGCTGAACTTTGTCCAAAAACGACGGCGTTGCTGAAAACCTTGCCGACCATTAAAGCCGCGATGTTTACTGAACTGGCACCAGACAGCCGTTTGGTTCGTCACCGTGACCCTTATGCGGGTTCATTGCGTTATCACTTGGGGCTGATCACACCGAACGATGACCGCTGCTTTATTGATGTGGATGGTCAGCGCTATTCATGGCGCGATGGTCAAAGTGTGGTCTTTGATGAAACCTATATTCACTATGCAGAAAATAAGACCGATCAAAACCGCATTATTTTCTTTGCCGATGTCGAGCGTCCATTAAAGACACGCTTTATGGAGCGTTTCAATCACTGGTTTGGTAAAAAAGTCATGACCGCTGCCAGCTCTCCAAATGAAGCAGGGGATCAAACGGGTGGGCTGAATAAAGCCTTTGGTTATGTCTATCAAGTGCGAATCAAAGCCAAAGCTTTGAAGAAAACCAACCGTCAACTGTACTACTTCTTAAAGTGGTTCCTGATGCTCGGAATTTTCTTCCTGATCTTTGTTCGACCTTATGTGTTTTAAAGTACATTAAACGCCCTGAGTGGCGTTTTTTTATTTGGGCAGAAAAGGGGAAGCCTATCTGCCCTTTTGATTTTTCTATTTATTTCAAGGCTTACAGTGGATTCGAACCACGCATGGCTTTATGCTTTATCCAGTTAAAACTAAAAACAACATGAGCGCGTATCTGTGTCATTTTTAAGATCGCAACTTATAACTTAGATAAAGCATGAGGTTTCAAGGTGCAAAAGTTTCGTTCGAAGATGGACTGGTGGTTTTTGGGGTTTATTATTGCCATGTCAGGCCTGTTGGCCCAATTGATTTTGACTACCTATGGCAAAGGCATTTTGATGCAAAACCTCTTGTTCGTTGTAGTCTATGCTTTGACGATTGTTTTACTGTGGTGGCCGCTGTGGAGTACCCGCTATGTGGTCGATCAGGAGCAACTGACAATTCGCAGTCTCTGTTTTAAATGGATCATTCCCTTGACTGCGATACAGTCAGTTTCTGAAACAGATAACTCCATCAGTTCACCTGCTTTGTCTCTAGACCGTCTAAAGATTGAATACTTAAAAGAGGGCCAAACCAAAACCATTTTGGTGTCACCGAAAGACAAAGTCGCGTTTAAAGCCGCGTTAAAATTGTCATAAATATAGTCTTAGGCAAGTTGTATGCTTTACGGGCCTAAGCGAGTGAAAGCCTTGCTCAAATATGCCGTGAAGACTAAAGTAAAATAAACTTGAGTTCTGTTCATCCCACAAACCTCCACATGCAAAACGTCTACTTGCCGTTGAAGGATATGCTTATGAAGTCGTATCAATTGAGTCCGACACAAATTCAAACTTTAGTACCGCATATGGGAAGTTGTATCGCTTCCGATATGATTACGGTGCAAGGCCTAAAAGTGGCCTATATGTACCGTGAAGAAGCACAATCTAGCGATGAAAGTGGTTGGGTTTTTTTATCGGGTGAAGAAGGAGATGACTATATTGAAGACCCTGAAAATTTAGGTTTTTATGAGGTCAATGTGATTGCCAACTATGATGCGGACATCGTTGCTCACTTAAATGCCCCTGCGGGAAGTCACTTTGCCCGCAATGAACAAGGTGTGTTTGAACGGATCGATTTTGAAGCGATGGATCTGGAGTAAGCCTTCAACCTCAGCATCAACGTCTTTTGCCAGCCAGACTGGTTTTGAAATGCACTTTCATGTGCTTGAAATGCGTCAGACCTGCCCAATCTAAAAGACAGATCAAAGGCTAAGCCTACGCAAAACAGTTGACGGCGAGCCGAGAAAATTAGGGAACCCTGTGAACGAAAACGCACGAGAACATATCGAAAAAATTTTAGCCAATATGACCACACTGCCGGGCGTTTATCGCATGCTCGGCAAAGACGGTGAACTGCTGTATGTGGGCAAAGCGAAAAATTTAATAAATCGTGTTTCCAGTTATTTTGTCAAAACCATTGAGCACCCGAAGACGCAGGCTTTGGTGGCGCGTATTTATGACATCGAAACCTTAGTCGTTCGTTCCGAAACTGAAGCACTGCTGCTTGAACAAAACCTGATTAAGCTGCACCGTCCACCGTATAACATTATGCTCAGGGACGATAAATCCTATGTGTATATCTTTGTTTCTGCCGACAAACCTTATCCACGGATTGCATCAGGTCGAGGCAAAGGCAAACACCAAGTTGGGAAGTTTTTTGGACCGTATCCGAGTGCTTATAATGCACGGGATACTTTGTTGGTTTTGCAAAAGCTGTTTAATGTTCGCCAGTGTGAAAATAGCTATTTTTCACAGCGTAAGCGTCCTTGTTTGCAGTATCAAATCAAACGTTGTTCAGCGCCGTGTGTGGGACTCATTAGCCCTGAAGAGTATAAAAATGATGTCGATAACTCGATTCGTTTTTTACAAGGGGACACTAAAGAGCTGAATCAAGAACTGATTGCAAAAATGGAGCAAGCGGCCGAAGCCTTAGAATTTGAAAAAGCGGTGTTTTACCGTGACCGTATGGCGCTGCTGCGGGATGTCCAGTCTCAACAAGCCATTTATAAGCTCAAAGGTGAGGCCGATATTTTAGCGATTGCCTATCAGGCAGGGGTGACCTGTGTGCAGATTATGCATGTGCGCAACGGGAAAATGCTCGGAGGTAAAAGCTACTTCCCAGATATGCTCGGAGATGATTTGGGGCAAATGCTGGCCGACTTCATAGCGAACTTTTATTTCCAAGTGGCAGATGAAGTACCCAGTGAGTTGATTGTAAATGTCGAATTGCCCGATCGAAAAGAACTGGAACAAGCGTTACAACAACAGTTTGATAAGAAAGTACAGATTAAACATAGCGTGCGTGAAACACGTGCAGAATGGTTAGAGCTGGCACAGATGAATGTGCAGCATGCGATCAAAGGGCAATTGGCCAATCACTTTGAGCTGAATGAGCGTTTCCATCAACTTGAACAAGTGGTGGGACGTCCGATTGATCGGATCGAATGTTTTGACATTTCACATACCATGGGTGAAGAAACCGTGGCTTCGTGTGTGGTGTTCGACAGTGGCGGCATTCGTAAGCGTGATTATCGTCAGTTTTCAATTCAAGACATTACTGCGGGTGATGACTATGCCGCAATGCGTCAAGCGCTGACCCGTCGTTATAAAAAAGCCATGCTGCCTGATTTATTGCTGATTGATGGTGGCAAAGGGCAGTTGCATATGGCGATGGACGTCATGCAAGAGCTGGGTTTAGAAGCCTTTATGGTCGGGGTGTCAAAAGGCGAGGGGCGTAAACCGGGCCTTGAAACCCTACACTTTACCGATGGAACTAAAATTCAGTTGCCTGAAGATCATAAAGCGTTGCATTTGATACAACAGGTGCGTGATGAGGCACATCGGTTTGCGATTACTAAACACCGGGCTAAACGTGATAAAAAACGGGGTTCATCGATTTTGGAAGTAATTCCGGGTTTGGGGCCGAAACGACGCCGCGATTTGTTGACGCATTTTGGCGGGATTCAAGGGGTGTTAAAGGCCTCCGAGAAAGACTTAACTGGAGTCCCCGGTTTGGGCGAAGTGATGGCCCGTACTATTTATAAAGTCTTGCATGAATAGAACCGCACCTACTGCGATGGCAAAAGTGCTCATTGACGCATGGGTCATTGATCATTCACATTGGTTGAATTGTGTTGTAAAGATATGGACGGAATTTAAAACAAGGATGCCAGATGTCACTTCAACACAGTTATCAAGCTTTAGCAGAACAAGAATGGATTGATATTCCGACAGGTTGGTTACAAGGACGCACGATTTATGGTGGACTGGTCGCAGGTTTAATGATGCAAAAAGCATTGTTGACTCTTGCCGATGACACGAAGCATTTACTCAGTTGTAGCGTGACTTTTGTTGGCCCAGTACAACAGGCCAAAGTTCGTTTAACCAGCGAGATTCTACGTCAAGGCAAGTCGGTTACGACCTTGGAAGTGCGTTTATGGCAAGATGATGCAGTTCAAAGCATTTTAGTGGCAAGCTTTGGGACACAGCGTGAATCAAGTATCCATGTGCATCAAGAACCTGTAGCGCCAGCATTTCCATCGGTTGATGGTCTTACAACAGCACCGCATCACCCGCTTGCACCTGAGTGTTTTAAGCAGTTGGATATGGTTTGGGTCACAGGGCAGTATCCGTGTACAGCCAGCCCAAAGCCTGACTTTTCTGGCTGGTATCGCTTTAATCCAGACTTACATGAAAATCGAGACATGACTGTAGCCGACCTTATGGTGTCGATGGACATTTGGCCACCAGGGGTGCTACCGATGTTTAAAAGTATGGCACCCGCCAGTTCGCTAACATGGCATTTGACCTATGTGCATCCGTTGAAAAATCAGTTACACGATTGGATGAAATACCACGTTGAAACGCAATATGCTGCGGGTGGATATTCCACCGAAGCCGCCTATTTGTGGGATGATCAGAATCGTTTAATTGCAATTTCACGTCAAACAGTTACCGTGTTTGCCTAGTGACACCTTAGGTCAATTCGTATAAAGTGGGCGCTATTAACGATGGATTAAACCTCAAAAAAGTGTGCATTTTCATCGTACATGAGGGAAACAACTGGCGGTGTTTATGACTACAGGTCGCATCCTGAATATTCCTAATATCTTGACCTTGGCGCGTATTGCCTTAATTCCGGTCTTTTTGTTGGTGGCCTATTGGCCCCCTGTAATGGGTATCGCTGAACAAGCGGTAAGTATGTCTCGTCATATTTTGTTGACGTCTATTTTTGTCGTTGCAGCGGTGACAGATTGGTTCGATGGTTATTTGGCGAGGACTTTAAATCAGACCTCTGCATTTGGGCGTTTCTTAGACCCTGTTGCGGATAAATTGATGGTGGCAGCAGCACTGATCGTGTTGGTGCAGTGGAAACCAGAAATTTCGATGGCATTTGCGGCGATTGTGATTATTTCCCGTGAAATTACGGTGTCAGCACTGCGTGAATGGATGGCGGAATTAGGTGCACGTACCAATGTAGCCGTGTCTACGGTTGGGAAATATAAAACCGCTTTTCAAATGATTGCAATTACCGTGTTCTTACTGAATTGGCAGCCGCTTGAAATGTTGGCTTATGCATTGTTGTATACCGCAGTAATTTTGACTTTGTGGTCGATGTTTATTTATCTCAAAGCAGCTTGGCCGTATTTAAAACAGCCTTGATTGTTAGATTTTTAAAAAGCTCCTGCGGGAGCTTTTTTTGTACCTGAGATACATTAGCTATGCGTTTCTTCCTCAGTATCATCTTCAAAAGTCTTGGCAATTTTTCCAATATTGAGGCTCTTGGCCATGGCATCGAAAATTTCCTTATAGACTCCATCCTGACGATACAGCGCTTCATGTTCCCCATGTTCTGCAATACAGCCTTCCTTCATGACATAGGTATAATCGGCATCGATAATTTGTGACAAACTATGCGAAATAATAATCACCGTTCGCCCTTGTTTGATTTCATCGAGGCTCTGTTTAATTTGCTCGCTGGCAATCGCATCGAGGCTGGCAGTTGGTTCATCGAGAAAAATAATCGGTGGGTTTTTGAGGAACATACGTGCCAGTGCAATACGCTGTTGTTGCCCGCCTGAGAGCATCAGTGCATCGGATTGATAAGCTGCGGGGAGCTGCAAAATTTGTTCATGAATAGAGGCTTTTTCTGCGGCAGCATAGACTTCGTCATCACTGGCATTGATTTTTCCATAGCGAATATTGTCTAAAATACTGCCTTGGAAAATGTGATTTTTCTGTAAGACGAGGCCAATGTGATCGCGTAAATAGGCGGTGTCGATGTCTTGTAAATCAATTCCATCGAGCTCAATTTTTCCTGCATCAGGCTGATAAAATTTATCTAATAGGCTAATTAAAGTGGATTTTCCTGCACCAGATAAGCCCACCAAAGCCGTGATTTTGTTGGGTCGAATTTCCATGTCGATTTGTTTTAATGCGTGATGACCATTGGGGTAGAAAAAATCGACATTCTTTAAGGTGAATTTACCCTGAATTGTGGGTTTGAGCGCACCACTTTGCTCGATTTCATCATCTGCTTCTAAAATTTTAAAAAAGCTTTCCGCGTAAATCATTGCATCATTGACTTCATCATAAATACGGTGCAATGAACGAATTGGCGCAGAGACATTATTAAACAGCAAAATATGAAACATGATCATGCCAATGCTCATTTGTCCATCGAGTACAAAGTACGCCGTGAGGATGATGATCAGCACAATCCCGATTTGTTCAATAAAGGTCTTTAAGCCATCAAATAAAAAGCTGAGTTGACGCGTTTGCATCTGGTTATCGGTCAGTGCTTTTTGTAGTTTCAGTTGTTTAGTCGATTCAATGGACTCTCGGTTAAAGGACTTAATCACGCTAATCGACTGGATAATACTGAGAATGCCTTGGCTCTTTTTTTCACGGCCATCACGCAGGTTGCGCCGCCATCCGCCCAGTTTCTTAGCTTGTTGGAAGGTCAGCCAAAAGTAAATTGGGATAATACTGGTCGCCACCAAACCGACGTAGAAGTTGGCATAGTACATCAGCCCCAGTGCCACAATGGCACTGCTAAAAAGTGGCAAAATATCGATAAAAAAGATTTGTACCAGACGGGTCAGTGAACCAATGCCACGGTCAATTCGCGTTTGTAGCTTACCCGCTTGGTTTTGATCGGCATTAAAAAAAGCCAAACGGTAGCTAAGGAATTTTTCGATAATACTTTGCGCCAAGTCTTGCGATACCAGAATGCGGAGCTTTTCCCCATAAAACTTTTGACCAAACTGCACCAAGGCACTGATGATTTCTTTACTGAGTAAAATCATAGAAATGGTGATCAAAATATGGAGGCCTTCGGTCAGTCCTTGGCCTTGTTCGACCAGACGGTTGATACTGTCGACGGCATATTGCAAAGTCAGAGCATTAACCTGCGCGGTGAAGGAACCAATCAGCGTCAGGATCAAGGTCGCAATCACCAATATCCGATAGGGACGGACAAAGGGGTGAAGCTTTTGAAACAACTGCCAAAGGTTCATACATGCTTCTTTTTATTGTGAAAGTTCACATGAGTGTATGCATAAGGAGGCTAGGCGACAAGCTGTGACTTTGTTTTGATTTGTGTCGTTCTAAATTCAGTTAAACTGTTTGCAGAGGAGGAAAAGTCATGACCTTAGATCTGTTTAGTCCTGAACCGCAAGCAAACTTGCTGCCATTCGATGGGCAGGTGCAGGACTTGGGCTTGATTTTAACGGCAGAGCAAAGTGCGAAATATTTGGATTATTTTTTAGCACATTTGGCATGGCAACCTGACGAAGTCGTACTGTATGGCAAACGTTATGTCACGGAACGAAAAGTGGTGTGGTATGGCGATGCCGAGTACCAATATCACTATTCGGGCAGTGCCAAGCAAGCACTGTTATGGAATCCAGCTTTGTTTCGTTTAAAACAACATATTGAGCAACTGGTGGGACATCCATTTAACTCATGTCTAGCTAATTTATATGAAAATGGCAGCCAAGCCGTGGGCTGGCATAGTGATGATGAGCCTTCACTACGTTCGCCGCAGCAAGAAAATGTGGTGATTGCCTCACTCAGTTTTGGTGCAACCCGTAAGTTTTGCTTTAAGCACAAGTTTAAACAGGAAAAAATCGAGCTGATGTTGCATAGCGGGCAATTGATCGTGATGCGTGGACAGACCCAGCGCTACTGGAAACATGCTTTGATGAAATCCAGTAAAATCACTGAGCCACGTCTGAATTTAACCTTTCGCTATTTCTATCCAGCGCCTCAAAGCTAAGTTGAGTTAAGCCTCAATATTATGCAGTAGATGGCATTTCTGTTCGATCTGTAAGGCGCTATGTCTTAATATTTCGACCATTTTTTTTAGATCGACAAATTCAAACCGGTTTTTCGAAGCCAATAAGGTCAGTGCCAACGGTGTATCTTTGGGTGAAAATTTGACTGGTACAGACAGACTGGCAAGGTTGGGGTCAAACTCGCCATTGGAAAAATAATAGCCCTGTTTCTTAATGGCTTTCATTTTCTGTAAAAATTCATCTTGGCTCGCAGCAAAATTGACCTCGGCCAGCTGAGCCGAAAATTTTTGATAATATTCAATAATTTTAGCTTTGCTGAGCTGTGAAATCACCACTTTTGGCGATGAACCCAAATACACGGGACGTGGGCAACCGCGCCCATAAGAAAATAACTCAAGGTCTTTAAAGACTTCACCATATAGGTCAATACAGTGCTCTGCGTTGAGCTGGGTGAGGATACAGCAAAACTCCGTTCGCTCAACGATGTCTTGCATAAAAGGAATGCTGATTTGTAAGAGTGGGTCTGTGGTTCGAGAGATATAGTCCAAAACAGCAATTTGAGAGCCTAAGGTATAGTCACCGCTGGTTCCACTTAAGCGCTGTAAAAGTCCTGCGGATACCAATTCCTTTAAATAACGGTAACTGGTGGGCTGTGATAGCCCCAGTTCGGCACTGATGATATCGACATTGATAATCGGGCGTGACACAGAAAAGAGGTCTAAGACAGTGAGAATTTTACCGAAACTTGAAAGTGCCATAAGAACCTACTTAGTCAAAATAAATGCCATTTGAACGACAGTTACTATATAACAAAAACCCTAGACTCGACATGGCTTTCGTTCTGGACGCATGGCTTTCGTGGACTTTTATCAGCATTTGCAACGCAATAAAAAGGGTGAAATATGATCTTAAAAATATGTAAATTATCATATTGAGATATTTTTATTGACAAAAAACTATATTTTTGGAAAAATTATCATTAAAAATATCTTTTAATGAATAATAATTTTGTTATTTATTGAGCTATTTTCTTTCCTTTCAACATGGCGCTGTCTTTGACCATGTCAGTAAAAGACTTCATTTATTTGAATCATTTTTTCATCCGTCTTCGCATGAGGTGAGGACGAAGTGATGCTGTTTGTCTGAGCAATGCTGTGTTGAAGAGTTGTTTAAATGTTGTCATTCAGCGCATTTAGAGATGAATTTATGTTCCTCACCAAACAGTTACTCGCATTCCGCCCAAATAAATTGGACTGGATTTTTGCGACGAAAACCTTTTTGGCAGGCATGCTTTCACTTTATGTCGCATTTTCATTAGATTTGGCTTATCCCATTTGGGCGATTGGAACGGTCTTCGTTATCGCAAACCCATATGCGGGTATGACCTCCTCAAAAAGTCTTTATCGGGTATTGGGAACGTTGCTGGGAGCGATTGTTTCGATTGCAGTCACGCCAAACCTGATCAACACTCCAGAATTGTTCACGTTATTTTTAGCCACATGGGTCGGGTTTTGTCTATATTTTTCATTGTTGGATCGGACGCCGCGTAGCTATATTTTTATGTTGGCGGGTTATACCACGGTCATTATTTGCTACAACATTGTCTATAACATTGAAACCACTTCCATGTTTGATATGGCGATTGGTCGCTGTATTGAAATCACGGTGGGAGTACTGTGTAGTGCAGTGGTGAATGCGGTACTGTTTCCCATGCATATTGGTCCCGTAGTCAAAACCCGTGTTTCACAGACTTTTCAAGACACCCGAGCGGTTTTTGATCAGATCCTGACAGATGATGTTAAGGCCATTAATTACAGCACTACGCTTAGTCATATCACGCGGGATATTGCCGATATTCATGTGATGGCCGTGCACTTGAGCTATGAAAAATCGACCTTGCAGGGCATGACCAAACCGCTCCAAGAAATGCTGCATCAACTCAGTATGTTGGTGACGAACTTGGTGGCCATGGCCGAGCGAATTCAGCAGTTAGATCATATTGACTCACGCTACCGTCCAGCTTTAGAAAAGGCGCATGCACAGATTGTAAAATTTTTACAAAGTGATCAGGTCATTTTAGAGCAGGACTTAAACCAGCTACCTGAGCAGTTTGAGTCAAGTTTCCAAGCCGTATTTGACAGTGCCTTGCCACAGCAGCAAGTCATGTTGGCCAGTTTAAAAATGGATGTGCGTCATTTCACCCAAAATATACGCGCCATTAAGTTGATTTGGCAGCGTATCCAACAGGGGGATGACAGCTTACCCGCAATCGTGACCCCGATTAGTACCAACTATCCCAACCTACATCGAGATCATGGCGTAGCCGTGCGTGGCGGCATTTCAGCTTTTATTGTGGTGCTTGTGGCGACTGGCTTTTGGATTATCAGTGGTTGGAAAGCGGGTTTTATGATGGCAGAGATGGCGGCTATTTGTGCCTGTATTCTCACCAGTATGGACAACCCTGTTCCTGCCTTAAAAATCTTTATCCGTGCCAGTCTATATGCCGCGATTATTGTCTTTATTTATGCTTTTGGCATCTTCCCACACATCAGCGCTTTTTGGATGTTGGCTGTGGTGTTGGCTCCTTTTTGTATGTACTGTCTGATGCTGTTTTTACATCCACCTCTTACAGGTTTAGCGTTACCTTTGATAATGGGTGTGGTCATGGGCTTAAACCTGCAAAACCGTTATCACCTTGACCAAGTGATGTTTTTTGATGCATCGATTGGGACGGTGCTTGGCCCCATCATTTCTGTCTATGTGATTCACTTGGTGCGTGCGATGTCGCCGGACATTACCGCCAAGCGAATCCTGTCTTTACATTATAAAGCGATACGACAAGCGCTTTACTTGCCTTATGGGGGGGAATTTAGAGTGCATTTGCGCAGTATGTTGGATCGGATAGGCGTACTGAATACCAAATTGGTACAGTCCGATCGTTTGAAGCAAAAAATCAATTTGGCCCTGATTGAATCCAGTGCGGTGATTGATTTAACTCGGGTGCAAGAACTGATTGAAAAAATGCCTGTGCAGTCCTCTATCACGCTGCATCTACAAGAACTACAAGGCCAAATGGATGCTTATTTTCACGCTAAAGAATTAGACCATAGCGACCTACAGGTCAGACAACACATTTTGGACAAAATTCAGATCATTCAGGCCGAGCTTATACAGCTACAAGACCTAAGTATTGCTCGACGTTTGCAAGTTTCACTGAATAATATTCAAAGCAGTCTTTGTCATGCGACATGGGATGAAATGTCTCAAGTCCGTTTGTTGGGAGCATAACGATGGGCGAACTTAATATCTATGGTGTGTATGTGCCAGTTTTGGTCATTCAGGCGGTATTGGCCTACATCGTATTACGTTTACTCATGCGGGTGACCGATCCTTGGGTCGACAAAGGCTGGATTTTTTTACCCAGTATTTTTTATTTATGCCTCTACATTACAGTGCTTGGCATGGTCCATTGGGGTTTTATCGTGAGCTTTGCCTAAGCGCACATCTGATTGAAATGAATGAGGTAAAAGAAATGGCATCCTTTGATTGGCGTAAACTGAGCCGTCCTATCACTTTAGTGCTGATTGCGGGTATCGCGATCGCAGTGCTCGTGCATCTTTGGCATTATTATAATGCTGAACCGTGGACACGTGATGGGCGGGTCCGTGGCGATGTGATTCAAGTGTCTTCCGATGTTTCAGGCTTAGTCACTGAAGTTTTAGTGCATGATAATCAAAGCGTCAAACAAGGGCAGGTGCTGTTTAAAATTGATGTTGCACGTCAGGCGCTTGATGTGGAACAAGCCAAATCAGACTTGGCTAAAGCCAAAGCCAGCTTGGCCGCCGCCGAAGCGGAGCTGTTTCAAAGCAAAGCCAATTTGACCAAATCACAGGCCAATAGTCACTTGGCCGATAAAAATGCAGAACGCTATGCCAATTTGATGGATGGTGCTATATCAAAGCAAGAACAAGATCAGATGTTTGCCGTACGAGATCAATCACATGCCGAACATGAACAAATGCAAGCGGCGATTCAGCAGGCCAAAGCCAATATTGCGCAGCAACAGGCGTTAATCGATGTAGCCACCAGTAATTTACATTTGGCTGAATTAAACTTGAACCGTTCCGAAGTGGTGGCACCAGCCGATGGCACACTGTCTAATTTTGAGATGAAAGCAGGGAATTATGTCAAAGTGGGGCAAGCGGTAGCGGCATTATTAGATCGCTCGCAGCTTTATGTGGTCGGTTATTTTGAAGAAACTAAGTTAAATAAAATTTATCTCGGTGCGCCTGCGACTGTACAGTTGATGGGTGACTCAAACATCTTAAAAGGGCATGTGCAGGGGATTGCTTCAGGCATTGAAGATCGTGAACGAACTACAAGTACAGGTTTATTGGCCAATGTAAACCCAACTTTTAGTTGGGTGCGTTTAGCGCAGCGCGTTCCTGTGAAAATTGCACTGGATGATATCCCTAAAAATGAATTGGCCTTTGTCGCGGGGAGAACCGTAACGGTACATATTACCGAGTCACAGCACTAAATTGACCTCTGTTCATTTCAAAAAAAAGCATCCGATGAGGATGCTTTTTTTAGAACGCTATTTGCTGTGTTGAGATACAACTCCAGTCATAAAACCCATGTCATCTGTTTTAAGAAAGTCTTACTTAAGGTGTAAGCCCTTCAGGATCGCGATACCAACTTTCAATAAATAATGTGGCGGCAAGGCTATCAGCAGAAAGTTTTTTTCCTCGACCTTGCGCATGATAGTGGCTCAGCTCATCACGGGCTGCACGAGTACTTAAGCGTTCATCTACCATCCATGTTTCAATATTGGTTTGATGACGTAAACGACGTGCGAACTTACGTGCTCGAGCAGATAATTCCGACTCACTATCATCCATATTCAGCGGTAAACCGACTAAAAATACATTGGGCTGATATTGTTTAATAATTTTATGCAGTTCATCCCAATTGGGGATGCCATCTTTCATTGGAAACAAAGCCAAAGGTGTTGCACTTTCAATCAGTGCTTGACCGACAGCCATGCCCATTTTTTGTGTACCAAAATCAAATGCCATAATCATTTGGGGCGTGTTTAAATCAGGCATGTCCAATCTCAGAAGACAACCAGGTTCGGTCCAGTCCAAGCTTTTTATAGGCTGCGTCCCAACGGTCGTTATAAGGAATATTAAAAATCAAATCCATATCAGCATCGCAGACTAACCAATCACCACGAGACAGTTCATCTTCCAATTGGTTTTTGGTCCAACTGGTATAACCCAAAGCAATTTGATAGCGACCCACACCTTCATTATGCGCAATCGCATCTAAAATATCTTTAGACGTGGTGATACAGATATTTTCGCCGACTGCAATGGAAGAGTGCCATGTCGGCTGGCCCGTATGTAAGACAAAGCCAGCTTCTGGACGCAAAGGCCCACCTTGGAGAACATCGTGTGGTCGGACGTGATCGGCTTCAATTTCAAGATCATTGAGCAGTTCTTTGACTGAAAGTCCTGAAGGGCGGTTGATGATGATGCCTTGAGCACCTTCCTCATCGTGTCGGGCCAAATAAATCACGGTATGGGCAAAGACTTCATCTGCCATATCGGGTGGGGCAATGAGACAGCGATGCGTCAGATATTGTTTGCTCACCTAAAGGCTTCTCCTTGAAATTAAAATGCTTCTAGTCAAATGTTGTTATCTACCACGTTACTAGACTAATGCACTTTCTCCAAATCTTTTTTTGCGATCCAGTCTACATAAATTAGGCAGATTGAAACTTCAACTGACGTAACTGCTTGGCATGTTGTAGCGTGGTGTCATTGATTTCAACGCCGCCTGTCATACGTGCGAGTTCATCGATACGCTCATCTTCTTCTAAGTTTAAAATGGTGCTACTGGCAGGGTCAGTCTGACGTTTTTTCACCAACAAGTGCTGGTCAGACTGTGCTGCAACTTGAGCTTGGTGGGTAATACACAGAATTTGCACATGCGAACCCAAGTCGGCCAAGAGACGACCGACAATTTCCGCCGTGCCACCACTAATGCCGACGTCAATTTCATCGAAGACTAAGACTTCAGCTTCAGTTTTTTCAGCATTCATCACTTGCATCACCAACGCGATACGTGACAGCTCTCCCCCTGAGGCAACTTTGGCTAATGGTTGCGGTGGAATGCCTTTGTTGGCGGTGAACAGTAATTGGATAAAACTTAGGCCTTCACTAGAAACCTGCTCCATTGGTTCAAACTTAAACTCAAAGTGCGCTTCAGGCAGAGCCAATTGTTTGACCTGTTCGGTTAAATGTTTTGCCAATGGTGCGGCTGCATCGCGACGAATTTTGTCGAGGTGCTGGGCTTTACTTAACAGGTCCTGATGCGAGACTTCAACTTGCTCAGCTAGTGTTTCTGGGTCTTCTAATAAATGGAGTTGTGCCAGTTCAGATTGCCATTGTTCATGTTCTTGTTTTAAGTGTTCTGGCTGCGTGCGGTACTTACGGGCAAAACGGTGGAACATCTCAAGTTGGGTATTCAACTCTTCCATGCGTTCAGGGTCATAACTTTGACGGTCAATAAACTGACGGAGATTGGCCGTGGCATCGTCAAGCTCACTTTGTGCATTCAGCAAAGAAGTATGAATCTCGGCCAATTGTTCACTGCGTCCTGCATGTGACTCTAAGCGGCGAATAATACTGGAAATTTCTTGATTAATATTTTGTTCAGCATCATCTAAGGCCGTAACGGCATAACTACAGTCCTGCATGATATTTTCATGATGGGATAAGCGGTCAAACTCTTGTTCAATCTCTTTATAGTCGATTTGCACCACATCTTCGAGTTCTTCTAATTGTAAACTCAAAGTATCCATACGTTGTTTACGCGTGGCTTGAGCATCCAATGCGGCTTGGTGCTGACGAATGTCTTTTTGCCATGTGCTATAGGCTTCACGCACAGCTTGCGCTTCTGGGTAGAAGTTATGATAGAGGTCTAACCAGCGTCTTGGATATGGCGGCTCTAGTAGTTGTTGTTGACTGTGTTGACTATACAGCTGTACCAGCAAACGCCCGATTTCTTTCAATTCAGCTAAGCTACTCGGACGACCATTAATCCATGCTTTGCTGCGGCCAGTGGCAAAAATAACCCGTCTTAGATGAATTTCTCCTGACTCATCATCTAACTCATGTGCCTTTAACCATACGGCTTCAGGGCTATGCTCTTGATAGCTGAAAATAGCCGTGACATCGGCTTTGTCTGAACCGAAACGGACATAGTTGGTATCGGTACGTTCACCCAGACAGGCGGACAGTGCATCTAGCAATAATGATTTGCCTGCACCTGTTTCCCCAGTCAGGACATTAAAACCTTGATCGATATCAAGTGCTAAGTGATCGGCTAAAGCAAAATTAATTAAAGTTAAATGTGTCAGCATAAACGCATCCGAGCTGCGAAAAGTTTTAGTTTAAGATAGTGAAGTTTTATTCAGCCGACAAGACGGCAACGCTATTCGTTTTGTGCAAAGTCGGCTTATTTTAGCGTGAATCTGAAAGTCGACCTAGCAGATTTTTTAAATCCGACTGTTATAGCAAACACAGCACAAACTTGTGGGTATGCGGTGTATACAGAAAGAGCACGACTCAGTGAACGGATCGCATTGGCAAAAAACACGCCAAAATGGGCTGGAAATTGAGGCAATTGTACGATGGTCGGACTTTAACAAAATATTGATTGAGGGGAATAAAACATCGATTGATTAGTTAATCGCACATCTTTAAACTAGCGAATCAATACGAATATAAATGCGCATTATCTGGAGTGTACGCATGTCAACTCAGTTCGACCATGTCTCTGTCATTAAAAAATCCAATGTTTATTTTGGCGGTTTATGCATCAGTCATACTGTGCAATTTGAAGATGGCACCAAAAAAACGTTAGGGGTTATTCTTCCGACAGAGCAAGCTTTGACGTTTGAAACACATGTGGCAGAGCGTATGGAAATTATTTCAGGCGAATGTCGTGTACAAATTGCAGACAGCGAAGAGAGTGAATTGTTCCGCGCAGGTCAGTCTTTTTATGTGCCTGGCAATAGTCGTTTTAAAATTGAAACCGACGAAGTGTTGGACTACGTGTGTCATTTAGAAGGTTAAGCTTTCAACTGATACTCGCCAAGTAATTTCAAGCGAAATCAGTTAAACTATCCGTTGCACAGCAATCCTGTAAAGTCAGCTTTACAGGATTTTTATTTTGGCACATCGTGTCGATGGTCATTTATCTTTTTAGAGGTCCTACATGGCTAAACCTGAATATTTCTATGGCGTTCATTCGGTGGAGTCATTGTTGGAACTTGAACCTGAACGCGTACTGACGCTTTTTACCTTAAAAGGGCGTGATGACCAGCGTTTAAAGCGCGTACTTGAGTTGGCTGAACCGTTTGGTATTAGCGTACAACAAACCGGTCGTGATCGATTAGAAAAAATGGCTGGCTTACCGTTCCACCAAGGCGTTGTGGCTGCAGTTCGACCTAATCCAGTTTTCAATGAAAAAGATCTAGAAGCCTTACTGAAACAATCTCCAAATTGTTTATTGCTGGGTTTAGATCAAGTCACCGATCCGCATAACCTCGGCGCATGTATCCGTACCGCGGCGGCAATGGGCGTTGAGGCCGTGATTGTGCCTCGTGATCGTTCTGCAAGTTTGACCCCGACCGCGCGCAAAGTCGCGGCAGGTGGTGCTGAAAAAGTTAAATTTATCCAAGTGACCAATTTGGCTCGGACTTTAGCGCAAATTAAAGATGAGTTTAATGTGCGTGTGGTCGGTACCATGTTGGATGAAAAAGCCTTGCCGCTACAACAGTTCGATTTTACTGGAACGGCTGTATGTGTGGTGATGGGTGCTGAAGATACTGGTCTGCGTCCAATTACCCAGTCTCAATGCGATCAAACGGTTTATATTCCGATGGCAGGAAATCTACAAAGTTTGAATGTCAGTGTAGCAACGGGTATGGCTTTGTATGAAGCATGCCGTCAACGTAATGTCTAAGATTTTTTAATTCCTGATTCAATGTAAGCACAATGATGACCCCTCAAAAACAAGGCTATGTCTTTATTGCCATCACCATGTGTATTTGGGGGGGATTTACCTTAACGGCGCGGCTCAGTGCCAATTGGGGTATTGGTGCGTGGGATATTACCGCCTTACGCTTTCTCTTGGCGTTTTGCATCTTAATGCCAATCTTGATCTATAAAAAAGATACCGCCTTTTTGTGGAAGAAAGAGCCTTTTATTTTGGCGATGATTGGTGGGGTGTGTTACTGCATCACCGCTTATAGCGCTTTTCATTATGTGCCTGCGGCACATGCTGCGATCTTTCTGAATGGCTGCATTCCGCTTTGCACGGCTGTCGCAGCTTATCTGCTATTTCGACAACCGTTTGACCGGCATACTTGGCTCAGTCTCAGTATTATGTTGCTCGCACTGACGGCCATGAGTGGGCTGATGTATCAAGAAACAGGTGTTGCTTTTAGTTTAGGTGATGGCTTGTTTTTACTCAGTGCTGTGCTGTGGGGAACATTTACCGTTTTATTAAGACAATGGAAACTGTCGGCATGGCACTCCATGGCAGGTGTTGCGATTTGGGCTGCGATTATTTTTGTGCCGATTTATATTTTATTTCTACCCAAAACCCTAGCGCATGTGCAACCTGTGCAATTGATTGCTCAGGTTGTATTTCATGGCGTGTTCGTAGTCATCGTGGCGACCCTCACTTATGTGGAAGCGATTAAGCGTTTGGGGGCATTTAAAACAGGCAGTATTGTGACTTTGGCGCCTTTTATTGCTGCGATTATTGCGGTTCCTTTGCTCAATGAGCCTTTGAGTGTTGCGATTTTATGTGGTCTTCTGGGAATGGGGATCGGGGCCTTGCAGCCATGGCGTTGGATACGGCAGGACAGTTTGAAAGCCCAACTCGCACAACAAAAAAAGCAGTCATAATTGACTGCTTTTTTTTAGACTTCTGAATGGGCCAAATACTTTAAATGCAACGGTCTGAGCTGTGCGTATAAGTGTTCCAAGTGTCCATCATTTACCACAATATCATCGGCCAACGCTTGTTTTTGTTCACGGGACATTTGCGCTTTAATGATGGTTTGAATTTGCTCAATGGTTTGATGGTCGCGCTGCGAAGCACGAAGAATCTGGATATCAATTGAAGCATCGATCAGAAGTGTATGTTGTGTTAGTTCATGCTGATTGGTTTCAAAAAGTAGCGGTGAAACCAAAATCGCATAAGGGCTGGTCGCAGCTTGTAATTGTTGCATGATGGACTGACGAATTGCAGGGTGGGTGATCTTTTCCAATTGCTTACGGGCAGACGGGTCCTGAAAAATGTGTTCACGTAAAGCGCGTCGATTCAGTTCGCCATTGTCCAGTAAGGCCCACTCGCCGAAGCTGCTTCGAATTTGCTGAAGTGCGGGTTGCCCTACAGCAACAATCTCTCGAGCAACCACGTCAGCATCAACTACCTGTATGCCTTGTTGTTCAAACCAGTGGCTTGCGGCAGATTTTCCACTGCCAATCCCGCCTGTCAGACCTAAAATAAATGACATATTATTTTAATTGCCTAAGTATATTTTCATAATTTGCTCACCCCACAAAAAGGCAATCCATCCTGCGATGGCAATATACGGACCAAAAGCAAAAGGCTGATTTTCTTTACGGACTTTGAGCAGGATGATGCCGATAATGGCGCCTACGAAAGAAGAAAGTAGCACAATCAGTGGTAGTAGCAAAGGACCCATCCATGCGCCTAAAGCAGCAAGTAACTTAAAGTCACCATAACCCATACCTTCCTTGCCTGTGATGAGCTTAAACAGATAGTAGACAATCCATAAGCATAAGAAACCAATGATGTAACCCCAAATGGCCGCTGTCGGTGTGGTGTAAATCGCATAACTATTGACCCCTAAACCCAGACCTGCAAGGGTGAGGGTATAGCGATCAGGTAAAAGTTGAGTGTCAAAATCAATAAAAGTTAAGGTGATTAAAATGTAAGTGAGTACGAGACCGAACAGCATTTGGACTGTTGGACCAAAGACTGCAACCACGACCAATGCACAAATGGCGGTCAGGAGTTCAATCGCAGGGTAGCGAATGCTGATCGGGTTATGACAAGTGCCACACTTTCCTCGTAGCAGTAACCAGCTAATCACAGGGACATTTTGATACCAGCGTATGGCACTTTTGCATTTGGGGCAGGTCGAGGCAGGCTTGCTCAACGAGAGTTTCGTTTCATCAATAATAGGCTGTTCAGGATGAAGCAGAAGTTGGCAGTCGGTGCGCCATTCTTGTTCCATCATTTTTGGCGTGCGATAGATCACCACATTTAGAAAACTACCGATGCACAAACTAAAAACTCCAACGGCGAAATAAAGCGCCATTGGAGTATTGATAAGATAGGAAATTATTTCTTGCATTAAACCACTGAACCCATTTGGAAGATTGGTAGATACATGGCAATCACTAGGCCACCCACAAGTACACCCAAGACCGCCATGATCAGAGGTTCCATCATTGCCGTTAAGCCATCCACAGCATTATCGACTTCATTTTCATAGTGGGTTGCAACTTTATCCAGCATAGCATCGAGCGCACCAGATTCTTCACCAATCGCTACCATTTGTACTGCCATTGATGGAAATTTATTGGTGGCACGCATCGCGAATTGAAGTTGTTGCCCTGTTGCGACATCTTCACGGATCTTCATCACAGCTTCTTCATAGACCACATTGTTGGTTGCACCCGCGGTAGATTCGAGAGCATCAATTAAGGGTACACCCGCAGCAAAGGTGGTAGACAGGGTGCGGCTATAGCGCGCGATAATCGCTTTATAGACTAAATCACCAAAAATCGGGGCTTTCAGTGCGGCTTTATCCAGCATGTCACGAAACTTTTTACTGCGTTTTTTGGTTTCGAGTAATGCGGTAATTACCACACCAACGACAATAATCAAAATGAACCAGTATTTCTGCATCCATTCAGACATATTTACCACCATTTGGGTGAATGCAGGTAAATCCGCACCAAAGGAACTGAATAAATCTTGGAAAACAGGGACAACTTTGACCATCAAAATAATAGTTACGATCACCGCAACCACAACTACGGTTGCTGGGTATTTCATGGCTTTTTTAATTTTTTGTTTTAGTAATTCACTTTTTTCTTTATAGACCGCCACACGATCCAGCATGGTCTCAAGTGCACCCGATTGTTCGCCTGATTCAACCAATGAACAGAATAAGTTGTCGAAATATTGTGGATATTTTCTGAGTGCTCCAGCAAAGGTATTACCACCTTCCACTTCGCCTTTAATGCCCAGTACAACTTCACGCATAGACGGGTTTTCCAAACCTTCCGCCACAATTTCGAAACCTTGTACTAGTGGTACACCCGCTTTCATCATGGTTGCGAGCTGTCGGGTGAAAATCGTGATGTCCAGTGTCGTCACTTTTTTCTTCATTATGCCTTCAAGAATATTCTTTTTCTTTTCTCGAATACTCTTGATGGTAATCCCTTGTTTGCGCAAAGTAACTTTAGCGAGGGCAAGATTACGTGCAGGCAATTCCCCTTTAATTTTTGCCCCTTTACGATCAATCCCTTCATAATTGAAGGTTGGCATCATCTGTGCTTTTTTGACAGCCATGCATTTATCCTTATTCTTTCAATATTTCAACTATTCGCTGGTTACACGATTCACTTCTTGTAAGGAAGTGACCCCCTGCATAACCTTGAGTAAACCTGAACGACGTAAATTGTTAAATCCTAATTTTGCAGATGCTTCAGCAATCTGCAACGCATTGCCATCTTCCATAATAATTTTTGAAATTTCTGGCGTGACTTTCATGACTTCATAAATACCAACACGCCCTTTATAACCCTCACGGCACTCAGTACACCCCACCGGTTGATAAACTTTGAAGTCTGGATCTTGGATATCTGTTGAAGTAAAGCCCATTTCGAGCAAGCTTTGTTCGGGAATATCAACAGCGGTTTTGCATTGGTTACATAAGCGGCGCGCTAAACGTTGTGCAATCACCAAATTGACCGAGGTTGCAATGTTAAAAGAGGGAACCCCCATATTGCGTAAGCGTGTCAGGGTTTCAGGTGCACTATTGGTGTGGAGTGTCGACATGACCATGTGACCTGTCTGTGCAGCTTTAATTGCGATTTCAGCCGTTTCAAGGTCGCGAATCTCACCGACCATCACAATATCAGGGTCCTGACGTAAGAAGGACTTTAGTGCAGCAGAAAAGGTGAGGCCGACTTTATTGTTTACATTGACCTGATTAATACCTTCTAAGTTAATTTCAACAGGGTCTTCCGCTGTTGAGATATTAGTGTCTTCTTTATTTAGAATATTCAAACCTGTATACAACGACACCGTTTTACCTGAACCTGTCGGGCCAGTAATTAACAACATGCCTTGCGGTTTGTCTAAAGCCTGCATAAACAGGTCTTTTTGATCTGGTTCATAACCTAAAGCATCGATCCCTAGCATAGCACTAGATGGATCGAGAATACGCAGAACCAATTTTTCACCAAATAAGGTTGGAAGTGAGTTGACACGGAAGTCGATGGCTTTACTTTTTGACAGCTTTAATTTAATACGACCATCTTGCGGGACGCGCTTTTCAGAGATGTCCATTTGTGACATAACTTTTAAACGTGAAGCAAGACGAGTCGCCAGTTGTAGTGGTGGGCTGGCAATGTGACGCAGAACCCCATCTACACGATAACGGACACGGTAAGATTTCTCATAAGGCTCAAAGTGTAAATCTGATGCGCCCATACGAATCGCATCGATCAGTAATTTATTGATGTATTTGACGATCGGTGCTTCATCGCCTTGAGGTGAATCGTCTTCTTCGTCATTGGAGTTCTGAGGGTCTTGTTCTAAGTCTAAATCAATATCTTCATCAGAAAATTCAAAGCTATCGGCCTGCGCAAAATTTTGTTCGATCAGTTTTTCAAGCTGGGGATGTTCCACAATAATTGCTTCAATATTCATTTTAGAATTGAAGCGAATTGCGTCCATCGCATCCATGTTGGTTGGATTGCTGGTAGCGATATAGAGGATATTGCCACGACGGTAAATCGGCAACACACGATGCTTGGTGATGAGTTTATCTTCGACCAGATCCCGTAGAATTTGTACAGAATCATAGACACTTAAGTCAAAAACGGGCTCGCCAAATTCTAAAGAAATCGTCTCAGCGATCATTTGTGGAGAGAGTTTATGATTTTCAATCAGGTAAGGGACGATGTCTTGCTGAGCCTTTTTTGCAGAGAGCATTGCCTGCTGCATATTTTCAGCAGTCACGCGTCCGTCTTCGACTAAGCGTCGAATGAAGCCTGTGAACTTAGGCAAACCATTTGATACTGACATTCCCCAGATCCTTAACTTCTCAATTGTTTATAATTGGTATCGTAAAATTATACTTTTGTTGCACAAAAATACCATATCTGAAAGTGTTGTCACCACCTTAATATCGATTAAAAGCATGAACTGGTCGTAATAGCAGGCGGTTTTTTTACAAAAAGATGTCTTTATTTTCATTCGTATTATTTTGATTGCCGAAGAAATTCTAGAAGAAAACTATCTTTGAAAAATAAATACCGTGTAGAATGAGGCCGTTTTAATGAACTGTTTTGAATAGGGTGCTGTATGTCGGGTTCGACGATTAAGCCATGGGTTGTCGGCAATTGGAAGATGAACCCAATGCAGGCAGATGCCAAGCAATTGCTTCAAGAATTTAAACAGCTCTTGCAAGAGAATGAAATAGCAGAAGAAAAATGTAACATTGGGCTTGCGCCTGTGACGCTGGCTTTGACTTCAATGCAGACTGAATTGGCGAATGCTGCACGTGCAGTTTTTACTGTAGCGCAGGATGTTTCGCGTTTTGGCAACATGGGTGCATATACCGGTGAGGTGAGTGCAGAGCTGCTTAAAGATAGTCAAATTGAATATGTTTTAATTGGTCACTCAGAACGTCGTGAATATTTTGCTGAAAGCGCAGCAATTTTAAATGCGAAAGCTCAAAATGCCTTAAATGCGGGTTTAAAAGTCATTTACTGTGTCGGTGAAAGCTTAGAACAGCGTGAATCTGGTCAGGCAGAAGTAGTGGTTTTACAACAAATTTGCGACTTAGCCAGTGTGGTAAAGGCAGAGCAGTGGCCTCATATTGTGATTGCCTACGAGCCAATTTGGGCAATTGGTACAGGAAAAACTGCTTCACCAGAAGACGCGCAAACCATGCATGCGAAAATCCGTGAAGGCCTTACGCAAATTACCAGTCATGGCGCGAACATGGCCATTTTATATGGTGGTAGTGTAAAAGCTGAAAATGCAGTAGAGTTAGCGGCCTGTCCAGATATCAATGGTGCACTCGTCGGTGGGGCATCTTTAAATGCAACGTCGTTTTATAAAATTGTCGAAGCATTTGCAAATACAAAATAATTAGGAGTTCAGCATGCAAACTTTTGTGCTGGTAGTACATATTATCTTAGCTGTGTTGATGATCGTGCTGATTTTGGTCCAGCATGGTAAAGGTGCAGATGCTGGTGCTTCGTTTGGTGGTGGCGGTGCTGCAACTGTATTTGGCGCATCAGGTTCAGGTAATTTCTTGACCCGATTGACTGCGGTTTTGACGGCCTTGTTTTTTATCACCAGTTTGTCACTTGCTGTGTTTGCCAAAAAGCAAACCACAGATGCCTATAGCTTAAAGTCAGTGCAAACGACAAGTTCTGCACCTGCACAATCGACTGAAACTTCGCCAGCTGCACCTAAAACAAGCGAATAATTGGAATTAGTCCTTTCTTTTTTGTGGCGATGCTACTAGAATGCGTCACAGCTGCGGTGGTGGTGGAATTGGTAGACACGCTACCTTGAGGTGGTAGTGCTTTCGGGCGTGGGGGTTCAAGTCCCCCCTTCCGCACCAACTTATGAATCCAGAAGATTAAGTTGGTGTATGCAGCGAATTCTATTGATGCGGGATGGAGCAGTCTGGTAGCTCGTCGGGCTCATAACCCGAAGGTCGTTGGTTCAAATCCAGCTCCCGCTACCAATCAATCTTATTTTAGAAGCAAACTAAGGTGAGTAACTTAATAATCATTAAGTTAAGAATATTTTTGCGTTTTGATGCGGGATGGAGCAGTCTGGTAGCTCGTCGGGCTCATAACCCGAAGGTCGTTGGTTCAAATCCAGCTCCCGCTACCAATCTTATTTTAGATGCAAACTAAAATAAGCAGTTTATGTCATTAAGCTGAAAATTTTTGCATTTTGTTGCGGGATGGAGCAGTCTGGTAGCTCGTCGGGCTCATAACCCGAAGGTCGTTGGTTCAAATCCAGCTCCCGCTACCAATTTGATTTAGGTGCAACTAAATCAGAGCAAGTACGAAGTATTTAGATTGAAAAATAGTTCATATTTGTATATAATTTTTGCACGTTGATGCGGGATGGAGCAGTCTGGTAGCTCGTCGGGCTCATAACCCGAAGGTCGTTGGTTCAAATCCAGCTCCCGCTACCAAGTTTCTAAAAAGAGGCTCACAACAAGGTGGGCCTTTTTGCACAGTGGATATTAATTTTCTGTGCAATAATTGGGGCGATTACGCCCTTTTTTATTGGCTATCGTGTAGTGTCGATGTGAGCCGGATACGGTGAAAGTCAAAGTGTCATGTTCCACTACTACTATAGTTTGTATCGGCTTGTAGTGGTCTGTTTCGGCCATTGAATCGCACAAAAATGACGAGAGTAAATGAAGCTATCAAATAAAACTCAAGCACTCCAAGACTTAATTGCTCCTGCAGTGCAAGCCTGTGGTGTTGATCTTTGGGGAATTGAATTCCTTCCTCAAGGAAAACGTTCTTTATTGCGCATTTATATCGACAAAGCTGTCGACGAGAATGCAGAACCTATCATCAATGAAGATGGTGAAGAAGAGCAGGGCCGTGGCATCGGCGTACAAGACTGTGTACGCGTGACCCAGCAAGTCGGCGCAATGATGGATGTCCATGATCCAATTTCAGGTGAATATGCACTTGAAGTGTCATCTCCGGGTTGGGATCGTCCATTTTTCCAACTTGAACAATTACCTGCATATATTGGTCAACAGATCGCTTTCCGTTTGATCAGTGCGGTCGATAACCGTCGTAAATTCCAAGCTAAATTGGTTGCTGTAGATCTTGAAGCTGAAATGATTCAAGTCGAAGTGGAAAAGCAACAGGTGCTTGAAATCGATAGTAATAATATTGATAAAGCCAATTTGGTCTATCAAGATTAATTCATTTAATAAATAAGAATCTGAACGAATAGGTGGCTTATGGCACGTGAAATTCTTACCGTAGTTGAAACGGTTAGTAATGAAAAAGGTGTACCTCGTGAAGCGATTTTCGAAGCCTTAGAACAAGCGCTTGTTGCTGCGACTAAAAAGAAATTTTACGAAGGAACAAACTCTGAAGAAGCTCAGCTTCGTGTAGAGATTGATCGTAAAACGGGCGAATACAGCACTTTCCGTCAATGGGAAGTGGTTGCGGATGAAGATCATGAGATGCCAGCATGTCAAGATGCGATTTCAGATGTTGATCCTGCACAATGGTCGATTGGTGATATTCGTGAGCTTGAAGTGCCTTCAATTGACTTCGGTCGTATTGCGGCGCAAATTGCAAAACAAGTGATTGTCCAAAAGATTCGCGAAGCGGAACGTGCGTTGATTGCAGATGCCTACGAGTCTAAAGTGGGTGAGTTGATCTACGGTGAAGTGAAAAAGCAAACCAAAGATGGCTTTATCATTGACTTAGGTGACAATGCTGAAGCGTATCTTGCACGTGAAGAAATGATTGCAAAAGAAATTTTGCGTCCGAAGCAACGTGTAAATGCGATTTTGTTTAATGTGAACCGTGAAGGTCGTGGTGCACAACTACAATTGTCACGTGCCAAGCCTGAAATGCTCATCGCTTTGATGAAGAAGGAAATTCCTGAAATTTCTGAAGAAATCATTGAGATTAAAGCGGCAGCGCGTCAACCCGGTGTTCGTGCTAAAATTGCTGTGAAAACCAATGATCATCGTATTGATCCAGTGGGTGCATGTATTGGTATGCGTGGTACACGTATCCAAGCAGTTCAGCAAGAATTGAACGGTGAGCGTATTGATGTTGTTGTATGGTCTGATGATCCTGCGCAGTACATTGCGAGTGCTTTAGAGCCAGCAGATGTATCGGGTATTGTGATTGATGAAGAAGAGCGTACAGCGGACATTATTTTCGCAACTAGCGATCAATTGGCGCGTGCGATTGGTTCACAAGGTCAAAACGTACGTTTAGCCTCTGAACTGACAGGCTACAAACTCAACATGATGCTTGAAGATGAGTATCATGCTCGTCAGCAAAATGAAGCACAACAATACTTAGACCTATTTGTATCGCGTCTAGATATTGAAGAAGATTTGGCAATGGCATTGGTTGAAATGGGCTTTACTTCTTTAGAAGAGATTGCTTATGTTCCAGCTGAAACATTTGACGAAATTGAGCTAGATGCTGAAGTTGTTGAATTACTTCAAAGTCGTGCCAAAGAAGTTGCATTGGCTGATGCATTACAGCAGCAAGAAAACATCCAAGATCCAAGCGCGGAACTCGTTGCAATGGAAGGGATGACGCAAGAGATTGCTTATGCACTTGCAGCACGTGGTGTCATCACAATTGATGACTTGGCTGACCAAGCGACTGACGATATTGCTGATATTGAAGGTCTGGGTACAGAGAAAGCGGGTCAACTTATTATGAAAGCGCGCGAATCATGGTTTAACTAGGAGATCTACATGACGGATAAGACGATACAAGAGTTAGCTCTCAGTGTGAACCGCCCTGTTGAGAAGCTCCTAGAGCAGGTTCGTGATGCTGGTTTACCACAGCGTAAATCGGACGATATAATCTCTACTGAACAACAAGATGCCCTCGTGCACCATTTGAAGAAAATTCATGGTCAAGACGATGGTCAGGCAGGAAAAATCACGTTGAAACGTAAAACGACCAGTACCGCTAAAGTAGCGAGTACTTCAGGTAAGGCAAAAACGATTAATGTAGAAGTTCGCAAGAAACATACATTTACCAAGCCAGATCCAGAACAAATTAAAGCGGAAGCTTTGGCAAAAGCGCAAGCTGAGCAACAAGCTCGTGCGAACGTTCAAGCTATGGTTGAACCAAAAGCTGAAACGCCAGTAGTAAATAAAGCGGCTGCAAACTTTGAAGCGATGCGTGCTGCTGCAAAGCAAGAAACGACGAAGCAAGAAGTAGCAAAAGCTGCGGTAGTTGTGAAGCGTAAATCAAACAATAAGCCTGTGGTTAAAGCACAAGTTAAAGTTGTTGAAACACCTGAACAGAAAAAAGCACGTGAAGCTCAAGCCGCTCAATTAAAAGCGACTGAAGAAGCAGCACGTCGTAAGGCAGCTGAAGAAGCGCAGCAACGTACACTTGAACAAATGCGTCAAATGGCATCTAAGTATTCAAACGAAGATGCAACTGCGACCATTCGTGTAGTGGATGATTCTCCACTTGCTGCGGGTCTGGTTGGTCAAGCATATGAAGACTCATTTGCGAAAGAAGACCGCGAAATCAAACGTGGTACCAATACGCCAGCTACACGCGCACCGAAGAAAGGTGGTCGTCGTGGTGAAGAGCAATCTTTCCGTGATAACTCGCATAAACGTGGTTTAAAAACAAGCTCTGCAAACAAGCATGGCTTTGAAAAACCGGTTAAAAAGCAAGTTTATGATGTTGAAATTGGTTCAACCATTGTGGTTGCTGACTTGGCTGCAAAAATGGCAGTTAAGGTACGTGAAGTAATTAAGTCACTCATGAAAATGGGTGAGCTTGTCACTCAGAATCAAGCGATTGATCAAGAAATTGCGGCATTAATCGTAGAAGAAATGGGCCATAACCCAGTTCTTGTATCGGATACGCAAGCTGAAGATAACTTACTGGAAGCAGCAGAAGAAGCACGTGGCGCTCAAACGACTCGTCCTCCTGTTGTGACCATCATGGGGCACGTTGACCATGGTAAGACATCGTTACTTGACCGCATTCGTCGTTCAAAAGTGGCAGCTGGTGAAGCGGGTGGTATCACTCAGCACATCGGTGCTTACCACGTAACAACGGATAAAGGCATTATCACATTCTTAGATACTCCGGGACACGCAGCATTTACTGCAATGCGTTCACGTGGTGCGAAATCGACAGACATCGTGGTATTGGTTGTTGCAGCAGATGATGGTGTAATGCCACAAACAGCTGAAGCGATTGATCACGCACGTGCTGCAGGTACGCCAATTATTGTTGCAATCAACAAGATGGATAAAGAATCTGCTGATCCAGATCGCGTATTGAATGAATTGACTGTGAAAGAAATCGTGCCTGAACAATGGGGCGGTGACGTTCCTGTTGCAATGGTTTCAGCACATACAGGTCAAGGTATTGATGAGCTTCTAGATATTATTTCAATCCAAGCTGAATTACTTGAGTTGAAAGCATCTGAAGAAGGTGCTGCTCAAGGTGTCGTGATTGAAGCACGTGTAGACAACAGCCGTGGTGCGGTAACGTCTATCCTGGTTCAAAACGGTACATTGAAAGTAGGTGACCTTGTTCTTGCGGGTGCATCTTATGGTCGCGTACGTGCGATGACAGATGAAAACGGTAAACGTATTCAATCTGCAGGTCCTTCAATTCCGGTTGAAATTTTAGGTCTACCTGAAGCGCCAATGGCGGGTGATGAAGTTCTTGTTGTGAATGACGAGAAGAAAGCACGTGAAGTTGCCGATGCGCGTATGGATCGTGAACGTCAAAAACGTCTTGAGCGTCAAAGCGCAATGCGTCTTGAAAATATCATGGCGTCTATGGGCAAGAAAGATGTGCCTATCGTCAATGTGGTATTGAAAACTGATGTACGTGGTACATTGGAAGCATTACACGTTGCTCTTGCTGACCTTGCAACAGACGAAGTTAAAGTCCGTGTTATTGGCTCAGGTGTTGGTGCGATCACTGAATCTGACGTAACACTAGCTGAATCTTCTGAAGCGGTACTTCTTGGCTTTAACGTACGTGCGGATAATGCAGCGCGTCAAAAAGCGGATGCTGATGGCATCGACATTCGTTACTACTCAATCATTTATCAATTGATTGATGATGTGAAAGCAGCGATGAGTGGTAAGCTTGCGCCTGAACACCGTGAAACAATTCTGGGTGTGGCTGAAGTACGTGAAGTGTTCCACTCAAGTAAGTTTGGTGCAGCAGCAGGCTGTATGGTGCTTGAGGGTATGTTACACCGTAATAAACCAATTCGTGTCCTTCGTGATGACGTGGTTGTGTTCCAAGGTGAGCTTGAGTCACTTCGTCGCTATAAAGAAGTGGTTGAAGAAGTTCGCGCAGGTATGGAATGTGGTCTTGCGGTTAAAGGTTATAAAGACATCAAAGAAAAAGACAAGATCGAAGTCTATGATGTTCAATTGATCAAACGGAGTCTTTAATGGCGGGTAGTCAACGTCTTAAGCGCATGGCGGATACTGTACAACGTGAGTTGTCTGAACTCATTCGCCAAGAGTTGAAAGATCCACGCTTAGGTGGTCTCGTGACCATCTCTGCGGTGAAGGTTAGTCCAGACTTAGGTTATGCTGAAGTATATGTGACTGTGATGGGCCGTGAGCTTGGCGATGAGCAAAGTGAAGCAGCCAATAAAGAAACGCTAGATGTGCTGAACAAAGCATCAGGTTTCTTGCGTCACGAACTCGGCCGTCGTATTAAGACACGTATTACACCGCGTTTGCGTTTCCATTACGATAAAACCAATGCATATGGTAACTATATGTTTGGCCTGATTGCTGAAGCAGTAAAGGATTTACCCGCTGACGAAGCAAACAAAGATGATGAATAATTCAGTCTAACTGAATCAAAAAGCCACCTTCGGGTGGCTTTTTTTATAATTGTATATAGATAAAAATAGATGGAGATTTTAAAAATGTTGTATCTGAGCGAGCCTCAATTATTAGAGATCCGGAGTCTGGATCCATTGAGAGAATCTAAATTTAAGTATAATTCTACTCGATGGCTGAGTTTGGATCAGAACTTGAAAAGTATTACAAAGGACTATTGTGATGATGATATTTCAAGAGAACAGGTCATTAAATGTTTTAGGGATTATTTTGATTGCAAAGTTAGTGTGGAATTACCTTTTGTATTGACGATGATTTGGGGTTTTGCTGATATTGGTTATGGTACATTTAGGACGAATAAATATTATACTTCAGAGAATATGGAGCTCATGGAGTTGGCGTTCACGCATGTAAAAAGGAAGAATATTCAACAAGCCTATAGAACATTGAAGTTAATTAATGGTTTGAATATTAGCTATATTTCTAAATTGCTCTATTTTTCAACTAGTGCTTTGGAGCATTCGGACTATTGTTTAATTTTTGATATTCGAGTGGCTAGAGCCTTAATTAGACTGACTTGTCCGGCAACACTAGTGAATTTAATTGAGGTGACACCATCCAATAAGTTTGAACACTATAATCAGTACAATATACAGATGCATCAATTAGCGCAACAACACCATATCAGTGCCGAAGCGCTAGAAATGTATTTATTTTTATATCCTTAAGGATACAAACGTTTAAAGACGATGTTCAGTGTCTTCATGCTTATTGCTAAAAGCTCTGCGACGAGTACGTTGCCAAGGCAGTGGACGATTGAGTGCTTCTGGAACGTCACCACTCAGTGAGCGTAAGCGTAAATGTAGCGCCGCTTGCGCCATCAAATTCGCAGATACAGGCGCGGTTAAGAAGGCAAACAGCGTTAATAACAGCTCAGCAAAACCAAAGCGTCCTTGGAATGCAGAATAGATCATTGCAGCGATCAAGAAGCTCCCTAAGCCTAAGGTGCTTGATTTGGTTGGGGCATGCAGGCGCATGAATAAATCGGGCAGGCGCACCATTCCAATCCCTCCGACCAGCATGAAGAAAGTGCCAATCATGAGAAAAATGGAGACTAAAATTTCCATCGTAAGTTGCATCGATCTCGCTCCTAGTCAATCACATGACCTGAGGTGAAGTAGCGTGCTAAAGCGGCTGTAGAGACAAAGCCGAGCATCGCAACCAAAAGAGCACCTTCAAATAATGAAGTGCTGGCCCAGTAAATGCCTAAAATAATAATGAGGCAGATTGCATTTAAAAAGAGTGTATCGAGTGCTAAGAGGCGGTCTACAATCGATGGACCGATGATTAAGCGAATTAAGCACAGCAACATTGAAATGGTGATGGCGATTAAACAAATCCCGAGGGCATAAGGCAAAATGGTCATGCTTTGTCTCCTGCTTCGACACCAAAAATTTGCATCAACGGTTTTTCATAACGCGCTTTGATATTTTCAATCTCGGCATTTTCATCATCGGTGCTGAGGGCGTGAACTAAAATGTCCCCACGATCTTGATCGATGCCTGCTGAAACAGTGCCTGGTGTAGTGGTAATAATCATCGCCAGTAAGGTGTTTACTTCCTCATGTTGTGTTTCCAGCGGAACTCGAAACCATTTGGGTTGTAGACGATCAATTGGGCCGAGGACCAATTTAGCCACTTGAATATTCGACATCACAATGTCGTATAACACCACAAAAAATAGTTTCACCGCCGCTTTCCATTCAATATTTGGAGTATAAGTAATGAATGGTCTGATCAGACGCGGAATAAAAATAGCCAGTAAAAATGCCATCACTAAGCTGGCTGCATCAACACTATGTGCCAACATCACCCAGCTCAGCGCAACAATCACCGAGACAAAAGGGTGGGGTAACCAACGCTCCAAAAACGACGTTTTTTTCATGTTTAAGGCTCCACCATGGGTTGTAGGCTTTCAGCATCGGGATTCACTTCAGCCTGTTGTTGCTGTTGCATTTGGCGTTTTTTGTATTCGGAAATATGTTCGCCTTCCAGTGTTTCCTCTGAAATTAAATATGGAATCAAATGTGCATTCGGATCTACGCGTTCGCCACCATATTTGGTCTCGGGTAAATTTTCACTGTCGAAAGGTTGTACGCTAATGGTTTGCCCATGCTCATCAGTTTTGAGTAAAGTCTGTTCATAGAGCACATTATTTTGGATTTGCTCAGCCGTTTGGTAAGTGTACTTTTGAATTGGACCTGCAAACACCATATAAGCGATTAAACCGACCAACAAGAGATAGATGGTTTTGTCATTGCGCTTCGGTGCTTGTTCAGGCAAAGCTTGGTACGCGGCATAAGCAGCTTCATCAGGGTTGTCTTCTGGTTTAGTTGCGCGCCAAAAAATCACGAAACCCACACGTGTAAACGCAATAATACTTAATAAACTCACCACTAAAACGGTCACAATAATCAGCAATTGATACGGTGAGTGTGCGGTGGCTTGAAGAATAAACACTTTGCCTAAGAAGCCACTAAAGGGTGGTAAACCTGCCATCATCAAGGCAATGGTGAAATAGGTTAACGCCACCACCTTATGCTGTTTCATTTGCGGTGCAATTTTAAAGTGGTCTTTAAACTCACCACGTTGAGAGGTAATCCAACCACTTAAAATATAGAAAGCTGCCGCAATAATGGTACTGTGCACCAAATAATACAGTGCCGCTGCCCATGCCAAGGTATTGAACAGGGAAATGGCGATTAAAATTGTGCCCACAGAAGACAAAATCATAAAGCCAATGAAACGACGTAAGCGTTCCGCACCCATCGCGCCAATCACACCATAGACTGAGGTAATTAAGCCAATCGGCAATAAAATGTATTGCAGGATTTCACGGCTAATTGCATCGTCAAATACGGTGCCATTAACACGTAAAATGGCATAAATACCGACTTTGGTCATGATGGTGAATAGTGCCGCCACAGGAGTGGTCGCGACCGCATAGGTTTTTGGTAGCCAAAAACCGACAGGTAGCATGGCTGCTTTAATGCCAAAGACTGTAAACAACAATAGCCCACCAGCAACAGCAATACGATGTTGATCGCCTTCCAATAGAGGCATCAAACGTGCAACATCCGCCATATTGAGGCTGCCGACACTGCCGTAAATCATGCCAAGGCCAATCAGAAATAGAGCTGATGCCAACAGGTTAATGGTGACATAGTGAATGCCGAGTTGAAAACGCGCTTTGCCTTGACCATGCAGTAACAAAACATAAGAGGCCATCAACAAGATTTCAAAGAATACGAACAGGTTAAATAAGTCGCCTGTCAGGAAGGCACCGGTTAGCCCCATCAGTAGGAAATGGCACATGGCATGGAAATAACGGCCACGTTCATCCCATTCTTTACTGGCGAACCACATCACTGGAACAGCTAAGCCGTAGGTTAAAACCAGCATCAGGGCAGACAGTTGGTCGAGGACCAAAACAATACCAAATGGTGCAGCCCATTCACTCAGGTTATAAACACTGATTTGCCCAGAGCTGGCAAAGATCAGATAGTTGACCGCTGTAAATAAACCCAACAGGCCAGAGGTATAACTGATGCCTCGACGCCACGGTTGTCGCCAGTCTTGTGCTAAAGAACCTGATCCAGGATTGCCCAATAACACCAAAATAAAGGCGGTAATGGCAGGAATTAAAATACTAAAAATTGGAGTGTGTTCGGTCCAAAATTGGATGAAGTCATTCATTATGGCTCATCCTCACGTGGGTCAATTTGTGGTATTTCTTCTTTAGAGTCAACGTGGTCGGTTCCTGTTTCATAACGACTGCGTAAAGCCAGTTGTACAATAAACGCCGTGGTAGCAAAGCCAATCACAATCGCGGTTAACACCAAGGCTTGTGGCAAAGGGTCAGTGGCTTTGCTGGCTTCAGTGAGTACTGCGGGTGCATTAAGTTGAAGTCGCCCCATGGCAAATAAAAATAAATTGACGGCATAACCAATCATGGCCAAGCCAAGTACCACAGGGAAGGTACGGGCACGTAAAATGAGATAGATGCCTGTGGCAGTCAACAGACCAATAGCGGAGGCAAGTAACAGTTCTAAACTAATCATATTAATCCCCCTTTGGTACTGGACCAGACATACTAGAGTGACGTGAGTCCCCGAGAACTGAAATAAGTAGCATGGTCGCACCTACGACCGTGATATAGACCCCGACATCGAACAGTGCAGCTGTCGCTAAGTGCATTTCGCCTAAGATCGGTGGCGACACATAAAAATGTGCACTGGTGAGGAATGGACGTCCCCAGAACCATGCACCTAAGCCTGTTAATCCTGCAATGACCAGACCAGTTCCGATCCAGATTTCATACAAACGACCTGACTTGGCTTTGAGCAGTTGTTCTGCATGATCTTGACCGAGCGCCATGTACTGAATAATTAAGGCCAAAGCGGTAATCAAACCCGCGATAAACCCGCCCCCAGGCAGATTGTGCCCACGCAGGAAGATATACAGGCTGACCACCAAGGCAATCGGTAAAATCCAAGATGCAGTAATACGAAGCATCAATGGCGATGGATTAAAACGGTAACTGAGACCTTGGGTCATAGTCGTGCCGTGGGTACGCATACCATCCATTAGGCACAGCGCGCCAATGCCTGCAATGCCGAGGACTGTAATTTCACCGAAGGTATCGAAACCACGGAAATCGACCAAAATCACGTTGACCACGTTGGTACCGCCGCCTAATGGAATCGACTGCTGCATGAAGAACCATGAAATGGAGTTGTGATCACGGGTCAAGATGAGCCATGTGATCCATGCAATGCCGAGCCCGCCGCCAATCGCAATCAGGGCATCTCGCCAACGACGTGAGACACTCGACTCATAGGGAGTGAGCTGTGGTAAAAGCGATAAACTCATCAATAACAGTACGGTGGTGACTACATCGACGGTGATTTGTGTCAAGGCCAAATCAGGTGCAGAGAAGCAGATAAAGACCATAGTTACGACTAAACCAATCGCGCCACTGATCAATACCGCTTTAATTCGTTCGTGGTGGAACCACAACATCATCCAGCACGAAGAGAATAACAGTAGCCACAGGACAATCGCTAAAGCAGGGGCATGGGTGAGTTCACGGGTACCTGTGGTCAGTCCTTGTCCTAAAAACGGAAGTGAGACTATGGCAATACTGAAGATCACAATCCAAAGAATATAGCTTTGTAATTTACCGTTTTCAGTCCAGCGTTTAAATTTGCGCGAGTTGAGTAGGAGTGACTTCAGGAATAAGTCAAAGGCAACTCGACCTTGTAGACGACCTAGGTATGGATCGAGATCAATTTCTCGAATTTTGCCACCTTTCGCTAGACTGAAATAGAAAATCAGACCGCCAATCGACGCAATCACGCTCATCAATAATGGCATGTTAAAACCATGCCATAGGGCAAGATGTGCGCCTTCAAAGTCCATCACTTGGGTGCTGGCGCGTGCTGTGCTGTTGACGATGTTTTCAACCAAAAGGGCAGGGAATAAGCCGACTAAAATACACAAAATCGCCAGTAAAGTGGCCGGTACCCGCATGCCAAACGGTGGCTCATGCGCATCTTTGTTGGGAACTTGTTTGCCTAATGGGCCATCGAAGAAAACCCCATGTACCAAACGCACAGAGTAAGCGACTGCAAAAATCCCCGCCAGTGTCGCGACAATCGCGGAGCAGATGAGCACAGGACCAGACAGATTGCTGAGCAGTTCAGTAAAGAACATTTCTTTAGATAAGAAACCGTTGGTCAAGGGCACGCCGGCCATTGATGCTGCAGTGACCATCGTCAAAGTGGCTGTATAAGGCAACAGTTGCCATAACCCACTAAGCTTACGTAAATCACGTGTGCCTGACTCATGATCGATAATACCTGCGATCATGAACAGCGCTGCTTTAAAGGTGGCATGGTTAATAATATGGAAAATAGCCGCAGCCACAGCCAATGGTGATCCGATTCCCAATAGACACATGATCAAGCCGAGATGGCTGATGGTTGAATAGGCCAATAAACCTTTCAGGTCTTCTTTAAAGATGGCAAAAAATGCAGCCATACAGAGGGTAAATAGGCCAATAAAGGTGACCAAATTATGGAACAGTGCCGCACCTGCAAAAATGGGTAACAGTCGTGCCACCAAGAAAATGCCCGCTTTTACCATGGTTGCTGAGTGCAAATAAGCAGACACGGGGGTCGGGGCAGCCATCGCGTTGGGTAACCAAAAATGGAATGGAAATTGTGCACTTTTGGTAAAAGCACCGAGTAGAATCAGCAGCAACGTAGGAACAAATAAAGCATGACTTTGAATTTGTGCTGTCATCGTCAAGATTTGATCAATCTCGTAGGTGCCTGTGATTTGGCCGAGCAAGATGAAACCACCCAGCATGGCTAATCCGCCCATACCCGTAATGGTCAATGCCATGCGTGAGCCACGTTGCGCCGCGTCGTAATTACTCCAATAACCGACCAATAGGAAAGAGGAGATACTGGTCAACTCCCAAAAAACGAGGAGTAAAATTAAATTATTGGAGAGAGAAATTCCGAGCATGGCTGCCATGAACAACATGAGCAGTAGATAGAGTTTGTTGAGAGAGTTTTTTGGGCCTAAATAAAAATAGGCATAAATATAAATGAGCGTTCCGATGCCACTAATCAGTAAGGCAAAGAGGAGGCCTAATGCGTCTAGACGGAAGCTGAAGTCAATTCCAAGCTGCGGCAACCATGACCACGACTGCGTAATGACAGCGCCATTAAACACCTCTCGTGCTTGGGTCAGTAATAAGCCTAAACTTGTCATACTGACTCCAACAGCTGCGAAGGCGGTTAGCCTGCGTGAGCTCTGCTTCAGTAATGAGACAAGGGTTGTGCCAAGTATTAACGGTAACAATATAATAATCGGTAGCACACTCGTTTCCATTGTCGTGAATAGGTCAAAACCTATTGGTGAATCTCATCTTTCAAGGATTACAGGACTGCAAAGAGCAGCCCAAGAGTCTCAATCTTGAAAGCCAATGTGAAATTTAAAAATAATGAAGTTGTGTTGCGCAACTCATGAAGCGTTATAGCAAAATCCGATTTCAGTTAGAAATTTGCAAGTAAAACCGATCATATAACATGACTAAAACAACATCAATCTTTTTTGCGCTGACGCAAAACATTATACGCGTGATGGTCATTTCTTGGTGGATGGTAGGTACTTTCTCAGTGCAATAAATGTAAAAAAGCGACCATTGGTCGCCTGTTTTTGAGGGTTGAAATAGATATGCTTATGAAGCAGGCTAAGTTAATGGATTTGCCGATGAAGCATCATCTTCAGCACTGAGTAAAGCAATTAAATGCTGTTGCTGTTCGGGAGAGAGTTGCTGTTGAATCTGTGTGAATAATTCAGCCACACTTAAATCTTGGGGTTCAGCCGCAATCGGTTCGGTGCTTCCACTCATCGCTTCATGATTGGCAAGGTTTTGGTAAATCACATCGAACTGATGTTGCAGTGGTTCGAGTTGGATAGGACTTAATTGCTTATTTTCCAGTTTGAGGCATTGAAACTCGCTGGCTTGTTCCAGCAACTCACTTCGGTTGCCTGAGGCGATAATTTGTAGTCGAGGAAAAGCCTGATTTAAACGTTTTAAAATGACTTGCGCCATATTTTGATCCAATTGATGATCAATTGCATCAATCAACAGTACGCCGTCACCTTCTAAACAAGGGAACAGGCTTTCAGGGTTGAGTAGGCATAAACGTCGCACAATATCGCCAACGAGCGCCACCCAGTTGCGTATACTATTGGACAGCTGTTGATAGAGCATGCTGTTGCCATGGTAGCGCACCATCAGTTGTAACTTGGGATGATATTGCAGATAAAGATCTTCTATTTCGGGCAGAACAGTTGCTAACGCTTGCTTGAGCGCTTGTAGGCTGGGTGACTGGATGTGTGCTTGAGCCTGAGCCAATTTATAGCTTAAGGGGATATCGGGTGGCATGCTTTTAGGCTGATGCAATATCGTTTGTAAAAACTGCGCAGTTTGCGCATTTTCAATATCGCTGATTTCACGAAACCACTCAAAGAAACGCGCAAAGGTGGTATAGGGAATGGCTGAAATTTCATAGGCATGTGCATGTTGGAAAATCAGGGGATTGTTCTTGCTGAGAATATTCATCTCATTGACAAAACGTTCCGCAGGATAATACGCAATCAACGGTAAACCTTGCAGCGGATCTTGTAACGTTGCTTGCTGATATAGATTGACCAGTTGTTCGAGTTCTAATGTTTCAACTCGGCTGATGCCAATGCCATGTTGGTTTAAGGTTTTGTAGAGTTGCCATGTATAGGGTTCGGGCGCAGTATCGGCTGCCGTAGGTTTGAGAGCATACAACTCAGCGGGCACAGCAACTTGAATATCAATTTTGGACTGTAGGCGGTTCAGCATAATGTCGTGATCTAACATCACCACACCTGCAGAGCGTAAATCTTTATAACGGGCTGCAAACCAAGTCAGAGCCTGATAGCTAAAACGTAAGATTGAGGTCTTGCCTGAGGCTTGATCTCCTAAAATTAAAGTGACGGGTTTATCGTGATAAGAAAAATCGACTTTAAGGTCAGCAAAATGCAGGATGTGTTTCAGGTGAATCGATTGAATTTTCATAGAACACCCGCAGCGGTTGTGACTATTTTTACATTCGACTATCCAACAACTTTACGTAATGAGCTTGGCATTTGTTTTTTTAGCTGTTGCATCAGATCGTAAATGTGATGGATATTTAAACTTACTTTAGCACGTGTACAGGCCACGTAAAGCAGTCTTAACTCTTCATCACTAATTTTATGGTCTTTGTCGTTGATCTTGAACTGATAATCATCTTCGATGTGAACGCGGTTCCACTCTAAGCCTTTGGCTTTGTGTGCGGTGGAAATAATATAATCCGCTTGTTCAATCGGCGTAATCTTAGCGAGGGCTTTTTTGAGTGGATCGGTGCCATGATCATCTACCAATTTTACTAAAGGTTTGATGTCACTGCCGTCATTGGTTTCGCAATATTCATGTACATCATGCCAAGAATTAAACCAGGCCAGTTCAGGCACATCGGTGACGCGCTTACCTTGTTTAAGCATCGCGGCGGCATCGACAAAGCGGTTCAGTTTGACATGGTCGGCTTGTAAGCTGACTTTGTCGCCATGGACCAATCCTGAGAGCAACAGTTCCATAGCGCGCGCATTGGTGCGACATAAAATCGCATCGCGCATTTTGGTATGAGGTTTGTTGACCACTTTGGAGTTGAGTAGAGGGTTGCCCATGAGCGGTACGGTTTCATTCAAGGCGCCTAAAATGGCATTGGCATGCAATGCAATCTCTTCACCAAAACGGAATGAGGTGGTGAGGCGTGACTCAGGCAAAGGCAGTTGTTGCATAGCATTGACTGCGCCGCGCCATGCATAAATCTGTTGGTGTGCATCTCCGACATAGATCACTTGTGTATTACGCTGTTTCAGTAAGATGCCCAACATCAGCGGATCGGCATCTTGTGCCTCATCAAACAACACATAGTCACTTGGGATATTGGGTTCAGACAACGCCCACAGTTTTAAATAAATATCATGACCAATCCCAGCCTGATGGTTGGGATCAATCGACTCTAACCAACGACGTTCAATGGCAGGGTAGAGGTGCTTTTGTAGTGAATCGATATCATCGGGATGTAACCAGCTCGGTGCTTGTAAATGTCGCGGTGCTGGGTACTGAGAACTGGTTGAGCAGAAGTGACTCACAGCATTCGCCACAAGGCTGGCCAAGCGTGATGGCATCAATACATATTTTTCATAACGTCCACCCATCATCCGTCTTAAGGTAATCGGTTCTAGGCGATATTCTTTGGCAATAAAACTCGGACTTAAACGAGGCAGACGAAGTTTATCCGTCACTCCACGTGGAACACTGCGAAAAGCAAGCGAGTGGAAGGTTCGGCAGTCGACATTGCCATGAAACTTCGTTTGCGCTTCGCTGGCAATGGCTTTGTTGAACGCTAAATACATGCCACGTCTTTGTGGCATGGCATCGCTAATCATTTGCAGTGTGGTGGTTTTACCTGTGCCTGCATAAGCAATTACTTTAAACGATTTGCCCAGACGCGCGTTATCAATGGCAATGGCTTGCTCATAAGTCGCGCTCGGTTTGATGATATTCGACACAGGCAATAAACTTAGTGGCTGCGGTTGGCTTTTTCAAGCAAACCAGAAAGCCCTTGACGACGTGCCAATTCATTAAGAACCACTTGAGGGTCTAAGTCGAAATAGCCTAAAACCACAATAGTATGAAACCAAAGATCTGCCACTTCATAGATCAAATCATTTTTATGGTCTTCATTGGCTTCAGATTTAAAATCTTTAGCCGCGATAATGGTTTCAACCGCTTCTTCACCGACTTTTTCTAAAATTTTGTTGAGACCTTTGTGGTACAGCTTTGCGACATAAGATGAGTCTGGATCCGCCGCTTTGCGCTCAGCCATCATTTGACCGAGGTAGGACAAAACTTCAACTTGCTCAGACTGTGCCGTTGAGGCATTCATTACCAATGTATGTGGGTTGGTTGATTTTCCAGCATAAATTGCGTTCGGGTCTTTGAGTTGTGCATCCACTATTTCCCAGCCATTTGGCGTGAGTTTACGGTAGAAGCATGATTCGCGACCTGTGTGACAGGCAATTCCGCCGTGCTGTTCAATTTGTAGCACGATTACATCGGCATCGCAGTCGAGACGAATTTCATGCACGGTTTGAAAATGCCCAGATTCTTCGCCTTTGTGCCATAACTTGTTGCGTGAACGAGAGAAATACACGGCTTGGTTTTTCTCAGCCGTCAAAGCCAAAGCTTCACGGTTCATCCATGCAACCATCAAGACACGTCCCGTTTGGTGATGCTGTGCAATGGCAGGGACTAAACCTTGTTCGTTAAATTTTACTTCATCGAGCCATTGCAAATTGTTCATAAGATTTCACCAAGCGAATAAATATTGAGAGTGTTACGATGTTAACGTAGCGCGCTATAGTCTACGTGATTTAAACAGAATAGAGGAGAAACTTTCTACAGTTATCTCACAGTGGCTTAATTGATGTATTTTAGAAACTCAACCATCAGTCACCCATCTAAAGCGGATGGCGATGATTGTCGTTACATTCTACACAGAATGATTGTTTTGTTTTGCAATATCCCGATAGTTCATTTGACTGAACATGCCTAATTTTAAACCTGAAATCGTCACCGCCATTTCTTTACGGAAATAGGGAATTCGATACATCCAAGCAAAGCTAAAATCACGTAAACCACCTGCCCACCATAGGTCAGATTGGTAAAGTGGTGTGAGTAAACGACTTAAAAATTGATAGAAAGCTGTCGAACTTTGACGGTGTTGATGATACGTTTGCCAGAGTTGGACATAATCAAGGGCTTCATTTTTTCTTGCGCTTTGAACCGCTTGCCCCAAAGCCCATGCATCTAAAAGGGCCATATTTGCACCTTGCCCCAGTTGTGGACTCATGGCATGTGCTGCATCACCCATGACACCAATACGACCCTCACCAAACTTAGACAGTACTACATCACGATAATTTGCCGTCAACCATTGTGATTTTTGTTCAGGCTGGGCAATGACTTGTTCTAACCAATCCGCAGCAGGTTTCCAACGCTTAGACACTTGGTTTAACCAGTCAGAATGCGCTTGTGAATTGTGTAGAAAACTATTCAGTTGATGGCTTGGAAGACTCCAAAACACACTCGATAGTCTTTGCTTGGGTTCATGTGGCACTGTACCGGTCGGTAAGATGCCCATCATCATTTTAGAGCGATCATGAAACTGATGTAAAATTTCTGTATCTAATTCAAGGCATTCGGGAACAATTGTCCATTTGGCTCCCCAAGGATAAGCTTGATCAACCTTCACCCATTCTTTCGGTCTTAAGAGGCTGCGTGCGCCATTGGCAATGATCACAGCATCAAAAGCTTGATCAAATGATTCACCATCTTTTGTACCCGAAACCCGAACTTGATTGGATGTTTCTTTTAATTTTTGAATATCGGTATTCATTTGCCAAGTAATGAGTTCGGAATATTCACGGCATTTATTTTCTAAAACATGACATAACGTTGCTCGATGGATACCGACACCATAAAAATCAGGATGCGCTTGTTGATAATGACTATTGACCAGTAAATTGCCACTCGGTAACTGACCTTTGAGCCCAGTGACTTTTGCACCCAGTCTTAAAACCTCATCTAAAAGGCCTAAATGCTCAAAAACAGCTAAACCAGAAGGCTGTAGTAACAGTCCTGCGCCGACAGGTTCGAGTTCTGAGGCTTTCTCTAAAATACTGACTTGAATATTTTGTCGAGCCAGTAAAATCGCAGTGGCTAACCCTGCGGTTCCAGCACCGATGATGGCGAAGTGGGGCGGGTGATTAGAAATCATAGATCGAATGATTTAACCATTGTCTAAAATGAATGCGTAACGAATATCATCAGATTTTTTTAATTGGTCGATGTTGATTTGAATGAAATCTTCTAACGAGCTTGCAATCACATTTTTTCCACGATTCATTTTGTAATTCAATGACTTGACCATATTTTTTTTGTTCACTTAAAATTATTGTTAGCATAGAAAAAATGTAATCTCGATTTTTCTTTATTTGGTCAGATTAAACAAGATTACATTGATGCGCAAATTTTGTTTATAAATCTTGTATCGCCTGTGCAAAATGCTGTTTTTCCACCATTTCCAAGAATTCATCACCTAAGCGCTGACTTTCAGAAATACATTGGTTCCACATTTGAATGCGCTGTTTTTGGTCGAGCCCTTTGAGGGTGAAATCTTTACGATCGGGCAGGCGTCCTAAAGGTAAGCTCTGTAAATAGTCTTGGGACGGAGACAATAGTAGCGTACGGGCTTGATTTTCAGGATTAGCGCGACGTTTAAACAGTTTATCAAACCACCCCGGCGTAATGCTGTCCGTAAAGTGCGGATAAAGCACAATGCCTTGACTCTCAAAAGGCAGATCGATGTGATAGTCAATCAGACCACCATCGCGATAACTGCCTTGTGGCGCATCTGGAATATCGCGAATTGCGGCCATCACGCCTGGAATAGAGGCTGAAGCAATCAGCCAAGGCAGAACGTTTGCAGCGGTGAGACTGTGATAATGAGTGAGGAAATCATCTTCCACTTTAAATTGTTTACCATTGCTGGGCTGACTAATTACCCGTTGCATAAAGTGGCGACTATGCTTTCGCGAAACAGCGGTTGTGCCGATGATACCTGCCACAGAGGCCAACAGCGGGAGAACTTGGTCACTTTGGAAGATGTGCTGTGCTTTAATCGACAGCACTGTGAGGTGGTAATCGGGATGATTGACCAATTCCGCTTCTTTGCCTTGCACCAAGTCGAGCAGCATGCCACGGCAAATATCACTGACTTCTTGGCGCTGCATTTTTTTGTCAAAATAGAGGTTGGTATAGAGTTCACCTAAACGTTCGGTACCTGCTTTCGCACCGTGCGCTAAGATGCTGGCAAAGCGCCAACTGCCAATGGATGAACCAATCAACGTTCGTCTTTGCGGTGCACGAGCAAAGAATTCACCAAAAATGGCTTGGTCTAAACCTTGAATCCCGATGCCTTTGGGCCCACCTGCGGCACCGGGTACAATATCGACCTGTTCAGCTTGTAAGCCTTCACTTTGAATGAGTTGACGTGCTAATTTACCTGCACGAATGCTTAAAGCGGGAGGGTGTTTTTGCAGGATTTGAGTCATCGTGATCATTCAAAATAGACAATATGTATTGTCATTTTAACTTGCGAGAGAGCGAGCGCATTGGCAAAAGTGATCCAAGAATGACTTGGGAGTCACTTCCTACATAAAACCTAAACATAAAAAAGCCTGAGAGACTCAGGCTTTTAATACAGCAGAAAGCGTCTATTTAAACACGCGCCACACCGCCAGTAAGCTGGTGAGTACAATTAAAATCACTGAAATAAACCAAGGCGAGATAATCGCAATCGACAGCAAAATGGCCATGAGACTGCCAAAAATCCAACTGCGTTTTTGCTGATGCTCCATTTGTAGGCGCATACTTTGCAGTTCATTGAGCTGTTTAGCATGCCAAGCTGATTGGTTTTTGAGACCATTTAAGCTATCGACCAACAGCGTTGGGAAGTCTTGTGCCCCTAAAAGTAAGTCCGGAATTTTTTGTCCTAACTCTTTTAGGTTCTTTTGTGGATTCATTTGTGCTTTGATCCAATCGGTCAGGATTGGCTTAGCTAAACTCCAAATGTCCAGCTCCGGGTAAAGGTCAGTCCCTAAACCTTCAACATGTACGAGGGTTTTAAGCAGCAGCATCAGTTGTGGCGGAATTTCCAAATGGAAGCGTCGTGCAATATCCATCACTTGAATCAAAATGCCCGCGAAGTCCAATTCATGCATGGGTTTGGACACCATTGGCCCGACCGTGCGACGCATTTCACGTGCTAGTGCATCTTGGTCTGTGCCCGGTGGAATCCAACCAGCTTGATGCACGATTTGAATCAGTTGCATAAAGTCGCTGTTCATGACCGCAAGCAGCATACGTGCCACGGTCATTTGGTCGTGCTTCGACAACTCACCCATAATGGCACAGTCTAGTGCAATATAGCGGGGTTGGCTTGGGTTTAGGGTTTCAACGAAGACATTGCCCGGATGCATGTCGGCATGGAAAAAGTTGTCACGGAAGACTTGGGTAAAGAAAATGGTTAAGCCTTTTTCCGCCAGATCTTTACGATCCATCCCCAGCTTTTCAAAGGTTTCAATGTCTGAAATGGGAACGCCCGTAATGCGTTCAACCACCATCACGTCTTTGCTATCCATATAGACTTCAGGCACATACATCATGCTTGAGCCTGTAAAGTAATGGCGCATACGACGGGTATTGTCGGCTTCTAAGGTCAAATCCAGTTCATTTAAGATGACCTGACGATAGTCCTGAATAATTTCAGATAAGTGTAGTGCACGCGCGGCTTCTAGGCGTTTTTCAAGAAAATCGCCCAACCATTCTAAAATTTCAAAGTCTTGTAAAATTTGACTACGAATAGCGGGACGGGTGACTTTCACCACCACTTCGCGACCATCATGTAAAGCGGCTGTATGTACTTGAGCAATTGAGGCTGCTGCCAAGGGTTGTTCGTCGAAGCGTGCAAACAGCGTATTTACATCGGCTTTCAATGAGTCTTGAATACGCATTTTCGCGACATCAGAACCAAAGGGTTTGACACGGTCTTGGAGTAGAACCAGTTGTTGTAGTACTTCAGGTGGAATTAGGTCACGACGAGTAGACAGCAGTTGTCCCATTTTAATCGCCAGTGGTCCCATTTCCTCTAAAGCTTGTTTGAGCTTCAGTGGGTTTTTACGTTCACGACTGGACCATGCCGCAGGGTGCATACGAATTACACCCAGCGCATGACGCGCTTTTTCAGGTAATTCTTCCGCAGGAAACAACGTGTCGAGTCTATAGTGCGCGGCAATGCGCCAAAGTTCGAGTAAACGTGAAACGTGCGGAATCATATATGTAAATACCTAGTTCTGAGTTGAGTCTTGAGTGTCAATCTGTGCTTGAAGCTGTTGAATTTTGGCTTCGGCACGATCTAAGTTTTGATTAAAAATACGGGTATCTTGATGCAGATCATCCATTTGCCAACGCGGGGCAAATAGACCACTGTCTTCTTTCAAGGCATCTTCAGCAAAAAACAAATGACTTTGTAGGGTCTGTTTGATGTGTTTTGGTGCCAGCTGAATTTTAGCCAATTCATGCGCCAAACTTGGGCCAATCCATGGGCTTAAATGCGCAGCCAAGTCAGGCTCAGCGTGTTGCATAATCCGTTGAATATCCTGTAGAAGGTGATAATCACCTTGGAGCGGGATATTGCCGACATCATCCGCCAGTAATAGCTTGAGCAGCTCAACCACATTGGCCACCGTTAAAGTTGCGGTTGCTGGGGTGTGAGATTGAGCTTGGTCAAAAGGGCGTTGTTCGAAAATGGACGCTGTTTCACTATGCCCTGTAACGGTAGGTTCTAAGCGCACTTTGGCTTGGTCAAAGAACACATCTACAGACAGTTGCGGGGATGCGATCACCACACGTAACATCTTGCCTTGTAGTTCATTGAGCTGGATGCGAGTGATCGCATCCAAATTAATCACATGATGAATTAATCGTTCAATTGCACCGAGTGCCAGAATCGACCACATAATTTGCCCTTAAACGTTTAATTTTAAAGTTTAAAACCACGGTGTACAGCAACGATACCGCCTGTCAGGTTGTGATAGTCACAGTTTTGGAAGCCTGCATTTTCCATCATGCCTTTTAGCGTGCGTTGGTCTGGGTGCATACGAATGGACTCGGCTAAATATTTATAGCTTTCTGAGTCATTGGCAATAATTTTGCCCATGATCGGCAGTGCAGTGAACGAATATAGATCGTACAGTTTTGAAAATGGTTCAAACACAGGTTTAGAGAACTCTAATACCAGTAGGCGACCACCTGGCTTAAGCACGCGGTACATCGCTGCAAGTGCTGCATCTTTATCGGTCACATTACGTAGACCAAACGAGATCGTGAGTAGGTCAAAGCTGTTGTCTTCAAATGGCTCGAGGGTTTCAGCATTGGCTAATACGAAGTCAACATTGGTACAGCCTGCATCAATTAAACGATCACGCCCCACATTCAACATCGATTCATTAATGTCTGAAAGTACCACATGACCTGTAGGGCCAACTTCGCGGCTAAACACTTTAGCCAAGTCGCCTGTCCCGCCAGCAATATCTAGCACGTGTTGACCACGACGTACCCCTGACATATTGATCGCAAAGCGTTTCCATAGACGGTGAATACCAAAAGACATCAAGTCATTCATAATGTCGTATTTGCTGGCAACCGAGTGGAAAACTTCCGCCACTTTTTGCGCTTTATCTTCACTGCTCACCGTCTGGTAACCAAAGTGTGTGGTACTGCCGACGTTACCTGTGTTGGCACCGCGAGGAAGATTGTATTTGGGTACAGAACCCGTTACTGGGGTATCAGTCAACTGTTGTTGTAATGATTTTTGCTGACCTTGCGCTGTGCCTTGGGGTAAGGGTTCAGTTAAAAATGGACTCACTTTGTCTGTGTTTTGTGCCGACTCTTGAGTAGCGGTAGGCGTTTGATTTTCATTCGACATGGGAGTCACTCCTAACATAGCAATAGGGTAAATGTTGCAGTGCATGCATGATGACAGATTCTAGGACGTTGTACAGTAACCATCATGCAATTGTGCTGAATAATATACAGAAAAACAGCAGAGCAAAGCTGCTGCTGGCTTATTTTTATCAAGTCATTCGTTGAAATTTACTGAAAAGGATACAAATGTCCCGCATGGACTTTATCAATAATTTGACGTTCCACCGCAGTAAAATCTTTCACAAATTTCTCTGCCGACTTTAGCGGTTTCATGGCCAAAAAGCCATCCTGCATAAATTCATACATGACATTGAAGTTATATTTGTTGGCCGTCCCTTTACACATCTTAAAAGCGGTATAGACCATAAAAGAGCGCATGTATTTATCGAGGTTCTTACCCAATTGATCGAGTAAATATAGCTGTTTCAAGCGTTCTTCGCCTTGTTCTAGTTTTAAGTAGGCTTGGCGCATCAAATCATCGGTTAAGGCTTCAGAGGGATGGTGATCTTTCAGCAATTGCATCGCCACTTGTTCATCCAGTCGCACCGCCAAAATCGCCAACTCAACCCCAGAGGTACCGGTTTTAATGGCATTTTCAGGAATTAATTTCTCCGCTTTGTGCGCATATTTGCTCAAGCGCGCGATTTGTCCTGCCAAAGCGTCAAAATCTGGGCCACCATATAAACGGTTGATAAAATACTCGGCCATCAAGAGGTTCTGTTTTTCTGCGAAAGCACGGTTATGCGTGCGTTGCATCCGTTGTTTTTGCCAGACTTGCACATCTTGTAAACGTTGGAAGAGCACCGAATCTTGATGATAATGCAATTGGTAATACTGTTCTAAAAGCTCATCGAGGGCGGCGAGTTTGGACATTTGCTGTCTCAGTTCTATTTAAAGATAGCTAAATCTTAGTGCGTGATGACGGAACTCGCTATGACAAAGTGACAAAAAAACTATTTATTTGTGGTCAGTTTGATGTAGAAGTAGTCAAAAGATACATATGAAAATCATCTAGACCATCATCTTTTAGGATCTAGTGATTTGATTAAATAGAAAAAAGGAGGGGGCAATGGATACAGAAACGATCGCCAGTACAGTGCTGAATGAAGAACAGCTTTCACTGGACTTAATTGAAGCGCAATATGCGTTGATGAATACCCGTGATCAGAGCAATGCAAAAAGTTTAGTGATTTTGGTCAGTGGAATTGAACTTGCGGGTAAAGGCGAAGCGGTGAAACAGCTGCGCGAATGGGTCGATCCGCGTTTTTTATATGTCAAAGCCGATCCACCGCATCTGTTTAATCTAAAACAGCCTTTTTGGCAGCCCTATACTCGATTTGTACCTGCCGAAGGGCAAATTATGGTGTGGTTTGGTAACTGGTATGGGGACTTGTTGGCTACGGCCATGCATGCTTCAAAGCCTTTAGACGACACTTTGTTTGATGAATACATTAGCAATATGCGGGCTTTTGAACAGGACTTAAAAAATAACAACGTAGATGTCTTAAAAGTTTGGTTCGATTTGTCGTGGAAGTCTTTGCAAAAGCGTCTGGATGACATGGACCCGAGCGAAGTACATTGGCATAAATTGCATGGGCTAGACTGGCGCAATAAAAAACAATACGACACTTTGCAAAAACTACGTACACGTTTCACCGATGACTGGCAAATCATTGATGGTGAAGATGAAGATTTGCGTAATCACAATTTTGCACAAGCGATTTTAACGGCGCTGCGTCACTGTCCAGAGCATGAAAAAAAGGCCGCGCTAAAGTGGCAGCAAGCGCAGATACCAGATATTCTGACTCAGTTTGAAGCTCCTCAAGCTGAGGATGCAAACTATAAAGCAGAGTTAAAAAAACTCACCAAACAAGTGGCTGATGCCATCCGCTGTGATGACCGTAAAGTGGTGATCGCTTTTGAAGGTATGGATGCCGCTGGGAAAGGGGGGGCGATTAAGCGCATTGTGAAAAAGCTCGACCCGCGAGAATATGAAATTCATACCATTGCCGCACCTGAAAAGTATGAGTTACGCCGTCCTTACCAGTGGCGTTTTTGGAGCAAATTGCAGTCGGATGACATCACTATTTTTGATCGAACGTGGTATGGACGCGTTTTGGTAGAACGGGTAGAAGGCTTCGCAACCGAGGTGGAGTGGCAACGCGCTTATGCGGAAATCAATCGTTTTGAAAAAAACCTCAGCAACAGTCAAACCGTACTGATTAAGTTTTGGCTGGCGATTGATAAAGATGAACAAGCGGCGCGTTTTAAAGCCCGTGAAAGTACCCCGCATAAACGCTTTAAAATTACCGAAGAAGATTGGCGCAATCGCGACAAATGGGATGACTATTTAAAGGCAGCCGCAGATATGTTTGCACATACCGATACAGGTTATGCGCCTTGGTATATTATTTCCACCAATGATAAACAACAGGCCAGAATTGAAGTCTTAAGGGCAATTTTAAAACAGCTCAAAGCGGATCGCGACACAGATTAAAAAGCATAAAAAACGGTCATTTGACCGTTTTTTATAGAGGTGGATTTAGTTCTTTAACTTAAGGGAATTTGGGTCACTGGCGCTGCAACAGGAACACCTTGTTCAGCGGCTTGTTTTAGTTGAATGCCTTTGGCGAGCTTATACGACTCTTCCACATGGGTTTCCGCAATTTTTTTCATCACGACATAACCCAAGCTGGCCGCAATCATTTGTCCGCCAAGAGGAATGAATTTGGTGACTTGTTTGGTGATGTATTTGGCTGCCATGTTGTTGAGGGATTTCTTCACGGCTGTACGTGCCACCACCAGTCCAGAGAACTCCACACCACGTTTACGTAGTTCTGACCAATGTATTTGCTTGGTTTCTGGGTCGTAGACACTGACTTGTTCAGGGGTTAAACCAAAGCGGGCGTTAATTTCGGGAATCAACTGCGACAATATGCCCACATCAATCACCACATCGAGGAAGGGGACTGGAATAACCGCAGCACCTGCGGAAAAATAGGCGCGCTTTTTAACTAAGTCCAAACATTCTTCGCGGATTTGTTCTAAATTTAAAGAGGGATCAATTTTTTCTGGAATGTGCTCTAATTTCATCTTCTAAACCCTAAAATATCCTGATTCACATTGATTCTAGTTTTGCTTAAAGTACGTATTTTAAAGCAAATTTTAAATAGAAATATGTCATCAAAGTGACATAGACAGAACCAGAAGTATAGTCAATAATCTGTGTGCTTTTGTAGATTTTTCATAAGACGGTCATTTGAGGGGAAACATGGCAATACACGTAATACAAAGTCAGCGTATTGATGTTCTGTTGCAAGCCATGCAAAAAACCGTCTTTAAACCGGCCAAAAATGCCTTTCAAGTGCTGCAAGCACAGCATTTTATTGTACCTTCACCTGCGGTTGAGGCGTGGCTAACGCAAAAGTTGGCAGAACAGCAGGGCATCAGTGCCAACACGCAGTTTCATCATCGTATTCGTGGTTTTCAATGGTCGGCTTATCAGTGGGTTTTGGTCGACCAAAAAGATGAAGTCCGTAAAGCCAATATTCCGCGATTGATTATTAAATGGCGTGTCTTTCAAGCCTTAAAAGAATTTATACAAGCCGAGCTGAATCCTTTAGAGGTTGCTCATCCGTTGTATCCGATTATTCAGCGGATCTATGCCAGCGCTGACCGTTTGCAACAAGGCATCGATAAACAGCTCAAAAAGCAAAGCATGCTGTATTGGGTCGCGGAGCAGGTTTCACGGCTGTTTAGTTTTTATATGGATTATCGTGGGCATTGCACCAAAGGCTGTCCACCGCAAAGTTGCCGTTGCCAGACCAATTGGTTACAAGCGTGGGGCAAAAACCAGCCGCTCGATTTGGAGCAGATGTTCTTTAAAACTCAGCAAGAACTCAGTGCTTTTCAACTCAATCAAGCTTATGAATTGGAAGCATGGCAACGTTGGCTCTGGCAAGTGGTGTTCCATGCTGACTTTGAACAAATTCAGCGTATTGATACTGCATTTTGGGGCTTACTCGATCAAGCAGAGACCCGAGACGCTGCACTGAAAAAATTGCCTGCACAGTTGGTGGTATTTACGGTTTTAGATTTACCGCCAAAACAATTGGAGTTTTTGCATCGATTGGGGCAATACCTCGATATCTTTATTTTTCACTATAACCCTTCACAAGAATACTGGGCAGACAGTGTCGATCCCAACTGGAAAGCGCGTTATGACGCACGGGTGAAGCAGCGTTTTATTGAAAAAAATCCAAATGCCAATGATGCCGAGATTCAGCAGTTTTTTGATGAGTTTACCCTCAATTTTAATGCAGAAACCCGAGAGTCTCGCCATCCTTTACTGACCCGATTTGGTAAACAAGCGCGCGACCATTTCTCTTTACTTTCTAGCCTTTCTTCAGGTGAGGATGGGGTGTGGGCCGATATCTTTGTTGATGAATATCCAGAAACTTTACTTGGTAAAATTCAGTCTGATGTACTGTATTTGGTAGAACCTGAACAGCATCAGTATGCCTTGGCTGAACAAGATGGTTCAATACAGATTCATGTCTGTCACTCCAGCCTCAGACAGCTTGAAGTCCTCAAAGATCAACTGATGCATTGGTTGGCTCAGGGCACGGCTGAAGCACCACGACGTCCAAGTGATATTTTAGTGTTGACGCCCAGTTTGACTGAGCTAGAACCTTTTATTCGCAGTGTTTTTGCACCTCCTCCCCATGAGCGTGAGGCTTTGAAAAAGGGCCATCAACTGAGTAAAGACAGTATTTATTTGCCTATTAAGCTAGCTGGCGTGACTCAGCTCGATGCCTTAAATGCATGGCGTGCTGTGTTGGGACGGATGGTCTTGGTACGGGGGCGTTTCAGTATTGAGGACTTTGCCGATTGGCTCAGTTTAAATGCAACGCAGCAACGTTATGGCTTAGACATGAATATGATTGAGCGGATGACGGAGCTGTTGATCAACGCAGGCTTTAAGCGTGGATTGGATGCCGAACATTTAAAACGCAGTCTGGCCGAAGGGGATGAAGATTATCGTTATAGTCTGAAGTTTGCTTTAGATCGTTTGGCGTTAGGCGTCGCTGTACCAGAGCATGTGCTGTTTCATGAGACTTTAAGCTATGCCCAAGTACAGTCGAGTGATTTTGAACTGATTGGTGTTTTGATAGAAATCTATCAAGATTTTAAACATCGTTCCGAGTGGATGATCGCGCATGAAACTGGACAACAGACGACTGCTGAAACTTGGCTGAATCGTTTGATGGAAGATATTCGCGAGTTTGAAGGTGCGGGTGTCGAGTCTTTGGCCGCAGTGTATAAGATGGTCAAAAAACAAGAACGTATGCTGACCTTGGCGAGTTTCTATGACGAACACGACCATCATGCACTGCGCAGTTTAAGTTTACCTTTGCCTTATGTATTAGAAGAAGTCCAAAAGACCTTAGAAGCGCAACTGGACTATGCAGAACCCACAGGGCAGATCACGTTTAGTCAAATTGGTCAGATTCGACCTGTGCCGTATAAGTTGATCGTGATGTTGGGCTTGGACAGTGGCAAGTTTCCCAACCGTAGTGCGCATTTGCCTTTTGACCTAATGGATTTACTGAAACCACAACTGGGGGATCGTTCCCGTTTGGAAGATGATCAAGGGGCTTTTCTAGATGCGTTGTTGTTGGCACAAGAGAACTTATGGTTATTTTATAATGGCTTTGATATCAACGATGGTGAAGTCCGTGATCCGTCTACAGTGTTGCAAGAACTGATTCAGCATATGGCCTTTATTGTGCAGCCTGACACACAGACCAAGAGTGCCGGTGCAACGGTTGATCAGCATGGTGTGACTGTTCCTGCACAGTTGGCATCGCTGTATCATGTCCATCCTTTATTGCCTTTTGATCCGCGTGGTTTTGAGTCTGAGCACAGTATCCGTTTTCAAGACCAATGGTTTCAAGTTGCGAAACAATTGCAACATGCATCGGGACAACCGAGCAGTTGGGTTAACACGCCTTATCCAAAATTAGAGCAAGACATTCAAGTTCTTGACAGTCAGCAGTGGATTCAGGACATCACTTTCCCTGCAAGGCTGTATCTCAAGACTTTAGGCGTGGAAAACTTAAAACCAGAAGAGATTCCTGCAACGCAAGAACCTTTACTGCTCGATGGTTTAGGACGTTATGCCATCCGTCATTTTTTACAACAACATGAGGCAGTGGCAGATGCCAATCTTCTGATGGATCAACTGCCGATTGGTAAAGTTCAAGATGGGGTTTGGCAAATGAGCGTGCTTGAGCAGCAGCGCTTGCTGACACGTTTACAACGTTATGCGCCTGAGGCTACTGCCACGACCCAACAAGTCTGGAAGGTGAGTGAGCATTTACAGATCAATGTTACTTTAGCCAAATTCAGTGCTGAAAAATGGGTCAGTGTAGAAGCATCCAGTGCCAGAGCAAAGCGCCGTGCCAAAGTTTGGTTAGAGTATTTACTGTGGCTAGCTTATGTCAATTTGGGTGAGGGCGGACAGCAATATCAACGCATCGTGGTGTTTAGTGACCGAACCATTTTATGCACTGGTGTGAGTTCAAATCAGGCGCGTGAATGGCTCAAACCTTGGTTGAAAGCATGGGAGTATGCACAAACTCAGCCTTTAGTTTTACCTGCGGCCTTGTTGTTGAAAATTGCAGAGAAAGATAAAACCCATGAATGGCAATTGAATGATCAGGAACAGATGGTGATTGCGGACATGGACGCCATTTATAAAGTGTGGGAAGAAGATGGCCGCTTTAGTGGTTTTTCAATGACTGAAAACGAAGCCAATAAAGCACACCGCGACTGGCAGTTTATTTTACAAGAGCAGGATGCCAAAGCATTACTTGCCCATGCCTGTGAGCAGTTTTCCTATGAACTATATCATCCGATATTTTTGCATCAGCAAAGCCTTGAGGACTAAGTCATGAAAGCACAGTCTCAGGTCTCTACATCGAATATGTCTTATCAACCCATTGCTGATATGAGCTTTCAGGGCTTGCATTGGATTGAAGCTTCAGCAGGCACAGGTAAGACTTTTACTTTATCCAGTTTGATGGTACGTATTTTTCTCGGGGCCTATTTGCCGAATCAGGTCATTGCAACCACCTTCACCCGTGCTGCCGCCGCGGAGCTGAAAAGTCGCGTTCGGGCACGTTTGATTGAAACCTTACGTTATTTTGAAGGTTGTCAGAGTCTGACCGAGCGAGAAATACAGACCAAAATAGCCGCTGAACAAGATCCGCTTTTTATCAAGGTGCTCACAGACTATGCACAGCGGGTCGGTTTTGCCCAAGAGCGTTTGAAGTTGGTGATCGATCAGTTAGATGAGCTGTTCGTCGGCACACTGGACAGTTTTAGTCAAAAGTTATTGCGTGAGTTTTCTTTTGAAAGTGGCAAGATTGAGCGTGCAGATATTACCGATGATGCGCAGAGTTATACTCAGCAGCTCATTCATGATGTATTACGCGAGTGGATTCAGGCACAGCCGCAGCCTGTGGTGAATTATTTACTGTTAAAACAAAAATTAAAAACCGAACAGGCTTATGTGCCAATTGTTGAAAATAGTTTGAACTTTGCATCGGCACAGTTTCAACAGGTGGAAAAACCTGTGCTTGATCTGACGCAATTTGAGCAGGCTATTGATCAATTTACCGCGCTGGATGTGGCACAGATTGAAAGCTTGAAAGACTATTATGCCCCTGAAGGGCAATACCATGCAGTGCTGGGGAAGAAGTGGCGTACCGATGCTTTGATGCAGCGTATTCTATGTCAGGATTTACCTGCTTTTTTGACCGCCCTGAAAGAGCAACGAGCTTATGCTTTATTCGCGCCACATTTTGAAAAAACCTTAAAACATCTGACTGACCTTGCGACGAAAAAAGTCTTAAACAAATGTGCTGTAGATGTACTAGAACAGTTTGAGCAGCATCCTGTGTGGCGACAGGTCCGCAGTTTCTTAGACGCGTTGGCAGAGCTAGAGCTCAATTTGGATGTGTTGGATGCGTATTTAAAATATCACTTAAGCTCCGAGGTGAAAAAGCGATTACCACAAGTCTTGCAGCAAAAGAGTGAAACTACTTTTTCTCAGCAAATTCGTACCTTGTCAGAAGCCTTACAGGGTGAACAAGGCAGGCGCTTTGCTCAGTTTGTACAGGCACGCTATCCGCTCATTTTAGTGGATGAGTTTCAAGACACCAACCAAGACCAAGATGATATGTTGGCGCGGATTTGGCGTGATGCACAGCGTTATCATCAAGGCTGTATGATTATGGTCGGTGACCCGAAACAAGCTATTTATGGCTTTCGTGGTGGTGATATGCTGACCTATAACAAGGCACGTTTAGATGTTTTGGCAAAGCAAGGTCGGCAGTATAGTTTGAAATATAACCATCGCTCTGTGCAAAAGCTGGTACAGGTGGTGGATGCTTTATTTCAACGCCAACAGGACTTTGGTGAGCAGGTCTATTACCAGCCTGTAGAAGCAGGGACTCGACCACATCCCGCTTTGGTCGATGCACAGGGTGAAAACCATGTACCGCTGCGCTGGCTATTACTTGAAGACAAAAAAAATGAAGCTCAACAAGTAGCATGGAAAATTCGTGATTTAATCAACCAAGGCATTCAACAGCAACTGTATGTGGCAGATGATCCGCCACAGTTTATGGGGGCAAATGATATCGCGGTGTTGTCGAAAAACCATGATGGCTTGGACAAAGTTCAGTTTGAACTAGAGCGTTTGGGAATTTTGGTCAACCGTCCGTCTAAACGCAGTGTGTTTGAAAGTCAGGTCGCGAAAGATGTCGGTGCGCTATTGACCGCAATGATGCATCCTTTTGATGAAGCCAAAGTTCGCCGTGCGCTTTTGAGCCGGCTGTTGGTGATTGATTTAAAACAGTTACTAGAACTGGAAAAGCAAGCCAACGGTTTGAGCCAGTTTATGGCAGATTTTGATGACATCCGCGACATGTGGATCAACAAAGGCTTTTTAAGTGCATGGCAGTACGCTTTAAACCTGTTTAAAGTGTGGAAAAACTTGGTGGCTTACCAAAGCCGAGACAACGAACGGACTGTGGTCAATCTACGGCATTTGACTGAGTTGTTGAGCCAACATAGTGAGCAGTTCCAAGGTGCGCAGAAACTGTATCATTGGTATCTCAAACAGTTACATTTGCCTGCGGAACGTGAGTGGGAGTTGGAACGTAAACTCTCCAATGCCACAGGCGTACAGCTGATGACTATTCATCAGTCCAAAGGTCTAGAGTTTAAAATTGTGTTCTTGCTGGGTGCCGACAAAGACTTTAAGGAAATGAATAAAACCTTAAACTTTTCAACGCTGGAGCAGATCAATCCGACGACAGGGCAGAGCGAGTTACAGCGCATCGTAGCGGTAAATGATGCCAACCTGTTAGACCCAGCCGCGATTGATCAACACAATGAGCGAGCCGAAGCAGAACAGCATCGCTTATGGTACGTCGCACTGACCCGCGCCAGTCACCGCGTGTATGCCTTGCTGCAAGATCAGGAATATAAATCAAATACGGCATTGGCATTTTGGCGTGGCCAAGCCGGTAATTTGTTTGAACATCCTGCCAGTGGTGATGAGGTGCTGCTGACTGAAAAGCCGATCCGTTTACAGCCAGCGGAGCAGCAAGAGATCATTCAACTGCAAGCCTTAGCTTTTCCTGAACAGCGTTTTTATCCGCGTTCCAAAACCAGTTTTAGTGCGTTGGCACAGCATTTGAGTCGTAAAGAGGCAATGGATGCCTTGGCGGTTTTGAGCGAGAAAGTGGGCAGTGCGGATGACGAGATCAATCATCCTGTGCTTGAGGATGTAGAACTGAGTCAGCCTTTGGCGTGGATTAAACGGCAATTTCCAATGGGGACGACTGCGGGAACCTTCCTGCATGAAATTTTCGAGCATATTGACTTTCAGGACTCGGGTGACTGGGGACTGGAAATTCATCGTCGTTTTAAAAATGATAGTCCCTTACTGTGGCAAGAGTTATTGGGCAAATATCAAAATGAGTTTGGACAGGATGATGAAACTCAATTGGTGCTGTGGATGCAAGCGTGGTTAGCAGATGTGCTAGAAACGCCTTTGCATGCAGGTTTCCAGTTGAAGCAACTGAAAGCCGATGAACACTTGGCTGAATTTCCTTTTTATTTGTCATTGTCCGATCATGTGCTGGCGATTAAACGCATACAGGCATTGTTTCAAGAATACGGCATTGATCTACTCGACTTAAATGAAGCTAATTCTGCTCGTTATCTGACCGGTTCAATTGACTTGGTTTATTTTGATGGTCAGCGTTATCACATCGCCGATTATAAAAGTAACTTCTTAGGGGCGGATCAGCAGAGCTACAATCATGATGCAATCCAATTAAATATGTCACATGCCAGTTATTGGTTGCAGGCGGGCTTATATTTGGTGGCTTTGCATCGCTATTTAAAAGTGAATTTGCTGGACTATGACATTGAAGAACATCTGGGACAGGCGAGTTATCTTTATTTGAGAGGGATGAATGGGCAGCCTGATCAAGGAGTTTTAAGTTGGCGTGCTAGCCCAGAGTTTATTTTAAGGTTAGATGCCATCTTGGGTCATTTTGCTGAGGATACTTCTACTGAAAATCATGTAGGCAAAACTTCTGAATTAAGTGAAATTAGTCAATCATAAACAAAGAATTAAGTTGTGGATAACTTTGAGGATAACCGTGTGGAAAATGTTCATAAAGCCAGTATTGATCAGGCTGCCGTGGTAGACACATGGTTAACGCGTTGGAGTCAGTTTATTCAGCAGTCACCGCTGAGTAAAACAGGGGTCACTGAAGCACGTAGTGAAATGATTCAACAGGTTCTTGAAGCCATGCTACGCGGTGAGAGTTGTATCTCGGTTGCAGCTGAAGCCCTCACAGTCTTAGATGATTTGGTGATGGATGAACAGCAGGCACAGCAACAAAAAGCGCCGTTTGTTTACGATCAGCAGCAATTATATCTGTATCGTTATTGGGCTTTAGAGCAGTCCTTGGCCCAGCAAGTGGCGCGGTTAAAACTACAAAACTTAACGCAAGTTGATATTTCAGCTTATGCCCATTTACTTGAAGATCCACACCAAAAACAGGCTTTGGCTATGGTGGCCGAGCAGGCGCTCGCGATCATTACAGGTGGTCCGGGCACAGGGAAAACGTATACCTTGGCGCGTATTATTGCAGTGCTCAAACAAAGTCTGCCTGATATTCGTATTGCGATGGCTGCACCGACAGGTAAGGCGGCGCAGCGGATGAAAGAAGCCCTTCAGAACTCTTTTCAGGATGAAAAGTTACAAGACTTAGTTACCCCAGATTTGAAAAACTTAAACCCTGTGACGCTACATCGCTTTTTGGGGCTTGGGAATACGCAGCAACCGCGTTTTCATAGCAGACAACCTTTACCTTATGATGTGATTGTCGTTGATGAAGCATCCATGCTGGATTTAAATTTGGCACAGATGCTCTTTGCTGCCATGCCGAATCAAGCTCGTTTGATTTTATTGGGAGATGCCGATCAGTTGGCTTCGGTCGATGTCGGTTCTGTACTTGCCGATCTACAACAGGTTCCAGCTTTGGCTGAAAATAGAGTCAATTTGGTCAATAGTCGTCGTTTCAAATCAGATGCACGGATTGGAAAGTTGGCACAATTTATTCAACAGCAGCCGTGTTTTGATTTAATGACGCATCCTGCCGAAAAACAGAGCGTCTTACACACTTTTCAACAGCAAGTGGTACATGCCACGACATTGAGGGCTGTTGAGTTGGATCAGGTCAAGGTCGATTATCTGCAACTCGAATTGTTGCCTGAACAGGCTTTATCTGCAGAGCAGTTACAACATTATTATGATCTGCTGATGCTCGGCTTTCAGGGCTATGTCGAGGCTTTAAAGCAATATCAGCAAAATCCTAATGAGTCTCTCGTGCCCAAAGTGATTCAACATTTTGATGATTACCGTATTTTAGCAGCCATTCGTCACGGCCATTTCGGCTTAAAACAGCTCAATCTGCAAATCGAGCAGCGCCTATTGGAGCAATTAAAACAAATCAAACAAGGCGAATGGTACTTGGGCCGTCCTGTGATGATGACCTATAACGACTATCAGTTGGGGGTGTCGAATGGCGATATTGGCCTGTGTTTACATCGTATACAACAAGGTAAGTTGCAGTTTGAAGTGTATTTCCCCAGCTTGGATAAATGGGTAGCTGCGACACGATTACCCAAAAATATTGAAACGGCTTTTGCGCTGACTATTCACAAATCTCAAGGCTCTGAGTTCACCCATACGGCGGTGGTTTTAGATCGGCAGGCTGAAAAATTACTCAGTAAAGAGTTGATTTATACCGCAATTACGCGGGCGAAAAAAGTGGTCAGTTTACTGGTCGATGCCGATGCATTCGTACATGCTATGGTGACTCGAACCACCCGAGAAAGTGGTCTCTCAAGAAAAATTAATCAACAAATTCAATTGTGAAGATTTAATAAACAAATAGGAGCTTTGTACGAAATGGCTTACAGGGATTCAAGAGATTTGCGCATAGAGCTTTGCTGAGGATTTTGAGAAGATGGCTTCACATAAAGAGCTCAACACGGAATGTTGAGTATAATCGCAAAAAGATAATAATAACGTCAGTAGACAGCGAACTTACAGTGAAGTAGGTGAAAGAGGAAACTTACAGCCGCTAAGCCTTGTAGTTTTGGGAGAGACTACAAGGCTTTTTTATATCTGATAAATTGGCAAAATGTGACAAAAAATACCCATTCATTCCTCGAAGCATAAAATACAGTTATAGATTAAATATTGAAGAGATACTGTCTCAGTATTGCACGGCTTATGCTTTTTTAAATTCAGTTCTTATGTCTTTAAGTGATTGTTTTTGATTTATTAAATTTTTACTTCTGCATTTTTTAGAGAGATTTAGGTTGAATAATGGAGAAAATGAGGAGTTTGTGTAAGCAATCGCTTACATGAAGATGAGTGAAATACGACTTTTTTCTTCTGTGTGATGTGGCAAAATCTGTCACGTAAGGATGTAAATGATTAAACATGGAATGTTTAATACAAGACGCGGAAAAGCGCATTATTATAATGATAACCAAAACAACAAGAACAAAAATAAAAGAACACTACAGCGCAAAAAAGCCCAAGTTTACTTGGGCTTTTTTTTATGCTCAGACTAAATCTGTTTCACTTCGATCGGTTGCAAATAAGGAGCGACGTTGGTGCTTTAAGATTTTGGGACAATGCTTTGAGATTTGATAAAGCGTTTTCGCTAAAGCCGGTAAGTGGGTCCCGACGACAGATTTTCCTGTGGTTAATAGCGATACACTAATATCACGTTCTGGATCGGCCCAGCAGAGAATATTGGAAAACCCGAGATGTCCAAAGGCTTGCCCAGTCATGGGTCCAAATAACCCAATAGGATTGCTACCTAACATTGGGCCTAAGGCATAACGCATCGGGACTAATAATGTCCGATCTAAACTGACTCCTGACGTGGCCAAGGTCGAGCGAAATACCGTTTGGGCACTCATGATTTGTTTGCCTTGGTATTCGCCACCACTCAAGAGCATTTCAAAGAAACGACCAGCTTGTTCCGCACTGGTATAAATGTTGCCCGCTGGGCAAATCGTGTCCATAAAGCGCGCATCATTGGTCACATCGACCGCCAACTGTAAACCACCACCCAGTACCCGATTAAGATAATGGTCTGTGCCTAAACGTGGATGTAGACCTGTAGCATAGTTTAAAGCGACATCCGCTCGATACTCAGGTTTTAGGCCATAGTTAAAGTAATCTAAGCCCATGGGTTTTTCGATATTTTCAGCAAGAAACTCGCGGGCTGTTTGACCCGTTACCCGCTTGATAATTTCCCCTAAAATATAACCCGACGTCACGGCATGATACGCCAGATGCGTGCCCGAAGCTGAAACGGGTTGTGCCGCATAAAGACGTTCTAAAATTTGATCTTGATTAAACAACAGTTCAGGTGTGACTTTGCTGTCAATGCGCGGAATGCCACCACGATGAGCGAGCAAATGGAAAATGGTGGCACGACGTTTACCGTTTACGCCATATTCGGGAATATAGTGGCTAATCGGATCGAGTAAATTCAGATCGCCGCCTTCATCCAACATATGAATCAGCATGGCTGTAACGATTTTAGAGGCGGAAAATAAGCAAACTGGGGTGTCGGGTGTGCCAATTTTTGCATCTACCGCTAAACCATCGGGTGAATTGCCTTGCGCATAACCAATGCTGCGGTTTAACAATATTTGTCCCTGACGACGTAAACAGAGGCTGATGAAAGGGTAGTTTCCTGTTTTATATAGGGACTCTATACTGGTCCAAATGCTTTGAATTTGTGCGTCATTCATGCCACCCAAGGTAGCGGAGACCTCATCCTTAGAACGAATCACGTGGCTGAGGTCATGGGGGACATAACAGGTATTGGCAGATAAAATTTTCACAAATTTCTCTCTATTTTTCGTTTTTATTAGGTCTGAGTCTGATATTGAAAATCAGAATTGTCATGATTGTGCATGATTTGTGCAAAGCCGTCAGTTGCTGAATTGACTGCGAACATAAAACATTTTTGCAATATAGCGCTAGATCCCTTAAAATAATGCCTTGCTGTAGTGATGCACGGCAGTCAACTTGGTTTTGAAGAATCAATTTGATTTGTATCAAATGTAACTTATAAGCATCTCGGAGAAATCGAATGGCTTTAACAAACGCAGATCGCGCAGAGATCATTGCTAAATTTGCTCGCGCTGAAAACGACACTGGTTCACCAGAAGTTCAAGTAGCTCTTTTAACTGCTCAAATCAATGATTTACAAGGTCACTTCAAAGAGCACAAACACGACCACCATAGCCGTCGCGGTCTTATCCGTATGGTTAACCAACGTCGTAAGCTTCTTGATTACCTTAAAGGTAAAGACGCTACTCGTTACAGCGACTTGATTGCTGCTTTAGGTTTACGTCGTTAATTCGATTAAACTTTTATTTTCGGACTATCGCATTTTGAATGCTTTATTACTGAAAAAGAAAGTCTACCTTGCTTCTGTGAGGTAATGGGGAAGGGGCGAATGTTTCGCTCCTTCTTTGTGTCTTAAAATCATATTTTTAGTCTCTGGTGAGGTCGGCTTCTAAGCTTTGTCATTTATACAGTTGCCTGAAATGGCAATGTGAATGCCAAACCTTAGGGGTCTCCACTAGAATAAAAATCAGGAAAGAAAAATACATGTCTATGTTTAATATTATTCGTAAAGAATTCCAATATGGTCAACACACGGTTGTTTTAGAAACGGGTCGTGTTGCTCGTCAAGCGAACACTGTTGTGATCACCATGGGTGGTGTACAGGTTCTTGTTGCAATCGTTGCTCAACCAAAAGCAAAAGCAGGCCAAGACTTCTTCCCGTTGACTGTTAACTACCAAGAAAAACAATATGCTGCAGGCCGTATCCCAGGTGGTTACGGTAAGCGTGAAGGTCGTCAGTCTGAAGCTGAAACTTTAATTTCACGTCTTATTGACCGCCCAATCCGTCCATTGTTCCCAGAAGGTTTCTACAACGAAATCCAAGTAACAGCGACTGTTATTTCTTCTGACAAAACCATGGAAGGCGATATCGCTGCAATGTTGGGCGCTTCAGCTGCGATGTCTATTGCTGGTGTTCCATTTGCAGGCCCAATCGCAGGCGCACGTGTTGGTTTAATCAACGGCGAATACATCCTTAACCCAACTTTAGAACAGCTTAAGGAATCTGATCTTGACCTTGTGGTTGCAGGTACTGAAGCTGCTGTATTGATGGTTGAATCTGAAGCGAAAGAGCTTTCTGAAGACCAAATGTTAGGCGCTGTACTTTTCGGTCATGACGAAATGCAAATCGCAATTCAAGCGATTAAAGAATTTGCTGCAGCTGCGGGCGCAGTTGAATCTACTTGGGTTGCGCCAGTTAAAAACGAAGAACTTCTTGGTAAATTGAAAGAAGCATTCGAAGCGAAAATCTCTGAAGCATACACAATTGCTGTTAAGCAAGAGCGTTATGCAGCATTAGATGCGCTTCACGCTGAAGCTGTTGCTCAGTTTGTTCCTGAAGAAGATGAAACTGGCATTGCTGCTGAAGTTGACGAATTATTCGAAGACCTTAAATACCGTACGGTACGTGACAACATTTTGTCTGGTAAACCACGTATTGATGGTCGTGACACCAAAACAGTGCGTGCCATTGATGTTCAAGTGGGTGTATTAGACCGTGCACACGGTTCTGCATTATTCACACGTGGTGAAACTCAGGCGTTGGTAACTACCACTTTAGGTAATACCCGTGATGCGTTGATGGTTGATACCCTAGCTGGTACTAAAACTGACAACTTCATGTTGCACTACAACTTCCCTGCATACTCTGTAGGTGAAACAGGTCGTGAATCTGGTCCTAAGCGTCGTGAAATTGGTCACGGTCGTTTGGCGCGTCGTGGTGTTCAAGCTGTTCTTCCTGCGGCTGATCGCTTCCCGTACGTGATTCGTATCGTATCGGATATTACTGAATCAAATGGTTCATCTTCAATGGCTTCTGTATGTGGTGCTTCATTATCACTTATGGATGCAGGTGTTCCATTGAAAGCGCCAGTTGCAGGTATTGCAATGGGTCTAGTGAAAGAAGGCGAGCGTTTCGCAGTTCTTTCTGACATTTTAGGTGACGAAGATCACTTAGGTGACATGGACTTTAAAGTAGCTGGTTCTGCGAACGGTATTACCGCGCTTCAAATGGATATCAAAATTGAAGGTATCACTGAAGAGATCATGGAAGCGGCATTGAACCAAGCATATGCGGGTCGTATGCATATCTTGAACGAAATGAATCAAGTGATTTCACGCGCTCGCCCTGAAATTTCAATGCATGCACCGACATTCCAAGTGATCAACATCAACCCAGACAAGATCCGTGACGTGATTGGTAAAGGTGGCGCGACCATCCGTGCTATTACTGAAGAAACCAAAGCTGCAATTGATATTGAAGACAACGGTACCGTTCGTGTATTTGGTGAAACCAAAGCTGCTGCTGCTGCTGCAGTTGCAAAAATCCAAGCACTGACTGCTGAAATTGAACCAGGTACGATTTACGTCGGTAAAGTCATTCGTATCGTTGAATTCGGTGCGTTTGTAAACATCCTTCCAGGTACTGATGGCTTACTTCACATTTCACAAATCTCGAACGAGCGTATTGCAAACGTGGCAGACGTGTTGAAAGAAGGTCAAGAAATTAAGGTACAAGTTGCGGATGTAGACAACCGTGGTCGTATCAAATTGACGATGAAAGACATCGAACAAGTTTAATCTCTTGTCAATTCACATGGTGTTTGCCATGTGAATTGAGTTGTCTTAGAAAAGCCTTGAGCTTGGCCAATGTAAACTTTGGCTTGCTCAGGGCTTTTTTTATGGCATCATGCTGGCTAAGACAGACAATAATAAATGAGATATGCAAAGCTATTATTTCTATCAACATCCCACCGCGCAGCATACTTATGTGCAGAAACAGCCAATTGCAGAGCAGGAAGCTGAGTTTATTTGGGTGGAGTGTAGCCGTGACGATGTGGTCAATCGGGCAGAACATTGGCAGCAGGACATTTATGCGGCAACGGGACTGTGGATGAATGAATATCATCTGCGCGATATTCTCAATTTAGAACACCCTTGTGCCTTTGACACTTTGGAAGATTATGACTTGCTGATCTTTCGTAAGCTGATCACACCTGATGATCAAATCAAGCTTGATAATCAAGCGGCTGAAAAACATGAACGGGTTTTTGGTCTGGCGACGACCCCGATTAGCTTTATGCTCACGCCGCAAGTCTTGATTACGGTTAGAGAGCAGGGTAATAAAGAGGTTGAAAGCTATATTCAGCGTATGGAAACGGTGTTGAGCCGTCCGATTGAAGAGCATAATAAACCACGAAAACTACCCGCAACGCCTTTAGATTTGACCTTGAGACTGCTTAATAATATGGTAGATGGTTATCTTGATTTACGTGTGCCGTTGACACGTCGAGTAGAGTTTTGGCAGCAAGAGCTTTTACAAGGGCATCGTCGTTTTACCAAGTGGCATCAACTGTTGCAAGAGAATATGGCTTTCCAACAAGTGGAAAATTTGTGCGAAGAGCAAATCGAAACTTTGCAGGAATTACGCGATGAAATTGTCGATAACTATTCGCACTTGAAAGGGAAAAAGCGTAGCGAAAAACAAGACATCATGCTAGTACGTGTCGATGATTTAACCAGTCATATTGAACGTATTCAAAAGCATACCATTCGCTTGAGAAATGCAGTGCAAGCAGCTATCGATCTACATTTTTCAGCCATTGCCAATCAAACCAATGAAAACATGCGGATTTTAGCCATTATTACCGCGATTTTTGCGCCGCTAACCTTGTTGACAGGGGTGTATGGTATGAACTTCGAGTTTATTCCGGGGCTGAAGTCTCCAACAGGGTTTTGGATCATGTTGGGCATCATGTTAATGACGACATTGATCTTACTGTATTATTTTTATCGACGTCATTTGGTCGGGCGTGGCGAAAAAAGTGTCATTGATATGTTGGCACAGCAGCATGCGGATCAACATATGAATTTATTTTGGTTCATCGATTATGAGCCGATCAAGCAAACCGTGAAGGGCACCATCAAAGATTTAGAGAAAATCACCAAATTAAAATAATTCGGTGATTTTCCACATAGACCATTAAAGCAAATGGGCTTTAAGGTGTTTCTTTACATGCTGACGCTATCCTTGTTCAATTTATTATTCGGATATGTGGGCGTCGCAGGGAGATTTAATTTAAGAGGTTTTTAACTGGGCTCCTTTTAAAATCCGGTAAAGCTGATCTTTAATGAACAACTTTTTGCGTTTGAGGGGCTCAATCTCTCCACGATGAATCCTGACAGGGTCTTGTTCGAGTAAACAAATTTCCTGATCGAGAGCTTCATGGTCGTCAAACATTTTAGAAAAATGCGGATTGTCTTCTCTAAGCTGTTGAATCATGTCTCGGTATTCAGGAAACATGAGCTTAGTCTTTTTATTACAAACTTTGAGTTTCATGGTTGCCGTCTAATCCTCTTATTCAAAAATAAAAAAAGAAAGAAAGGCATGCGCCAATCTTTCTTTATAGAACTAGTGTTGAGTCGTTTGAACTGGGTCAGTGAGATGTAAATGTTTTACTTCACGACGAAGTTTTTGAACTTCCTCAATCAAATCCAGCATCATTGCGACTGCAGTAAAGCTGGCATCAAAGTCACGTTGTAAGCGATAGGCTCGCCGTGCACGTGAGACATCATCACCAAAAAATTGGTGAATGCGGTTATCGGGTCGGTTAGGCAGAATGTCATATTCCAACAGCTGTAAAACCCATTCAGGACTTTGTCCGCAGGCTTCAGCAAAATGCTTTAAATCAAAGCTATGTTGTTCATCAACAATTTCAGCGTGTCGACATCCGTCTAAAATAATTTCACGATATTGAATAGTCGTCATAATTTTCTCCTTAAGACTGACGCGGCTTAAAGTGAGGGAAAGCTTCAGCAAAGGCTTGGTAAGCTTGCTGTTCTTGCTCACTCTGCGCAGGAGGTTGAACAATGTTTAAAATTAAATATAAATGTCCTGCTGTTTTGGCTGGAATCCCCTGATCTTTTAAACGGAGTTGCTGCCCCGTTTTGGCATTTTTCGGGATTTGAATTTGTAATGTCCGACCATTGGGTAGGGCGGCGGTGATGCTTTGCCCCAAAGCAGCTTCCCAAGGACTGATATTCAGTTGGTGATAGACATCAACTCCTTCAATGCGTGTGGTGTCCGTATCTTTGTAATAAATTTCGATATACAGGTCGCCATTTTCACCACCCTGAATACCTGACTGTCCTTGACCACTTAAGCGAATTTGTTGCCCTTCTTTCATGCCTTTGGGAATTTTAACTTCCAGCGTTTTGCGCTGAATTTCCGCTTCACCATAGGCATTTAAAGTAGGAATTTGTAAGGTAATAGTTTGGGTGGTACCGTGGAACCCAACCTCAAGATCGACCTCTAAACGCGCATGTTGGTCTTCGCCTTTATGGCGAGTGCTATTTTGGCGTTGATATTGATAGTTTGAGCCTCCAAAACCTGAACCAAAACGGCCAAATAAGTCTTCAAACCCTGAAAAATCATGTGCCTGTTGTCCGCCTTGAGCGTTCCGAAATGCTTCTTCAAAACCGCCAAAGCCTGCATTGGGGTTGAATTGCTGTGAGCCTTGCGGATGATCGAGTTCAAAGTCATATTCTGCTTTTTTCGTTTCATCACTTAAGGTGTCGTAGGCGACATTTAATTCTTGCATCCGTGCCTCAGCATCAGGCTCCTTACTGACATCGGGATGATACTTACGTGCCAATTTTCGATAGGCTTTTTTAATTTGTTCGGCGGTCGCATCTCGCGTTAAACCGAGTATTTCATAATGGTTCTTCGGCATAAATAAGATTAAATAAATTGATTAAGTTTTAATCATTATTCAGCCTTTCAGCAGATTTCAACAGTAAAGATATGTTCCTTATTGTTTCAAAACATGACAATAAAAAAGCCCCCGATGAAAGGGGGCTTTGATGGATGAGGAATACTTAATATTTGACCCATGTGATGTTGCGCCCACCGCCATTTTCGGTCGACGTTCCTCGAATTCGTAAGTGCTTACCATTATTGCTGAGTCGTGCATATGCGTCATAGCGTAACCCTGTGAAAGGGTCGAGGAACTGTCCATGGCTATAGGTCGAATCATTGGCATTGTCTAACTTCAAATGGCTGAGCGTTGTCATGCCGACGATGGGCTGATTTTTATTGACCCCATCACACTTGCTACAGTTTTCTATTTTTACCGCACCTGGAATTTCACGCGTACTTACGATGACTGCTTTATAGCTATTGTTTTTGTCTTTTTCAATCATGACGTCACTGAGAGAGTATCCTGTTTTATCATCGATAGTTTTCCATTTGCCGACCAAGGGATCGGTGGCTGCAAAACTGGAGAAGGCGCATAAACTGCTGAGTACGAAAAGACTGCAAGAAAATTTCATGATGATAAAACCCCAAATGGAAGAGAAAAATAAAGACATATAAAAATTATGGGTTTATTTATAACGAAATTTAAGCGGTGTGACCAGTGAAATATCTATGAATAAAAGTGATGAATCATTTGAATTATCTTATTTTTATGAGAACAAATGCATAAAAAAAGAGCAGTTCAGCTGCTCTTTTTTTATTGCACATGATGTGCTTAGCTTAAGTGTTCACCAAATAAACCCAAGGCTTCTTCTGCACTAAAGCTGTATTGCGTGTTACAGAACTGGCAGTCCATGGTAATTGGGTTCTGATGTTCTAGCGTTTCACGAACGGCTTCGGCGCCAATTTGTTCAAGCGCTTGAGCACAACGTTCTTTCGAACAGGTACAGCCAAATTTCAGTACTTCAACTTCAGGTAAGCGTACTTCTTCTTCGTTGTATAAACGGTAAAGAATTTCACTCGCTTCTAAGTCGGTTAACTCTTCGGTTTTGAGCGTTTCAGTCAACATGGTTAGACGTGGCCATAAGTCTTGATCGACACGTTCTTGTTCTTCTTCACTGTTACGTGGTAACAGCTGAATGAGTAAACCGCCAGCACGTTGGGCTGAACTGGCCAAAACGATACGCGTTGGAATTTGAGCAGACAGGTCATAGTACTGCATTAAACAACCTGCAAGATTTGGCTTGTCTAAAGCCACAATCCCTTGATAACGCTCACCAAATTCAGGCTCAATATTAATAAATAGTACAGGGCTAATGAGGGTGCTCAATACCGTACTGCTGCTTTCGGCAGCATTAAAGCGTGGATCTGCTTCATAATCCGCCAAGGCACGCACTTCACCAAGGTGATTACATTCAGCCATGGCCCATTTGAAACTACCTGAAGCCTGAATTTGTAAACTAATACGGCCTTTAATTTTTAAAGTACTGGCAAGTAATGCCGTGGCACTGAGCATTTCACCTAACAGCACTTGTACTGCAGGTGCATAATCACGCTGCGCCAAGATGGTTTGTAGGGTTTCTTCTAGATGAACCACTTCACCACGAACAGGACTATCTTCAATATAAAAGCGTTGACGCAAATCAGACATAAATTTCTCCAATATCCTGTCTTAATGGTGACGATATTGTAAAACACAAGTCATTTTACTTCATCCCGTGTGACATCTATTCGGTCATGTTGTAACTCGCGTTGTAGGTCAACGCCGACAGGACTCTGACGGAGCTGCGTATCACTTTCAAATAAGTGTTCTAATTCGGCCAAAGCATTACGATGTGTTTCGTAGACCTTCTGTTCGTCGTTATAAATACTTTGCTGCTGTGCGAGCAGTTTTTCATCATAATCGCGAAATAACTCAATGCTCTTATAAGCATCTTGTTCTGCTATGCCTAAATTACGCAGGGCAAAATAAGCCATCCCTAAAGACGATAAATAGGTTTCACGCCAAATATGCTCCACCCCCAAGTCACGCAGCAAATGCACATGATGTCGGTCACGGGCACGGACCAGCAAGTTTAAATCTGGATAATTGAGTCGGATATGGCGTGCCACATTCATCGAGTCTTCAATATCATCAATGGCTAATACAAACACTTTGGCATGTTCGATACCGGCTGCACGCAGGATATCGGGTTGAGTGGCATCACCATAGTAGAGTTTGCCGCCATAGTTACGAACGAAATCGACCTTGTCGATATTGCTGTCAATCGCTGTGAAGGTTTGGTGCTGTAAGTGAACCAGTCGTGCCACAATTTGGCCGACACGGCCAAAGCCAGCAATGATCATCGGGTTATGCTGTTCAGGAATCTCATCATAGACAGGTGTAGCCTCTTTCTCGAATAGAGGCACCACCCACGAACTCATCAGCCAGTATAGAATAGGCGTCAGAATCATCGACAACGTCACGATCAAATTGATCGGCTCTAAAATGGCTTGCGTAATCACGTGTTCACTCATGGCAACATTGAGCACCACAAAAGCAAATTCACCGCCTTGTGCCAAACAGGTTGCCAGCATCAAACTATTGCGCCATGAAAACTCGAAGTAGCGAGCGATGGCTGTTAAGGCCAGTAGTTTGACCAACATCAGCAATAACGCACCGCCAATAATCAGACTTGGGCTTTCCCACAGGAGCGAAACTTGCGTGCTCATCCCGACGGTCATGAAAAATAGACCGAGAAGTAGACCTTTAAATGGTGCAATACTGGCTTCCAGTTCATGACGGAATTCAGAGTCAGCAAGTAACACCCCAGTTAAAAATGCGCCCAAGGTGGTACTGATGCCTAAGACATCCATCAGCGCGACTACGCCTAAGACAATAAACAAACCGACTGCAGTAATCAGTTCATGCGCGCCACTTTTGGCCACAAAGCGGAAAAAAGGGCGCATGAGATAGCGGCTAAATAAAAACAAGCCTGTAAAGGTGGCCACAATTGCTGCAAAGTAGGCCACGCCATGATGGGTTGAGTTTGTTCCCGCAAGCAGGGGGATAATCGCAATCAGCGGAATCGCGGCAATATCTTGAAAGAGTAAAATGGAAAAGGACTGCTGACCAAAAGTGGTATTAAGTTGCTGTTTTTCGCTTAGCAGTTGCAACACAAATGCGGTGGAGGATAGGGCAAGGGCAAAACCAATCACAACACTGGCCGAAATCTGTTGCTGCAGGGCAAAAAAGACGATGCACGCCAGTAGCACGCCACAGAGTGTTACTTGTAAACTGCCCATCACAAAAATGGATTTACGCATTTCCCATAAACGTTGCGGGCGAAGTTCTAGTCCAATAATGAACATCAAGAAAATCACGCCGTATTCAGCGAGTTTATGAATGTCTTCAGGGTCATGGACGACATTTAATACACTGGGGCCGAGTAAGATACCCGTGAATAAATAGCCGAGTACCGTGGCAATCCCCAGCCGTTTTGCCAACGGAACGATCATCAGTGCCGCAGCCAAAAAGAGGGTGATTTGAAGCAGTAGAGACATTGCCCTGTCCTAAATTTTTTTCTTTATGTTGGAAGTTTAAGGGAGAACGCGACTCAGGTCTAAACCTTATTCACGTCAAGTCTTAACTTAACTCTTGTGGATCAATATCAAGGCTCAATTTCATACCATGCGGTTTGTTATGCCAGACATTTTGCCACCACTGACGAATGTAAAAATGCATACGCGCCCGATCTTTGGACAGTAATACCATATGCGCTTGATAGCGGCCTGCTTTACGTTCCATCGGCGCAGGAATAGGCCCCCAAATATCAATACTGTTTTCGGAGGCTTGGCGCAGTGCTTGTGCATGCTCTTGTAAAAAGCTTTGGTTCAGTTCTTGGTCTTTGGATTCACAGCGCAATAAAGCCGCATAGCGATAAGGTGGCATCCATGCAGCTTTACGCTCTTTCAACGTTTGCTTGGCAAAGCTACGATAGCCAGATTCCAGCAGGGTATTCAGCAAAGGATGATCTGGACGTAGAGTCTGTAAATAGACTTCGCCTTTTTTCTCGCCACGCCCAGCACGTCCAGCGACTTGGATGATGAGCTGTGCAGTACGTTCTGTGGCACGAAAGTCAACACTGAGTAGGCCTGAGTCGATGTCTAAAATCGCCACTAAAGTCACATAAGGAAAGTGATGTCCTTTGGCCAGCATTTGGGTGCCGAGCAAAATGATGGGTTCACTTTTCTGAATCTTGTTATAGATTTTTTGCCAGCTGCCGACTCGACTGGTCGAATCACGATCAACCCGAATTACGTCAAAATTTGGGAACAGTGTTTGTAGGTTTTCTTCAACTTTTGCGGTGCCTAAACCAATTGGTTTCAGTTCGCTATGCTGACATTGCGGGCAGTGTTCAGGCATGCGGTGGATGGTGCCGCAGTGGTGACAGTGCAAATGCTGGTAGGGCTGTCGATGCACGGTAAAATTGGCATCGCAGTGGGGGCACTTCGCCTGCCAGCCACAACTTTCACAAATCAACACAGGCGCATAGCCGCGACGGTTTAAAAAAATCAGCACCTGTTCTTTTTTGTCTAAGCGCTTTTGTACTTCATGAATCAGCTGTTGGCTGATGCCATTTTGTTTTTGTGCCACTTTCAGATCGATCACATGCATTTTCGGCATCACGGCCACACCTGCACGTTGGTCCAACTCCAAACGGGTCATTTTACCTTGTTCAACCAATGCATAACTGTCGATACTTGGCGTTGCAGAACCGAGGATAATCGGACAGTTTTCTAAGTGTGCACGGTATAAAGCCACATCACGAGCGTGGTAGCGGAAGCCTTCTTGTTGCTTGAAAGATAGATCATGCTCTTCATCTAAGACAATCAAACCCAAATGCGGAAGGGGCGTATAGATGGCAGAACGTGTCCCAATCACAATCGAAGCTCTGCCCGTTTGTGCGCTTTGCCAGGCTTGCAGGCGCTTAGAATCATTTAAACCTGAATGTAGTAGCGCAATATGACAGTGAAAACGTGACTGAAAACGACTCACTGTTTGTGGGGTGAGGCCAATTTCAGGCACTAATACCAAAACTTGTTTGCCTTGTTTTAAAACCTCTTGCATGACTTGCAAATAGACTTCAGTTTTCCCACTACCCGTTAAACCATCCAGTAAGAAAGCGTGGTAGCTATGACGAGCCTTGAGAATGTTTTGAATGGCACGCTTTTGTTCATCATTGGGCGTGAGAGGCATTTGCGCTAGCGTCATCGCTTGTGGTTTAAAGTCTTGAGCTTCAAGTATGCACTGGGTGATTTGCTTTTTTTCTAAGGCCTTTAAGGTCGCAGTTTCAATGCCAGCCAAATTTAAAATATTTTCAGACGTTCCGGTAGGATGAAGCTTTAGAATTTTATAGGCATCTTGTTGTTTTTCTGAACGTTTTAATTTATCTTCGGCATGATCATCAATCAGCTTCCACATCCGCGCCAGTAGGTTATAAGGTTTGCCTTGGCGTAAAAAGCTGGGCAAAGCAGCGTGCATCACTTCACCAATGGGAAATTGGTAATATTGCGCTGACCATGTCAATAAACTTAAAACTTTAGTATCTAGAATAGCGTTGTCATCGAGCAACTCAGTTATGGCTTTAAGTTTAAAGCCTAAATCGAGTGGTTTCTCATCAGTGAGCTTCTCAACAATGACACCGACCACATTTTGGCGACCAAATGAGACAGCCACACGTGCACCCACTTCAGCTTGGTGGTATTGTTCAGCCGTTAAACTATAGTCAAAACAGTCATATAGATAAACGGGAACAGCCACGCGGATACGGTAGCTTGGTGTGGTGGAAAGTGTATTTTCTGGCATAAAAAGCTCAAACTGTCCTGATGAAATTGTCGTTGTGCGATGAATGAGTTGTGTTAGAGTGATGACATAATTTATAACTTAGAATATGAATGATTTTGGTGCCGACATGCAACAGCGCCAAATGACTAAATGGACAATTAGAAAGCGTAAATATGCCAGCATATCAATTTACCGCACTCGATGCCGCAGGAAAGCAGCAAAAAGGCGTGCTCGAAGGGGATTCAGCACGTCAAATTCGGCAACAACTTCGTGATAAAGCGCTGATTCCAGTCTCGGTTGATCCTGTTGAACAAAAAGATAAGCACAGCAGTAAAACATGGTTTCAAAAACAAATTACCGCCTATGATTTGGCTTTATTGACACGTCAACTTTCGGTACTTGTGGCGGCGGCCATTCCGTTGGAAGAAGCCATTCGTGCGGTCGGAAAGCAGTCAGAAAAAGCACATGTACAAAATCTATTGATGTCAGTCCGTTCTAAAGTATTGGAAGGCCACTCATTGGCGCAAGGCTTACAGCAATCGGGACGTTTTCCAGAGTTGTACATTGCCACGATTGCCGCTGGTGAGCGTTCGGGACATTTGGACTTAATTTTAGATCAGCTGGCAGACTACACCGAAAATCGTTTTGCAATGCAAAAGAAAATCCAAGGCGCGATGATTTACCCGATTATTTTAATGCTGATGTCTTTTGCCATCGTGATGGGGCTCATGACTTATGTAGTGCCTGACATTGTCAAAACCTTTGACCAAAGTAAAGATGCCTTGCCATGGATTACCGTTGCCTTGATGAAAGCCAGCGATTTTATTCGAGTGGCATGGCCATTTTTATTGGTGGGCAGTGTGCTAGGGATCGGCTTATTACTGCGATTTTTAAGAACCACAGCAGGGCATTATGCCTTTGATCGTTTAATGCTCAAACTGCCATTATTCGGTAAACTTTCACGTGGTATAAATGCCGCACGCTTTGCCAGTACCTTATCGATTTTGACCCAATCAGGTGTGCCCTTAGTGGATGCGTTAAAAATTGGCGCGGCGGTGAGTAATAACTGGGTGATTCGCGATGCGGTCAATCATGCGGCAGAAAAAGTGACCGAAGGTGGAAACCTTGCGACCCAGCTGGAGCGCAGTGGTTATTTCCCACCGATGATGGTACAAATGATTAAAAGTGGTGAAACGTCGGGTGAATTGGATCGGATGTTGGAGCGCGCATCGACCATGCAAGACCGAGAAGTGACAACGCTCATATCGACCTTGCTGGCTTTACTGGAGCCACTGATGTTGGTTCTGATGGCAAGCATTGTCTTGGTGATTGTGATCGCAGTGATGCTACCGATCGTCAACATGAACAACATGATTTAATTTTAAAAATATAAGATGGAAGAGAAAATTCACATGCAATCAAAAATTTATAGACGCCAAGCTTCAGGCTTTACCTTAATTGAAGTCATGGTGGTGATTGTTATTTTAGGTGTGTTGGCAGCCTTAATTGTACCCAATGTGATGGGACGCGGTGAAAAAGCCAAAGTTGATACCACTGTCATTACCCTTAAAGGGGTCGCTGCGGCATTGGATCAATATAAATTGGACAATGGTAAGTACCCTTCAATGCAAGAGGGTGGGCTCGACGCTTTGGTGAATAAGCCTGAGTCTGCAAAAAATTGGTTGCCCGGCGGTTATGTGAAGGGTGGATATCCGAAAGACAGTTGGGATAATGACATTCAATATGTTGCACCTGGGACCGATGGACGACCATTTGATTTATATTCTTTTGGCGCAGATGGACAGCAAGGTGGTGAAGAAACCGATGCTGATATTCAGTATCAACCTTAATTGAGAATTATTATATATTGGGTTTAATTGAATATATCATTACAGTGCATAGGTTATGTCGATGTGGACTGTAATGATAATACATCTTAATTTAAAACTAATATCTAAGATTATGATTTTAAAATATTAAATATAATAAGCATCAGCTGAGATTTATAATAAGAATTATTCCCATATTTATTGATTACAAATAATGTAAATTATGGATAAAAATAGGCTTTTTATTTATTTAAATCCTTGCATAATGTTCTCAATGGCAACTGATTTGCCTGAGGAGAATAGAATGAAAGCATTAACCTTGTTGGATGAAATGAGCCAATTCCATTGGTCGATGCTCAAATCTGTTCTTTTGATTTTGAGTATGCTTCCTGTTGCTCAAGGTGTTTTAAGTGTGTGGCAGTCGACTGAAGGCAGTAGCCAAATCATGGTGGGTTTCTTTGCAATCAGTCTATTCAGCACATGGGCGGTTTTGAGCTTTTGGTCTGCGTTAAAAGCAACCGTACTCACACTCGATCAAGTACAGATTACAGCATTAGAACAAAAAGTGGTCATGTTCTACCGTTATACCCCGATGCTCTTTTTAGCCGGTATGGTGTCCTATTTGGTCAGTCAAATTTAGTACTGACATTTATAGTTGTGATAAAAAACCGAGCACATACGCTCGGTTTTTTATTGCGTCATGAAGAATGGCGGAAAGATAGGATCGCTTGTCTGTTTCGTTGTATATGATGCCAGTGTTCGCTCCCTATACTGTAGAAAATATAAATATAGAGTGAAATATGGAACAGATTGATTGGGCGGATTTTTTAAAAGTCGAGCTCCGAGTCGGGCGCATTATTCAGGCCGAAGTGTTTGAGCAAGCACGTAAGCCCGCTTATATTTTACATGTCGACTTTGGTCATGAAATTGGCATTAAGAAATCGAGTGCGCAGATTACTGAGCGTTATCAACCTGAACTGTTATTGGGTAAATTAGTTGTGGCAGTGGTTAACTTTCCAAACAAACAAATTGGTCCCATTCAGTCTGAGTGCTTAGTGACAGGCTTTCATGATTCAGACGCAGGCGTGGTACTGTGTGTGCCTGATACAGAGGTTCCAGTAGGTACCAAACTACTATAAATGAAAAAGAAAAACCCAAGCTCAGTTTGGGTTTTTCTTTGGAATAATCTGATCTAACAATAGCAACTATCGACGAGACTTAAACGATACATCGACTTTACGTGGACGATAGATCCAGCCCAAGATCAGTAAAAAAACTGAGAAACCTAAAATTGGCCAGTCACTTAAACGGGTATATAGCGTTTGACCTTGCATAGCAGGCAGTTCGCCGCGAAGCACGGTTGCCACATCTTGCGGAGCACGTTTTACGATATGCCCTTGATGGTCAATAAATGCCGTCACGCCTGTATTGGTGGCACGGATAAACCAGCGTCCATTTTCTTTGGCACGCATTTGTACCATCTGTAAATGCTGTAAAGGGCCTGCGGTTCCTGTAAACCATGCATCGTTGGAAACTGTCACCAAGAAATCACTTTGGCTGGCATTACGACGCGTTAAGTTCGGATAAGCCACTTCATAGCAAATGGCCGCGCCTAAATGCTGCTGATGAATAGAAAGCGGTTGTTGCTGTTGTTCGCCACGTGAAAAACCACTCATCGACGGATCATTCTGCATGGCAGGCAAGACCCATTTCAGTAAACCAGATAGTGGAATATATTCACCAAAAGGCACTAAACGTTGCTTTTTATAGAGTCCTTCGGCCTCATCACCATTGGCCATAATACTGTTGTAGTACAGTGGTCGACCTGCCGTTTCAGAGCCTGAAATATCCCAGTATGGAATACCCGTGACCCATGCTGTGTTGGTTTTCTTGGCTTGTGCTGTCATTGCAGCTAAAAAGGGTTCGATATCACTTTGGAACATCGGAATAGAGGATTCAGGCCAAACAATGAGGTCTCGTCCCCATTCTGTTTGGGTTAAATCCGCATAGATTCCAAGTGTTTTTAGTTGATACTCAGTGAGCCATTTTAAGTCTTGTGGGATATTGCCCTGAATTAAAGAAACCGATAATGGCGGGGTATTTTTTGCGGAGACGAATTCAATTTTTGATGCGCCCCATGCGCCAAGGACCAATAAAGCAGAGGGGATGACCCAAAAGACGCGACGGTTTAAAACTTCGACCAGTGCGCAGGCCAGCACCAAGACTACAAACGACACCCCGAAGATACCAAATAATGGCGCATAACCATCCAGTAAACGTTCGGTAAAGGCATAGCCTGCAAACAGCCATGGGAAGCCTGTGAAAACCCAGGTTTTTGCCCATTCAAAAAGCACCCAAAGCGGAGCGAAGGTTAGTGGCGTTTCAGGGAAAAAACGGCGGTAAATAAAGCTTTGGACAGCTGTGAATAAGCCCATGACCAAGGCCATAATGCCGATCATGCCCACACTTAAGGCACTGTTGGTATCGCCATAGACATGGATGGAAGTGTAGAGCCAAAAAGCCCCCACGAACCATAGGCCAAAACCATAGGCCCAACCAATACCAAAGGCCTGCTTTGCACTGCGCCTGCGTAAAGTGGCGTAGAGCAGTGCAGGGGATAAGATTGCCAACCACCAATAATGATAAGGGGCGAGTGCAAAACTAAAGACAGCCCCTGAAAATAAGGCAATTAGAAGCGGATAAATTAAAGGTAACTGTTTTTGTTGTGGATTGGGGGTTAACAGTTTGTCAAAGTAAGCTCTCATTTACGAACGGCTCGAATCAGATGAATAGAACGTGCATCTGCTTCTACAATGGTAAATTCCCAATTTTCAAGATCAATCACCTGACCTTGTAAATCACTCACTAAACCAATTTCTTGAAGCAATAAACCGCCCACAGTTTCAACCTCATCATCAGAAAAGTCTGCATCTAAAAGATTGTTAAAGTGTTCGATTGGTGTAAGTGCTTGAACCAGCCACGTATTTGCGGTCGTTGGGTCATTGTCGGGAATAATATATTCCGCCTCTTCATCGATCTTGTCGTGTTCATCTTCAATTTCACCGACGATCTCTTCCAAAATATCTTCTAACGTCACTAAACCTGAGGTCGTGCCATATTCATCAATCACCACCGCAATATGCGTTTGGGTGTTTTTCAACATGCGAAGCACTTGGTCTGAGCGTGCGCTTTCAGGGACATATAAAGGTTGGCGCATCAGCGCACGTATATCCACTTTATTGTTTGGTTCAGTCAAAAAAGGCAATAAGTCTTTGGCCAATAAAATGCCCACGACATTATCTGGTTGATCGGATGAAAAGACAGGGAAACGTGAATGTGCCGACTCAACCAAGGTATGCAGAATGTCGAGTAACTCATCATCTTCTTGTAGGCTGATCATCGATGTACGCGGTGTCATGACCTCGCGGACTTTGGTTGCTGGAAGGTCTAATACGCCTTCTAACATCGCAACAGTGTCGGGTTCTAAAAAACGACGTGAATCTTGAACTAACTTTAACAGTTCATCGCGAGTTTCTGGCGCGGTACCTAACCATTTGCGTAAGCCACGCATTCCCCACGACGGGCCTGATTCCTCGTGCATGATCTTTCCTAAAGACGCTTAATATCTAAAAAACTTAATTTTATCATACCGTAGAAAACACAGTTGTCTATTGTAATTAAGCAAGGATTGCATGAATGATTAGATCAATACTTTTAAATACGAGGTTCATCTGCCATCAAGCTATGCAAACAGATATGAGAAATGGGCAGTTGTGTTAAAATTGGCAAGTTTTTAAATTTTTGAGTTTATATATGTCTGATTTGGAAGTGAGCCCAAGCATCCAATTAAACACCCGTGGTTTACGCTGTCCAGAGCCTGTGATGATGTTGCATCAAGCCATTCGCAAGTCTAAATCGGGAGATGTGGTTGAGGTATTTGCAACTGACAACTCCACTTCATGGGATATTCCTAAATTTTGTATGCATCTTGGGCATGAACTTTTGCTGCAAGAAGAGCGCTTAGACGAAAACGGCAATAAAGAATTTCATTATTTAGTTAAAAAGGGTTAGGACATTTGTCTTAGCCTTTTAAAATGAGCTTGAGTAAAGAAAAAGAAATCAAGTTCATCCAAGGAAATCAGAATGAAAAGAATAAATGTGTTCTTATGGGCTCATATTTTTGCATTATTTTGTTCAATTTCTTGGGCAAAATCTTGTGAAGTTCCTGTAGGCACGATGAATGTTGCAGGTTTAAAAATTGGACAGCATATTCGTGAATTTCAACAGCATCATCCCACCGCAAAAACGGTTATTTTAGGGGGCGATAATTATCAGTTTGAATTTGCACAAGGTATAGATACACAAATTAAAAAAGCTGGTGTGAGCTGGGTTCAGCATATTCGTTACGATCCGCATTCTAAAATGATTATTTCATACAGTCTAAGTTTTCTAGATGGGCCACTTGCGACGTATGAAACCGATTTAGATGTTTTTAAAAGTCGAGTATTAAAACGCTTTCAGGTGGCGCAAAACGGCTGGAAACAAGCTGAAAATAAATATGTCTATCAGTGTGATGATTATCGGATTGAAATTTATCAAGATCATGGGGTTGGGCATACTGCGATAGGGCCAACAGTGATGGTTTTTAGCAAAAAGTCAGATGCCTATTAATTAAAAAAATCCCTTCAATGCTGAAGGGATTTTTTTAATCTAAAAGCGATTACTTGCTCGGAAATGCGCCTCAGCGCAAGCCCGTTTTAACATTACATGTTCGGGTATGAGACACGGTTAGCAAAGCAACCGCTTTGCCGTGTCGTAAGGAATTACATATTCGGGTAATTCGGACCACCACCACCCTCAGGAGTTACCCAAGTAATGTTTTGAGATGGATCTTTAATATCACAAGTTTTACAGTGCACACAGTTAGCCGCGTTAATTTGGAAACGCTTCGAACCATCGTTCTCTTCCATAATTTCATAAACACCAGCAGGGCAGTAGCGCTGAGCTGGCTCGTCCCATTTTGGTAGGTTTACATTCACAGGAATAGAAGCATCAGTCAGTTTCAAGTGTGCTGGCTGATTTTCTTCATGCACCGTATTCGATACAAATACTGAAGATAAACGGTCAAAGGTCAACTTACCATCTGGTTTTGGATAGTTCGGTTTCACTGTTGCTGCATCTACAGTTTTCAGTGTACTGAAGTCAGGCACTAAGTCATGCAGTGTAAACGGAACCTTAAACACATTTTGGTCGATGAAGTTAAATGCACCACCACCGAACGTGCCAAATTTATGCATTGCTGGGCCAAAGTTACGAGAACGATATAACTCTTCTTTTAACCAGCTGTTGTTGAACTTGTCTGTATAAGCGGTTAACTCTTTTGCAAAGAAGTCTTCACCTTCAAGCACACGTGCAATGGCAAGGTCACCACCTTTTTCAACGCCTGCTTGAATCGCTTCGAATACCGCTTCGCCACACAACATGCCCGATTTCATGGCCGTATGTGAGCCTTTGATTTTTGCAAAGTTTAAAAACCCTGCATCATCACCAATTAAAGAACCACCTGGGAAGGTGAACTTCGGCAGAGAGTTGAAACCGCCTTTGACAACAGCACGTGCGCCATAAGAAATACGCTTACCACCTTCAAGATATTGCTTAATCAGTGGATGCGTTTTCCAGCGTTGCATTTCTGCAAATGGATACATGTGTGGGTTTTCGTAAGATAAATCTACGATCATACCCAAAGTAACTTGGTTGTTTTCAGCGTGATATAACCACCAACCACCAGAAGAACCGGTTTCAGCTAGAGGCCAACCTGCACCGTGCATCACCAAACCAGGTTTGTGTTTTGCAGGGTCAATTTCCCATAGTTCTTTGATGCCGATACCATAGTGTTGCGGGTCTGCATCTTTATCGAGATCAAACTTGGCAATCAGGCGCTTACCTAAATGACCACGACAGCCTTCCGCAAAAATCGTATATTTGGCATGTAGTTCATAGCCTGGGGTAAAGTTATGTGTTGGTTCACCATCTTTACCAATCCCCATATCACCGGTTTGGATACCTTTAACGGTACCATCGGCATGATAAAGAATTTCAGATGCAGCAAAACCTGGGAAAATAGAAACTTCTAATTCTTCAGCTTTTTGACCTAGCCAACGCACCACGTTACCGAGTGAAATCACATAGTTGCCATCATTGTGCATGGTTTTAGGAACCATCCAGTGCGGCGCTTCTTGTGACTTTTCAGCAGACATTAAGAAATAGGTTTTATCTTCAGTTACTGGAACATTTAAAGGCGCGCCTTCTTCTTTCCAGTTTGGGAACAACTCATTGATCGCACGCGGTTCGAGCACAGCACCTGAAAGGATATGCGCACCAACTTCAGAGCCTTTTTCTACGACACAAACGGACAGATCATTAAGGTTGTTTTCAATTGCAAGTTGACGAATTTTAATCGCAGCAGAAAGGCCAGCAGGGCCTGCGCCAACGATGACTACGTCAAACTCCATCGATTCACGTTCGATGTGTTCCATGTAGGACTCCTCATATGGTTAAAGGTGGCAACCGTTTTGACTCAAAGAACGGTGCTGCCATGAGTGTTCTTAGTTCCCAGACACAAAATTTATCATCGTGTCTTTTATATTGTGAGCTAGTATAGGTTTAAACCGAGTTCTAGCCAATTGGCTGAATCATATTATTTTTCCGTCAGACAGGCATGAATTTTATGGATAAGCAGCACAACTCAGCAAATCCGACGAAAAAAGTAGCTATTGCTGATAATAAAAACTTAACCGATATTGCACAATACATAAAAGATGGACAGTCCGGTCACAAAAGGTCAATCCCCCCTTTAGATCAATGGCACCCAAAGCATTGTGGCGCAATGGATTTGAAGGTTTTAGCCAATGGAGAATGGTGGCACGAAGGTCAATTGATCAAACGCCAAGCCATGATTGAGCTGTTTGCAACGGTACTTTGGAAAGAGGACGGAAAATTTTATCTCAAAACTCCTGTCGAGCAGATTGAAATCGAGGTTGAAGATGAGCCTTTATTTGTCAATCAGGTCGATCAAGTCGAAATTGCAGGAAAAATCTACCTACAACTGACCACGACCACGCATGATGTGGTGATTGTTGATGAAGACCATCCCATTTTTATGCGTGCCTTCCAAGGGGAGCTACGTCCTTATGTGCATGTTCGTTTTGGCATCAATGCACTGATTCAGCGTGCTGCTTTTTTTCATTTGGTGGAAATGGGGGAGCTAAGCGACGATGCGGAGGGTCAGGTCAAACTGAGATTACAAAGTGGTGATTTGCTATTGCAATTAGGCACCTGAGGTTTAAGCTTGATTGATCTTTTAACTTTATACTGCAACGAGTCCTCATGAGTGCCATTCAGCCCTTATTTCCTCTGATCAACCCCATGCCAAAAGCGATAGCCGATGCGCCAATCGGGATATTTGATTCGGGAATAGGCGGCTTATCCATCGCTCAAGAAATTGCCAAGCATTTACCGCATGAACGATTTATTTATTTTGCCGATACTGCACATGTGCCTTATGGGCCGCGCGATGATCAAAATATTCGAGAATTGACTGCACAAGCGATTGAGTGGCTTTACCGCAAAGGCTGTAAGGTTGCAGTTGTGGCGTGTAATACCGCTTCAGCCTTTAGTTTGGATTATTTACGCGAGCACTATGGCGACAACTTCCCGATTATCGGCCTGGTTCCAGCCCTAAAACCTGCGGTATTGCAAAGCAAATCCAAAACCGTGGCCGTTCTAGCGACCCCTGCGACCTTTCGCGGGCAGCTGATTAAAGATGTGGTGGAAAAGTTTGCACAACCTTCGGGAGTCACGGTGATTCCAGTGACCTGCTTAGATTTAGTGCCTTTTGTTGAAAGCGGCGCACAGATGAGTGCGGCATGTTTAGCCACGTTAAAAGATATTTTACAACCGGTTGTTGATCAGGGTGCAGATTACTTAGTTTTAGGCTGTACCCATTACCCTTTTTTGAAAATAGCGATACAATCTATTTTTGGTCAGAAACTGACATTAATTGACTCTGGACTGGCAGTTGCACGACAAACAGCCCGTATTTTAATCAAAAATGAGTTATTATTTGAACAAAATCATGATGGTGATGTTCGAATTGAATGTTATGTCAGTGGAAATAATGCAGAAAGTTTGAGACCTATCTTACAACTTTTGCTTGAACCAGAACTAAATTGGACTATTTCAAACATATATGATTAATTTTTAAACAAATAAGTCGAGTATTTTGATATATAGTCAAAAATTGCAACCTAATATGCTTGAGTTAGTCGCAGTGTCTATCTAATGGAATTTGGGGGATGGGATGCTGCGAAGAATAATGAGGATAACCGATGCTCGATAAGCGTTATCAAGTGTTTATAACCACTTCTGGAAGCGAGATGCAACCAGAGCGGATCATTTTGGCCCAAACTTTAGTGGGCATGGGATTTTTTTCTTGGGGATTAGAACAACGGACACCACTTTCAACGGCTTTTGCACGTCGTCAGATTGATGACTGTGACTATGTCATATTGTTGCTGGGCAGTAAATATGGTGAACAGTCCGTGTCAGGGGTGGGATATATGCACCTTGAATACATTTATGCGGTCACCAAACAAAAGCCGATTATTGTATTTATGCATGATGATCCTGATGCACGTGAGTTATGTTTACATGACGACAAAGCTGAGCTGCGTGAAAAATTCAAAGAGTTTCGGAAACTGCTGCAAAACGAAGTTGATCAGGTTTTCACTTATCGCACCATGCGTGACTTGGAAATGGCCGTTCGCTTGAATATGACGCAAATGCTAGAGCGCTATCCTGTGTCCGGTTGGGTACGTCCGCAGAATACTCAAGTCTTGCATGACGAAATAGATAAACTCAAAGCCAAACTGGTGCAACTTGAAACTGAAGCGGGTAAACGTGAAGTCGATCCATTTTTGTCTCTACCCAAAGTGGCTATGCATGAGTTTTTTGCATTTGATTATCGGATGCATGCCTATCAAGATGGCAATTTTAAAGAGCTGAAAATTCAAAAGCAGATGACTTGGGCGCAATTACTCTCGGTTTTGGGGACAACCTTTATTCACCCAACTCCTGAAGAGTATTTCTCCAAACGTATAAATGAGTATTTAAACGAAACTGGTTTGAATGATGCACGCCTAGAAATGCCGCGTGCCCATGCTGTTGCACGCTCGCAAATTAATATTCGTGCTTTGCACAGTATCAAAATGCAAATGCGTCAAAATGATTGGATTGTTCAGTCGGGTCGAGATGATCGTCAGCGCATGCTTTGGCAGTTGACCCCGAAGGCGACTAAACTTTTGGAGAGTAATTTATTGGAAAAGGATCGGCCTTTTCAATTTCAATCTTCGTAGTTATCCATTTAGAGAATGAACTGAAAACTGTTACAGTAAGACATTCGAAAACGAGCCACGAGGGCTGAATGTCTACTGCAACAAAAGCAAAAGTTACTGTTATTTTGGCAAATTTGGGAACGCCTGATGCACCGACGGCTTCAGCAGTGCGTCGCTTTTTGGATCAGTTTTTGTCAGACCAGCGGGTGATTGAAATTCCCAAACCGCTTTGGCAAATTATTCTCCGTTTATTTATTTTGCCATTTCGCCCGAAACGCGTTGCCCATGCTTATGCCATGGTGTGGGGCAGCGATTCTCCAATGCGAGAAATTTTACTGACTCAAGTGGCTGCGTTACAACAACAGTTGATTTTGCAATACCCTGAGTTTGAGCTGAATATCGTCCCTGCGATGACCTATGGTAATCCCGGCATTCAGCCTTTGCTTGCTGAGTTGAGTCAAAACCCGCAAGATCATATTGTCCTTTTTCCTTTATTTCCGCAGTACTCTGCGACATCCAGCGCGCCTTTATATGATGCTTTCGCGAAGTGGATTCCAAAGCAGCGTAATTTGCCGGGGCTGAGCATTATTCGTGATTATTATCAGCACCCTTTATACATTCAGGCTTTGGCGCAAAGTGTGCGTGATTTCCGTGCTGAACATGGGGTGACTGAGAAGCTGTTAATGTCTTTTCATGGTATTCCACAGCCTTATGTCGATAAAGGTGATCCCTATGCCGACCGCTGCCGTACCACAGGGCAGTTGGTGGCGGCAGAGTTAGGCCTAGCGGAGAATGAATGGGCAATCAGTTTCCAGTCCCGCTTTGGGAAACAAGAGTGGGTGAAACCCTATACCGATGCCTTACTGACCGAATGGGCGGCGCAGGGGGTAAAATCGGTGCAAATTATGAGTCCAGCATTTTCAGCGGATTGCTTAGAAACTTTAGAGGAACTGGCGATTCAGAATGCTGAATTGTTTTTGTCTCAAGGTGGAGAGCGGTATCAATATATTCCAGCCTTGAACAGCCGCGGAGATCATTTGCAATTGCTCAATACACTGGTTCAGGCTAATCTTGATGCCTTAAAACAGACATTAGCCAGCAAAACGAATTGAGGTTGACACTCTATGTTGCAAGTTAAAATTGTGCCTGTAACGGCATTTCAGCAGAACTGTTCCATTGTTTGGGACAGTGACAGTAAAGAAGCAATTTTAATTGATGCAGGTGGAGAGCCTGAGAAGCTTAAAGCAGAAATCGAAGCATTGGGCTTGACAGTAAAAGCGCTGTGGTTGACGCACGGGCATTTAGATCATGCTGGAGCAGTTGGGGCATTAAAAAAACTGTGGGATGTCCCTGTGATTGGCCCGCATAAAGAAGATGCCTTTTGGTTGGATATGATTCAAGAAGTCTCGCAGCGTTATGGTTTTCCTATTCCTGAAAAGGTAGATGTCACGACATGGCTAGAAGGTGGTGAAGTCCTTAAACTGGGAAATGAAGCGTTTGAAGTACGTTTTGCCCCTGGACATACCCCGGGTCATGTGATGTTTTATAACAAAAACTATGGTCTGCTTTGGACCGGCGACGTGTTGTTTAAAGGCTCCATTGGTCGTACCGACTTCCCGCGTGGCAATCATCAGCAGCTGATTGACTCTATTCAGCGTGAATGCTTTAGCTTACCCGATGAGACGCAGTTCATTTCAGGACATGGTCCAATCAGTACCATTGGTTTTGAAAAACAACATAACCCTTTTGTGGCAGGAAAAGCAGGCTAAATGCTTTGAGGTCTCATTAAAAAATAAAAAAAGTCAGCAGCTGCTGACTTTTTTATTTGCGAAATGGATTATTCAAAATGTGTTGGGTTTCGAGAGCCAACACGATGGAGAATAAGGCCACTAATAGTCCAACCGAGAGGATCAACAGATCTTGCATATAGATGCCAAAACTGAATAGACAGATCGCAAGTAAAACGCCAATTAAAACAATAGTCTTACTCAGGATGTTCATCTTATCCCCCTTTAGGATGTTATTTTTGTGACTTGATCATGCTGTGAGCATGTACCAATTTTTGGGGAGTATAGTCGACGAATGATCCTTTTAAGCGAATATTAAGATATTAAATAATGAACAATTTCTCTTAAAATATGAAAAATATCATGAAATTAAACATTTTATTCTTCTGAGTTTTCTGCTTGCGGTGCATCTTGCGTTGGGAGGCGATATTCATCATTGGCCCATGCACCTAAGTCGATCAGTTTGCAGCGTTCAGAACAAAAAGGACGAAAGGCGTTGTCTTCCCATTGACTCATTTCTCCACAACGGGGACAAGGGAAAGTGTGTGGCATGATCGACTCCAGATAAAATTTTCGGATTGAAATAGGCAAAAACGTTGGCAGTTGTTAGACTGATGCGGTTTTTTCTTAGTTTGATCTGATTATGCCGATTCGTCAATTTCAAGCCCAGCGTATGCATGCGCCTCGTGATTTTCAAATGATCAGTCCTGATCCACTGTGTGTGGAAATTGGGGCGGGCAAGGGTAAACATGCTTTATTGTTTACGGCCAATCATCCTGAGAAAAAGCTGATTGCGGTTGAACGTACCCGTGAAAAGTTTGTGGCGATGCAGAAACAACATGTCTTAGAAGGTCAGCAGAATTTACAGCTGGTACATGCCGATGCTTTACCGTGGGTGGTACATGCTTTGCAACCGCAGCAGGTTGAACAGTTCTTTATTCTTTATCCCAACCCTGAACCGCATAATCCTGCACAGCGCTGGTTGAATATGCCGTTTTTTGAGTTTCTGATTTCACGTTTACAAGTGGGCGGACAAATTACGTTAGCCAGCAATATTCCTGAATATATCGAAGAAGCACAGCAACAGTTGATTGAGGTGTGGAAGTTACCGTTTGTAAAAGAGCGCATCGCGGATAGCTCAGCACGCACGCATTTTGAAATTAAATATTTAGAACGAGGCGAGCTCTGCCAACAGTTGATCATCACCAAACCTGAAGGTTATCGCACGCGTTTTGACGCTTTTCAGGCCTTGCAAGGTCAGAACCCGCAGGCGCAATCTTTGGATCAAGCTGAATAAATCATGCCAAAGCGTATTGCAATTATTGGGGCGGGCCCAGCCGGTTTGATGGCGGCAGAAGTGTTGAGCCAATATGATGTTCAGGTCGATGTGTTCGAGCAAAAACCATCTGCTGCACGTAAGTTCCTGATGGCGGGTAAAACAGGACTGAATATCTCTCATGCAGAACCTGTGGAGCAGTTTATAGGTCGTTATGATCAAGCAGAATGGTTGGCACCTTGGATTCGTGAGTGGGATGCCAACTGGATTCAGGCATGGATGAAAGGTTTAGGCATTGAGTCCTATGTCGGAACGTCTGGGCGTATTTTCCCGATTGAAATGAAAGCCGCGCCTTTATTACGTGCATGGTTGAAACGCTTGGTTGAGTCAGGCGTCAAGTTTTACTATCGTCATCAATGCCTCAGCCTCAAAGAACATACACTTGAAATCAAGTCTTTGCTTAGTGATCAAGTGCACAGCCAGAACTATGATGCGATCGTCTTGGCTTGCGGAGCAGTGTCATGGTCTCAGCTTGGTAGTGATGGCGCATGGCAGAACTGGTTGGAGGCCGATGAAATTGAGCCTTTTCAAGCCAGCAATGCTGGGGTAGAACATGAATGGTCTACCTATATGCAACCCGTCTTTGGGCAGCCACTGAAACGTATCGCAGCATGGGTGGGCGATGCGGAAAAAAGTATGGGCGATATCGTCATCACCCATTATGGACTAGAAAGTGGTTTGGTCTATAAGCAAGGTCGAGCGCTGCGTGCGCAGCAAAAAAAGCTCCAGCCTTTAGTGTTAACGCTTGATTTACTGCCAGATGTCACGGTTCAAGAATTGGCTGTGCGTCTGAAACCCACAAAAAAGCAGTCTTTAAGTAATGTTTGGCGTAAAGCGGGTTTAGATGCAGCTAAGGCCAGTTTAGTGCGAGAGTTGGTTGCAAAAGAACACTGGAATCACCCTGAGCAACTGGCTCAGCAGATCAAGCAATTACAGATTCCTTTAACTGGTTTTCGTCCGATTGAAGAAGCCATTAGTTGTGCTGGCGGTGTGCGCCGTGAAGGCCTAAGCTCGCAGCTACAATTAAAATCCAATCCTGCCGTTTTTTTATGTGGGGAAATGTTGGACTGGGATGCACCCACAGGGGGCTACTTGCTCACTGCATGTTTTGCAACCGGACGTGCCGCAGGTGAGGGCGTGATGCAGTATTTGAATGTGGCAAAAAATTCGCCATAAGCGATGCAACTGAAAATCAGCTGTGCTAATTTGAATAAAAAATTCAAGGAGCATCATGATGTCGGATCTTCAGCAGTATGTGGGCAGCTGCCTATGCGGTGCAGTGACTTATCAAATTGATGGGCCGATTGGCGATATTATTCAATGCCATTGTCAAAAATGTCGCAAGGCCAATGGAACGGCATATGCAACCAATGCACCGATTGCTAAGGCGGATTTTAAACTGACCTCTGGTCAGGACGTTGTAAAAAAATATGCATCGAGTGCAGGCACAGAGCGTTGTTTCTGTGGCAACTGTGGTTCACCTTTGATCAGTATTAAAGCTGACACCCCTGAGTTTTACCGTTTGCGGATCGGCACTTTAGATACCCCGTTACAGCAAAAGCCGACGCAGCATATTTTTGTGGCATCTCAAGCCGAGTGGGACAACATTTGTGATGCATTACCACAATATGCTGAACGCCCATAATTAGAATAGATATAAGTAAAAGGGATCATCGGATCCCTTTTCTTTGTCTGCGATTGAGTTAGTAGCCTGTCGACATCGTATCTTGAGCTTTAGGATACTGCGACTGCCAGTGTTCAAGCTGCTCTTGAGCATGAATGAGCTCACCGAGGCCTTTCACGTTGTCATGTGGTGCTGCGGCTTTATCTTGGATGATTTTGGCTTGGTTATCCCAATATTGGTACATCAAAGTTTGAATGTAGCGCCCTTGCTCTGTTTTTAAATCCAGTGCCTTCAGCATATTCAGTGCAGACTGAATGTTGTCTTGTTGACGTGTTTTTGCAAATTCATCCGTGAGCGTGCCTGCCTCACGCATTTTCATGAGTTCATCTTCCATTTCATCACTCATGCTACTAAAGCGCTGGTCATAGTCGACCAAGAGCGCAATATCCTGTGGATCATTGGCTGTTTTTGCAAAACTTTTGACAGGTTCAGAGCTGAGTTCTTGCAGAATTTTATCATCGTTCGAAAGGGTATCTTGCTCAGCACGTTCATTGGCTTTGTTACAGCCTGTCAGGATTAAGCTGCCACCTAAAAGAAGCGGCAGTAGAACCTGTTTCAATGAAAGAGTATGTGGGTTCATATCGGTGTCCTATTATTCTGCTATTTTTTGAAAGTGATAGGCATAGGTGATGTAAGGAAAACTGATTTCGTCTTGTGGCTGTTTGCCCGTGAACTGCTGCACAATTTGTTCAAACTGATGTTTTAAATCCAGCTGTTGTTCGAGTGGCATTGCGGCAATAAAGCTGGTCGAAAGGAGACGTTTTGAGACGACTTGTTCTACTGTACCTGTTTGCTGCTGTGCAAACTGATGCAGGCTTTTGAGTTGAAATAAGGGTTGATGTTCAAAGACTTTTTGCCACAATCCACTATGATAACGTGGAGTCTCTCCTTCTAAAGGAGCGAGTCGTTCTGCGAGTGCATTGACCCAGTCGACTTGAGTGTCGCGTTGGTTCCAGACCAAACCCAAATGCCCTTGCGGTTTTAGGACACGATGGATTTCTTTTAAACTGTCCATGTTCGCAAACCAGTGGAAGGCCTGCGCGCATAAAACTGCATCGATACTTTGCGATGGTAGGGGAATATGGTCACTAAAGGCTTGTAATGTTTCCACCTGTGGGTAAGCCAGTTTGAGCTGAGCTAACATTTCGGTAACAGGTTCGATGGCAGTGAGCTGTCCACTATGTGGAATCAGATAAGGCAGAAACTTTCCTGTACCCGAGGCAAGATCAATCACACGTGAATTTACGTTTAAATGCAGTTGCTCGGTGAGCCAGGCATGGATCTCTTGTGGATAACTTGGACGCACTTGTTGATAAAGTTCAGCAGCTGCACTAAACCCGTGTTGTGCCGCAGGATGGAGTAATTGTGTCATATTTTGCGCTTTTTTATCTGCTCTGCATCTATAAAATAACACATTTGGTTCGATGAAATCGCTTATGCTGTATGGAACGAACATGACCTCACTTTATAGGAATGAAATCTCTCAGCATGGACATGGCGAAACAAATTATTTTTGAAGACGAACAGATTCGTGTCATTTTTTTACAGGGTTCATCGGACGAACTTATTTTCTCTTTTGGCGATCTGATTACCCGTGCCAAGGGAACGTCGATCAATGCAGAAAAGTCGCTAGCGAAGTTTGGCTTTAATGTGGTTGGCATTATGCCAAAACAAAAGTCATGGTTTCCAGAGTCTTCGATGTTAGCGATGTTAGAGGCAATTCGCGCGTGGATTGCACCCTTTCAAACCCGTATTGCCTATGCAGGGTCAATGGGTGGTTATGCTGCGATTAAATACTCTAAACTGCTTGGTTTTAAGCGCGTAGTGGCCTTGGTGCCGCAGTATTCGATTGACCCTGAACAGGTGACGGATAACCGCTATAACATGTTCTATCAGCCTGAGCTGAACCATGACATGCAGGTTCAAGCCAAGGATGTCTCGGCAGAGTGTGAATACATTGTTATTTATGACCCTTACTGCCCTGAAGACCGTGCGCATTATGAAAAATTACAAACGGTCGTGCCGAATCTGAGAACGTTGAACTTGCCTTTTACAGGGCATGATGCGATTGCGGTTTTAGCCAGTTCTGATTTGCTACATGACTTTCTACGTCATGAGTTTGATGCGCCGTATTTTTATAAAAAAATTCGTGAAGTGAAAAAGAACAGCAAGTTTTACTACCGTAAAGTGATCGAAAACTTGTTGCCGCGTCATCGCTTTTCTTTGGGACGAATTCTGAAAAATAATGAGCTTGAGTTAGATGGTCAATTTTTTGATGCCAAGCTAAAACAAAGCATTATTCGCGAGTTACTCAGCAATCGACAAGTGAGCCAGACGGATCTGCTGAAACTGGGCATTCAGGTCAACTTGCCGCAAGAAAATAGCTGTCAGTTGATGGATAGTTTTGGACATGGTTTGGTGTTCAATATGATCAGTCAAAAGATTGAAAGCTATGCACCAGATGCCATTGCGCTGAATCATAAGTTTCTGTTGCCGATCTTTGCCAAGGGTAATGGACTGGTACACATTTACTATAATGACATGCGCTATACCATCGTCATGAATGACAGACAGATCATGAAGTTGGTGCATGAACAAGCCGAGTTGAGCGCTGGAATGCATCCATTGTTAATGAAAAAATATAGTGATTATTATCTGATTAGTTATAAGCAGTTTAACTTTAGCTGTGATGAATATGGTGGCTTTGATTTGGTCGAGGATATTCCAGAAACAGCGCAGTTTTTGGTGTCAAGCGATGCTGAATCAGATGTGTTCATGTGATTTATTCATATAGGGATTTGGTCTAAGGCCAAGCGCTTGTTTTCCGTCCTATTTGCTTTAATATGAAAGTATTGTTTATCTTTTAAACAATACGGATAAAGATCAAATAGGGTGGAAGCAATGCAAAGACATTGGTCGGCTGTATTTATAACATTACTGTTTATTTCAACATCACAAAGCGTACTGGCACAAAATTTAGACCCAGCCTATCTGACATTCGGTGGTGGTCTCATTCTCTTACTGATCCTGACGTTTTATGTGATTAAACAGATCAGTATTTCTATTCGTATTCATCGTAATAAGCCCGTTAAATAGCGGGCTTTTTTCTGTGTGTTGCGGCTATTTTTAAGTGGTGAAGACAGTGTTTACATTGAAAAAAGGGGCTGAGTTAGTTTAAATAAGCGCTCTATCATTATGCAGAACAACTGGACGTGAGCAATGAAAGCCGTATTTTTAGATTATGCATCCTTAGATCAAAATGATTTGGACTTTCAAGCACTGCATGCTGTTTTTGATGAACTGATCCTTTACCCAAGTACCGATGCTGAGACACTTGTCGCCCGTGTACAAGATGCAGATGTGATTATTAGCAACAAAGTAATGGTGGATGCCGATACCCTAAAACAATGCTCTCAGTTAAAGTTGATTTTAATCTCTGCCACTGGCACCAATAACATCGATTTGCAGCAAGCCAAAGCGCAAGGTGTTGTGGTGTGTAATTGTCAGGGTTATGGCACGGCAGCGGTGGCACAGCACACTTTGATGTTGATGCTTAACCTTGCAACCTCATGCTTGCAATACGACCGCGCGGTGCAGCAGGGCGAATGGAATAGAGCTTCTCAGTTTTGTCTATTGGACTACCCAATTATTGAACTTTCAGGTAAGACCTTGGGCATTTTAGGCTATGGGGAGTTAGGGCAGGCGGTGGCTAAACTCGCTGAAGCATTTGGCATGCGGGTTTTAGTGGGCAATTTGCCAAACCGTCCATATGCTGACTCAACACGAGTGGGCTTTGACGACTTGCTGGCGCAATCGGATTTTATCAGTCTGCATTGTCCATTAACCGATGACACACGTGACCTGATTGATGCTCAAGCTTTTGCAAAAATGAAAAAAAGTGCCTTTTTAATTAATTGTGCACGGGGTGGAATTGTCAATGAAGCAGCTTTGGCAGACGCGTTAAAACAGGGTGAAATTGCGGGTGCAGCAACTGATGTATTGACCGTTGAACCACCTAAAGAGGGTAATGTTTTATTGGATGCTCGTTTGCCGAATTTAATTATCACACCACACAGTGCGTGGGGCAGTGTTGAAGCACGTCAACGCATGGTACAGCAGTTGGTCGAAAATGCTCAAGCTTTTCAAGCAGGGCAACCAATCCGTCGGGTGAATTAAAGCAAATGATGACAACGAAAAAGCCCATCGACTGATGGGCTTTTTTGCTATTAAAGCTTAGTCACTTTGATTTCTTCTTCTGCTTGAGCAGGTGTAAAGGAAGATGGTGCTTGGGTAATCGTGGGTTCATTCACTGTTTGGGGGGTGACAGGCTGTGGATATGAGGCTGACGGTGTTTGAACCGCAGGAGCATCTACGGGTGCTGATGACGGTTGACTTAAACTACCTTGGTAAATGGGGGCGGGTTGATCCGTTTGACCAGTAATCACTTGCTTGGTTTCATGCAGCTTTTTATTCACATTTTGGGTAACTTGCTGTCCTGTTTCTTTGGCTTGTTCTGCGGTGTTGTTGGTGATGGTTTTTGCACTGTCTAAGGCTTGGTGTGCAGAAGGGCGAATTTTTTGGATGCCTTTTTCTGTTGCTGTCCCGACTTTTTCCGCCGTGTTAATCACACCTTCTTGAGTTTTATAAGCCCAGACATGAAAGATATTGGGGTTTTTACCATAAGGTGTAATTGGCTTTTGTGCTTGCTGAGTGGTGGTTTCTGTTTGTGCCCATACACCTGCTGTTGTCATTAAAAGAGCGCAGAAGAGTGTTGTTTTCATCATGTTCATAGAGCAGTGTACCTCTTGGGCTATCGTGCATAAATCAGCGTTTTAGCATAAAGCCTCTTTGTGTGAATTTCATGTGCTTGGTTGTAAACAAGCGTAGTGTGCAAACGTATATAGCTAAAAAAGAGCCCAGCATGTGGACTCTTTCAACTCTGGAGGAGTTTAACTTTCTACTTCGCGCCAACAGCAGCATCGGTCGATGAACCGACTTTGGCTTTAGCAACAGGTGTATCTAGTTCCACTTGGGCTTGCCCATTTACGTCAGCACGTTTAGGTTGACCACTGACAGCCTGCTTAGTTTCCTGCCATTTTTGTTTGGTCGCTTGTTGGCCTTGTTTCGCTTTATCCGCTATATAGTGACCACTTTTTTTAGTGTTACGCTCAACAGAGTGTTTAACGTCACCAGCCTTATCTTTTACGACAGCAGATTTTTCAGCTGAAAATTCTTTGGTGTCTTGCCATTTTTCTTTGCTGAATGCTTTGGTTTTGTCGACACCATGCTCAACCGTTTCACCTGTCGCATGCGCGGCATGTTTGACATCATGTTTTAAGTTTTGCAATACGCTTGGCTGCGAGGTTTGAACTTGAACATTGGCCGATGTATTGGCTGTGGTATTTGCAAATAGGGAAGTGGAAGCTAAAAGTGCAGTGGTTAAAGCCGAAGCGGTGAGTGTCTTTGTTAAAACTTTCATCTTTGATTTTCTACCTCTTATGACAGAACCCGATGAGGAGTTCAGAACAGCAGTCATCATAGACAGAAATGAGCTCAAAAATAGCGTTTGATATGAAAGTCGCACAATGCGGCAACAGCGCATGAACAATGGACTGAAAATTGTGTTGTTCAGTTAATTCATTAAAATTATGTAAGTTTATGCGTAGTCGCTGTTTTAAATGTAAAGAATATGGAGACTGGTATTGAAGTAAAGGACACGAAGCGAAAGGCATTTGAGAGAAAGTCATCACTGATATTGCACCAGTGATGACGATTTGCTTAGTTACATTGCGCTAAGGCTTCTTTTGCAAAGTGATTACGTAGTGCGAGGAAGTTTTTTTGTACTTCTGCATCGTGTAATTCAAATTTGGTTGCTGTGCTTGTGCCATCGAGAGCAAAGGTTGCTGAGCCGCCTGTGATGAGGGTGTAGTCACGGAACGCCCACTGTTCTACGACTTTGCCTGCTTTGAGGTTACCGGTAAATTCGATGACACATTTATCTTCAAATTTGGTCAATTTTGCTTTGTTATTGGTTGTGTCCGGATAGACTTCAATGTCTTGGACTTCTTGTAATACACCCGCTGTCAACTGTGGAATCGTTGGTTGAGATGTACATGCTGTAATAGAAAGGGCAGCAAAAGTAGCGAAAAGTACAGTTTTTAATTTCATAAGGTTCGTTCTTGTTGCGAGTTGTTAGGTTGAGTATAGGGAAATGAGATAGGGTTGGCTATAAATTTTAATGACATCACTATTTTACTGTTTACTAAAATATGAGCGATTTTGATATTAAAGAATTAGAAAAAGTTACTTCTATTTTTCTTTGTGTTTTCTGAAATAGATTAAATGATGAATGAATTACATAATTAAAAGCGCTTATAAGCATTCGGCATAAGAAGACACTGAATATAGTATCTTCTTATGCTTGAAGAACCTTTTTAGGCTTATTGTTCAACTACAAAAAGTAGACCTTCAAAGGTTTTGCCTTTCTTATCTTTTAATACACCAATACAGATATCCTCTGGCGCCTCTACAAAGCTTAAGTTCAGTCCATCTTTGTTATTTTGGCAAGTTTTTTGTTTCGATTCACTGAAAACACTTAAGTTTAATTGATGTTGAGCATCTAAAATAAATGCTTTAGCTAAAGCATTGAAAGCCTGATCTGCTTTTTGATTAAAGAGTGCATTGTTGCTGCTATCCCATTCACTTAAAGGAACACTGGTTTTACTCATATAACTATAAAAACGTTTTGCCGATGATTGGTTGCTTGCTGAATTCTTAAATTCCGTTTTCAAACCAAAATTAACAGAAACTAGAGGTGTTTCTTTAAATGAGATACGTGCATATGGAACAACTTTAATTTCTGAGACTTGGTTGATCGCAAGAATTTTGAGAGAAGGATCAACAGTATGTTCCGCTTGAGCTTGATTGATTTTAGCATTTGTTAAATCATCAAATTTAATTGCTTGTTTTAAGCTACTTTTAGAAATAGCAGAAGCATTTGTATTTTTCTCTATTGCTGTCGCAATACCCATACCAATTAAACCAAATGCACTTGCCGCAGGATTAGACGTAGCCTTACTTGCATCTCCAACGGTGATTTGGCTATCACTAATAAAATAATCTCCAGCGCCTGACTCTGTCATGGCAGATATTTGTTCTGAAGATACGGAAATGGTTGTGTTCTGTCCATGGACTGGATATTTGATTGATTTTGTAGTGGTACACCCTGTGATTATGAATGTAGTTGCGAGTAAAGAAAATAAGATGTGGTATTTCATATAAATTAACTATGCTGGATTTTAAAGTATAAAGTTTATAACTAGCTATTTTTTAAATAGTTATAGTATTGAATAGTAGAAGGAAGGAGGTTTCATTGCAACTTATTGTTAATGGTTCTTATTAATTATTTTTAAAGTAAGCTCATTAAAAAGTAGGCCTTAAAGCAAGTCTTTTATTTCAACAATTCAGATTAGTGCTGCAACATTGAAATATCGGCAACACCAGTAAAACAAATCCCGCAATTGAACTAATAAATGTAAGCAGTTAGCTTCCAAGACACTACGAGATCAGCATCTTTTGCTTAAAAGTTTTTAATTGGTGAGGTTTATTATGATTACTGCTGATTTATTCTTAGTATTAAAAAAACCCGCTATTTCTAGCAGGTTTTTTAATTCATAACCAATTAAGGCTTAGTGCTGCAACACTGAAATATCCGCAACACTGGTAAACAAGCCACGTAACTGCGCCAATAAACGTAAACGGTTTGCTTTTAATTCAGCATCATCTGCCATCACCATGACACCATCGAAGAAGGCATCAATTGGCGCACGCAGCGCAGCTAACTTAGAAAGTGCAGCGGTGTAGTCTTTTGCAGCCAAAAGCGGTTGAACCACAGGCAGGATAGCTTGAATCTCTGCATAAAGTGCTTTTTCAGCATCTTCAACCAATTTAGACTCAACAATCTCACCTGTAGGTGCAGCTTCTTTCGCCAAAATGTTCGCAACACGCTTATTCGCAGCAGCCAAAGCAGCAGCTTCAGGCAAACTACGGAAATGATTTACCGCAGTCACGCGCTTATCAAAATCAAGTGGTGATTTTGGAGAAAGTGCTTGAACCGCTTGAATCACATCAACTGCAACGCCTTGGTCTTCATATTTCGCACGGTAACGGCCTTCAAGGAACGCAACAGCATCTGCCAAAGTCTTGTCATGGTCTTTCAATACATCGCCATAAGCAGCCAAAGCAAGCTTGATGAGTTCTTCAATTGAAACATCAAGATTGTTTTCAGTCACTAAACGCAAAATACCAATCGCAGAACGACGTAAAGCAAACGGATCTTTCGAACCTGTCGGCGCTTGACCAATACCGAAAATACCAGTCAGCGTATCTAAACGGTCAGCAAGGGCAATCGTAGTACCAGTTTTAGTTTGCGGTAAAACATCGCCTGCAAATTTAGGTAAATATTGCTCACCTAAAGCTTCAGCAACTTCATCATTCTCGCCTTCAATACGTGCATAGTAAGTGCCTGCAATCCCTTGAAGTTCAGGGAATTCACCGACCAATTCAGACGTTAAATCACATTTTGCAAGAAGTGCCGCTTTTTCAGCATCCGCAGGATTTGCACCTGTGATTGCAGATAAAGCCACAGCCAATTTAGCAATACGTTCAGATTTATTCCAAAGCGTACCTAACTGTGCTTGGAAAACCATATTGGCTAATTTTTCTTTACGAGATGCAAGTGGTTGTTTTTGATCTTGTAAGAAGAAGAATTCTGCATCAGACAAACGAGGGCGTACAACTTTCTCATTCCCTTCAATGATTTGAGTCGGATCTTTAGACTCAATATTTGAAACAGTAATGAAGTAAGGTTGAAGTTTATTGTCAGCATTTACCAAACAGAAATACTTTTGGTTGTCTTGCATGGTGGTGATCAATGCTTCTTGAGGCACAGCAAGGAAGCGTTCTTCAAAGCTGGCACGAAGCGCAACTGGCCATTCAACCAATGCAGTTACTTCATCACGTAAATCAGCAGGAACGATGGCAATTGCATTCACTTCATCAGCAAGTGCTTTGACTTGTTGGTCAATGATCGCTTGGCGTTCTTCAAAATTTGCTACAACTTTTGCAGCACGAAGTGCATCTAAGTAAGCATCTGCATTGGCTAAAGTAATCGCTTCAGGTGCATGGAAACGATGACCATAAGTCACATTACCTGCTTTATGATCCTGAATGGTTGCATCAACAACATCATTGTCTTTTAATAATACAACCCATTTTACAGGACGAACGAATTCGGTACGGCTTGCCGCAGAACGCATACGTTTTGCAATTGGAAGGTTATCTAAAGCAGTTTGTAAAATTTGTGGTAGTAAAACGTCAAGACTTTGACCTTTCACATCTTTTAGGTAGCAAACTTTTTCAACTTTACCGGCTTGGAAAGTTGAAACTTGATCCGCAGTAATGCCTTGACCACGCATAAAGCCTTCAAGTGCTTTGGTTGGCTTACCTTCAGCATCATAAGCAGCTTGTACAGCAGGGCCGTCAAAACGTTTTTGAGTATCTGCTTGAGCACCATCTACATTGATAATTTTCAATGCCAAACGACGAGGTGCTGCATAGGCTTCGACAGAATCAAAAGCTAAACCAGCATCTTTTAAGCCTTTTTCTGTTTCAGCTTGCAATGCATCACGTAAAGTTTTTAAGCTTTTTGGGGGAAGTTCTTCACAGCCAAGTTCAAATAAAACTGTATGTTTAGACATTATTTGTTCTCCGCTGATTTTTCTGCTTGAGCCGCTTCTGCTTCAACCTGAGCTTTCAATTGAGCTAAAACTTCATCACGTAAATGTGGTTCTGCCATTGGGAAACCAAGCTTGGCACGCGCAGCCACATAGCTTTGCGCAATTGAACGAGCCAAAGTACGTACACGTAAAATATAACGTTGACGCTCAGTTACAGAAATCGCACCACGTGCATCGAGCAAGTTAAAGCAATGAGATGCTTTAATGACTTGTTCATACGCAGGAAGTGGTAATTCTGCTTCAATTAAACGAGATGCTTCAGCTTCATAGAAGTCAAATAATTCAAACATTTTGTCGACTGGTGCATATTCGAAGTTATACGTTGATTGTTCAACTTCGTTTTGATGGAATACATCACCATAAGTGACTGTACCAAATTGACCTTTGGTCCAAACAAGATCGTAAACAGAATCGACACCTTGTAAGTACATTGCCAAACGTTCAAGACCGTAAGTGATTTCACCTGTTACTGGGTAACATTCAATACCACCAACTTGTTGGAAGTAGGTAAACTGAGTAACTTCCATACCGTTGAGCCAAACTTCCCAACCTAAGCCCCAAGCGCCGAGTGTTGGAGATTCCCAGTTGTCTTCTACGAAACGAATATCGTGAGTAAGGGTATCAATACCAATGGCTTTTAATGAGTCTAGGTAAAGTTGTTGGATATTGTCTGGGTTTGGTTTCAGTACCACTTGGAATTGGTAATAGTGTTGTAAACGGTTTGGGTTTTCGCCATAACGACCGTCTTTAGGACGGCGTGAGGGTTGAACGTATGCTGCGTTCCAAGTTTCAGGCCCAAGTGCGCGTAAGAATGTTGCAGTGTGGAATGTTCCTGCACCCATTTCCATATCGTAAGGTTGTAAAATGACACAACCTTGTTCAGCCCAGTAGTTTTGTAAGGCAAGAATTAAGCCTTGGAATGTATCAATATGCGATATGGCGCGACTCATGCAGCATCCATTATAAATATAAGAAAAAATTGGTTCTAAGTATAAGGATTTTAGGTGGGAGTGGCAAAGGGTTCAGTAGGATTCATTCATTTAAAAATTCAACTGTGGTGGTTGCGTGAGAGAAGTCAGATAGCACGATTTTTGTATGTTGAAAAAGATTGAGCTGCGTGTATTACATAGACCATCTATTCTCTGGTTTGAGCTAAATTGCCCGAGTTTGCTATATTAAATTTCTGCACAATAAAACCAAGAGCACACCATGCCAAAATTTTATCTTCAGATCCTTATTTCATTGGCTACGTTCAGTGGAGCGGTTCACGCACAGGAGCAAGAGGCCGAGCTGGATGTTTATAATCAATGTGTCGAGCAGACCATTCAAGAGCAGCAACTGGCAGGGATTAACAATAGCGTGGTACAAATTTGTGCGGATCAAACCAAACAGGGCTACGAAAAGCAAATTGTGGCATTACTCGATCAAATACGTGTACAAAGTCAGCAGGATAAACAGCCAGAACGTTATCAAGCCATTTTAAAGTCGCAGCACTTGTGGAAAGCCTATGTTGAGCAAGAGTGTGAGAATGCAGGGCAGTATGTTGGATCGCCCATGTATGCTTTTTGTCCTATGCAGCAGTATGCTGAACGGGTTGTACAGTTACAGCAATACGTTCACTAAAGAATTCAGTAGAATTACTCATAAAAATAAGATGTAAAATAGATGCATCTTATTGGTGAGACCACGTATAATTTTGCACCGGTTAAGTGCGAAAAAGTAGAAGGGTGGCTGTGTTTCATATGCAACTTGAATGGTTAAATACCTTAAAACCAAATTTTAAAGTGTTACCGCTAAAGGAAAGAATGCTCTGTGGTTTGGGTGCATTGTTGGGATTAGCACTGTCTTCACTCATAAGTTGGTGGCTTTTGGGTGGGATCAATGCATGGTATATCGCCCCGATGGGTGCGTCCTCGGTGTTGCTTTTTGCCGTACCAGCCAGTCCTTTGGCTCAGCCATGGAATATTGTGATTGGGAATACCATTGCAGCCGTAATTGGGGTGACCTGCGCACTCTATATTTCCAACTTAACTGAAGCATTTAGTGTTGCTGTGGCTTTGTCGATTATTTTGATGATGACGACAGATTCTTTGCATCCACCGAGTGGTGCTGTGGCGATTACGGCAGTGTTGGGAGGAGAGACGGTACACGAGCTAGGGTATCAGTTTGTGTTTTATCCTGTTCTACTCAACTCAATCCTACTTCTCGTGATTGCAATAGTGTTCAACCGATTGCTTGGAAAGCAATACCCAACCGTGGCGCAAGTCAATACACGTAGCACCGACCCGACCCCAACCCAGAAGGTCACGATTCAACCTGAAGATATTCATCAAGTTTTAGCTCAAGAAACACAGTTGCTCGACATCAGTGAATATGATTTACAAAAACTGATCTTAAAAGCTCAAGCGCAGGCCGATACTCGTTTTCACATAGACCTGCGTTGTCGGGACATTATGAGTAAAGATGTTCTGTGTTTATATGAAGATGAAGACATTCAAGTCGCTGTGGAAAAATTTAAACAGGTCAATCTGATGAGTTTACCTGTGTTAAATCGAGCTGAACAAGTATGCGGTACCTTGGCTTTATATGAAGTGGTCGAGTGGTTCCAAAAGGCAACGGATTTACGTACTTCTTGGCAAGATCAAGTCAAACATATTATGAAGCGTCAGGTAGTCACGGTACAGCCAGATCAAGAACTGCAAGATCTGATCCCATACTTTGTTGAACGTTCTTTTAACTATATTCCTGTGGTTGAAAACAAGGCTTTGGTCGGTATCATTAGCCGTGCCGATATGATTGCAGCCTTGTATCGTCTGTTACAACATCGTTAAGTCATGTGAGTGTCGTAGGCAAAAAAAAGCTACGACACTTTGGGGGAAGTTGTCGTAGCATAAAAAGAAACTTTTTGAGACGAAAGATGTGCGCTTATGGGTTGCGATGATCTGGATTAACGGTACGCATTGTATTGCTATAACCAGATCGGGCCTGTGGAGAATGCTCGATTTGGTCTTTTTGTTTTGGCATCACCAACCAAAGAATCAGGTAAACCAAAATTCCGGGGAATGCTGCACTTAACAGTGAAATGGTGATGAAAACAATACGAAGTAAATTTGCGTTCCAACCAAAACGTTCAGCAATACCGCCCATCACACCAGCAATCATGTTTGAGCGGTTTGAGCGATATAAACCAACATTGGCCATCTAGGTCTCCTTAAAAATTAAAATCTAATAAGTGGCTTTTTGCACTTACTAGTTTAAAAATGGAGATGGAATTAAGTTTTTAAAGGTGACGGAGCTAATTAAAAAGTAAAGTTATGTAAAGAGATAAAAGCTGGGGTTTTGATCAGGATTAAAATGTGCTCTATTTGGCGTTGAGCCAGCTGCTTAAAGTCAGTAAGTCATTTGAATCCGAGAAAACACAAAAGGTCAGGATGGAAAATTCGTGATGGTTATGGAGATTAATCACGTGCAGGAAGTGAGTGTGGAATGAAGTTGAAACGAAAGCATCAGGGTTTGATTGGTGCATTACTGCAAGGAGCAGTGGGGCTAATCGGTGTATCGTTAGCTGGCTGTGATGGTGGGCTGTCGGAGGCGTCACAACAACATGAAAATAGCACGGTAGAGGGCGCTGCTGTTTCACCTGAGTCGGGGAAGAAGCTGACTGAGGTGGCTGGACGGGCAACCATGCAAGATGATTCGGAGTATGCACCGCGTACGCTTGATATTGGTGAACAACAGTTTATCGGGCGTTATCGCACACAAATTCAATGTGATGGTTATTTTTTCCCTTGTGAAACAGGGAGGGCTGATTTTATTCTCAATTTTTTACCTGATGGTACAGTGCATCGCAGTATTGTGCGTTTGGGTAAGGTCTTTTCAGAAAAACAACGCTCTGGCTTTTCAAACTTAAGTTATCGCCGTGATACATGGACCATGAATAAAGAGCGAACAGAGCTAATCGTCCATCGAAAAGAGGGGATTAATTTTTATTATCGCGTGGTGGATTCGCAAACGCTGCAAATGGATTTAGATAAAAGTAATAATCTAGATGCCACTAACCAAAAATTGTATGCACGAGGTTTTCCGAAATTAGAGCGTGCGTATACCTTAAAGCGTGAGCCTAAGTCATAGTTAAAACGGAATTGGGTAAAGCAACAGAATAAGACTGAAGAAATGAACAGCGTGCGAATTTTATGACTTAAATAGCGGGTCACTAAATAAATGTCATATCAATGCAATTAAAGAAAATTTAAATAAATGGTGGGTCGTCCGCGATTCGAACGCGGGACCAACGGATTAAAAGTCCGCTGCTCTACCAGCTGAGCTAACGACCCTGAGCAAGGTGTGCGAAAAAGTATTCGCTGAAAGTTTAAAAAAGAAATTTTTAAAGCATTCGAACCTGAGCAGGTTTGTAAAATTAGATTTTACAAGAAAGATGGTGGGTCGTCCGCGATTCGAACGCGGGACCAACGGATTAAAAGTCCGCTGCTCTACCAGCTGAGCTAACGACCCATCAAGGGTATCAAAGGAATGGTGGGTCGTCCGCGATTCGAACGCGGGACCAACGGATTAAAAGTCCGCTGCTCTACCAGCTGAGCTAACGACCCATATCATTTGATGGAGCGTATTGTAGCAAGATATGCATCGAGCGCAAGTAAAAAATCGCAAACTTGTTGATGTTTGATTATAAATACAACAAATTTGCGATTGGGTAGCTAAAAAACAAGCAATTCGAGTTTAGAAGCGATATTGATAGGCTTGAATGTTATCAAAGACTTGTTGCGTTAAATCTGCATAGGCACTGCTGTTGGGTAACAGGACCAGCAAACGTTCATCGGTTTTTTTCGGGTCAAAGGCTTGTTCTTTGAGCTTGTTCTTTTGGTATTTAAACGTTCCCGTCGTTTCAACTTGCTTTTGTACGCGTAAGAAAACGGGTACAGCATAGGCAGGCAGACATTTTTTAAAGCTCACGAGCATTTGGGCTAAATCCTGCTCATTCAGTTCATCGCCATCTGCCAGTGTAATCGCTGCCATCCCCGCTCGGCCATTGGTGTTCGGAATTTCAACACCATAAACCACGGCTTCGGTGATTTTTTCATATTCACTGACCATATTTTCAACTTCAGTCGTGGACACATTTTCGCCTTTCCAGCGGAAGGTATCGCCTAAGCGGTCGACGAATTGGGCATGACGGAAACCAATGTCGCGGACTAAGTCCCCTGTGTTGAAATAAGCATCGCCGGACTTGAATACATCTTTAAGAATCACCGATTTATTTTTTTCAGGGTCGGTATAGCCATCAAATGGAGAACGGCGAGTAATTTTACCAATCAATAAACCAACTTCGCCTTTTTTGACCTTGATGCAGCTGCCTTTGGTATCATAAACAGGTGCATTTTTTTCTTTATCAAACTGGATAATGGCATAAGGCGTGGGTGAAAAGCCGACAGTGTTGTCAAAGTTAAATACATTGCTAAAGCCGACATTGCCTTCACTCGATGCATAAAGCTCTAAAATTTCTTCAATACCAAACCGCTGTTTGAATTTGTCCCAAATATTCGGACGCATGCCATTGCCGATCATTTTGGTGACACGGTGGCCTTTTTCTAACGCTGAAGGTGATGCATCCATGAGGTAGCGACATAACTCACCCACATAGCCAATGGCAGAGGCATCGAACTTTTGCACATCTTTCCAAAAAGCAGAAGTGGAGTATTTACGGCGCAATGCCAAGGTGCCAGCACCTGCAATCACGCCACACCAACACACCACAATGCCTGTTGCATGGTACAGCGGCAGGGTGACATACATTACATCGTCTTTACCGAGGTTCAGCACATGCCCGTAGGTTCCATAAGCCAACGTCCAGCGGCTATGCGTGAAAATAACGGCTTTAGGCAAACCGGTTGTGCCTGAGGTATAAATATAAAACAAGCCATCTTTACCCAGCACACTGTGTGTGGTTGGGGTATTGAACTTGGCAAAGGCATCAATTTTTTCAGCAAGATTACTAAAACCTTGTGGTGCAAGGCCTGCATCTTTTTGGGTTTCTTGGTCGGCAAACCAATAGAAACGATCCGCAGAGAGATTTAAATCATGACGGATTTCATCAACTGCGGCACGACATTCTTCACCCACGATGACTGCGATGGGTTTGACCAGATTAATACTATGCGCCAGCACTTTACCGATTTGAGAGGTATTGACTAAAGCCGCAGTAACGCCAATTTTGGCAAGTGCAATCACGGTTGCAACCAATTCAGGGCGGTTTTCAATCATCACTGTGATGACATCCCCCTTTTTTGCCCCGATGGATAAAAAATAATGCCCGATTTGGTTAGCCCATTCATTGAGGGCTTGGTAGCTAAATTTTTGATCTTCAAAAAGCAGGGCCATACCGTGAGGGTTGCGCTTCACTGCTTTTTCAAAAGCAATCCCGAGGCCTGCTGGGGTGTTTGGGGTACGTAAATATGCTTGCTTTAATCCACTGAGTAAGTTGGGAACTTTACTGATGAATTGAGGAAGTTTTGCTGCAACGTCAGTAATACCAATGAGGTCATGTGATGGGTGTTGGCTCATATGAATCCTAATTATTTTATGCAATCCAATGCGTTTGAATAGTGCTCAGTTTCTACACTTGTTCTTTTAATCGTTTCGGTCTAGTGCAATCAACCTAATCTGACGAAAATAACAAAAAAACCTAGCCACTGACATGACTAGGTTTTTAAAATTTATAACTCTAGGGCGAATTACGATTCAGTCGGGCTCGCTTTTTTCGGTGGACGACCGCGTGGACGACGTGGGCGAACTGGCTTGTCCGAGTCTGATTTATCTGACTCGTCCGCAGCTGTTTCCGTTACAGTTTCAGTCGCTTCTACTTTTTCAGCTTGCTTTGATGCTCTAGGTGCTTTGGCTTGAACTGGAGCAACAACAGCTTCTACTTCTTCAACCGCAGCTACATCTGCCGAGCTTTTCACTTCACTGCTTTCAACGGCAACAGGCGCTTCGCTTTCTGTTACAAGAGCAGGCTCGTTTTCCTCTGGAGTTACAGCAGGCGCAGCTTCAGCAGTAGGCGTTTCTGCAACAATCGCTGTTTCAGGCGCTGACGATTCAGCAACAGGCGCTGTTTCGCGTGCTTGTTTAGCTTGTTCAGCAGCAAGTTTAGCTAGACGACGACGCTCACGCGGGTCATTTGCAACACGTTGTTCAGATACAGGTGCAGGCGGTGTCAGGTCCAATACTGGAACTGGCTCTGCTTCAGGCTGCGCTTTTGTGATTTCAACATCACGGGTGACCGGTTTTTTCTCTGCTTCAACAGTAGGCGTTGTCACAGTTTTGCTCAACGTTGCTGCATACTCTTCAGTAAATTTCTGAAGGGCACGGTTGAAGGTTGGAATTAAACCAAACTGCTCAATCAGCACTGAACAGTCTTCACCATAGACATGGCGAATCAAGCTGCTGATGGTGTACTGACCTAAAGTTGGCACCTGTGAAGGTGTGAGTTTAGGTATTTCAGTTTGCTGTGTATGTGCAGCGCGTTGTTGGCGACGGCGTTGACGTGGGTCATTGCTGGCACGTTTTACGCTTTCACGTGGTTTTTGCTCTGCTTGTTGTTCAGTAGGTGCTGCTACAACTTCAGCTGATTTCTCCTGTACCACTTTCTCAGCTTTTACTTCAACTTCTGCTTTCGCAACAGCCGCTTGCTGAGGCTTGGTTTCGGTTGCAGTGTGTACGGGTGGAGTTAATGCCACGATTTCACTTTGCGCTTGATCGACATTGACCACATGGGCTGTTGTGATCATTTCTTGACGCGGTGCTTCAATTAACTCAACTTTAACTTGAGGTTCTTGAACCACAGCTGGCGCTGCTTCAGTCACTTGCTCATTCAGTACACTTGGGTCGCGGTGGCGATTTGGGCGTTCTGGACGAGGTTGGTTACGGCGGTCACGACGTGGCATTGCATTTTGCTGTTCGTTTTGAACATCAGTGTTTTGCTGTTGCTCACCGTGTTGGCGACGTGATGAACGCTTGTTTTCACGCGGTTCCTGACGTTGCTGTTCACTGCGCTCTGGACGGTCTTGACGTTGTTGTTCACCGCGCTCAGAACGTTGTTCATGACGGTCTTGGCGTTGTGATTCATTGCGTTCAGGACGTTGTTCATAACGATCTTGGCGCTGTTGATCTTGACGAGAGACCTGCACAATTTCTTCATGAACTTGGTTGTCATGTTGCGCATTTTGCTCACGTGACTCTTTGTGCTTATTAGGGCGCTTTTTGTTGTGGCGTGTGCCGCGTTCTTCTTTCTCTACATGCTTATCTTCACGGTGTTCAGATTTTGCATGAACAGGTGCAGCGCTCATGTAGACATTGTTGCTTGGTGCAACTGGTGCCGCAGCAGGCGTGCCAACTTGACCAAACTGACCACGGCTCACTGCACCGCCATTTACCATTTGCTCAATGGCCGCAGCAGCATTATTTGCAGAACGTGATTGATCGACAGTCGCAGCTTGTTTTTGCACAAACAAGTTTTCTAACCATGCACATGGGCTGCTTGAAGGTGCAGTCTGAGCAGGGGCTTGTTGCGCAACTTGTTGTTGTGGCGCGTTGTTACGAGGTTTTTTGTTGCCTTTTTCTTGTTGTACAGGCGCAGGAGCGGCATGTTGATGCACATGATCTGCACCATCTAAATGCCATTCTGATGACTCGTAACCCAACTCTTTTTCGCTTGAACGTGTTGCTTCTGTACGTTCATAGCTGGTTGGTGCAAAGCCTTCAGGGTTATACGAAATTTCGTAATGTGGGGTTTCTAAGTGTGGGTGCGGAAGCACAGTCACACGAACACCTGAGGTTTGTTCGAGGTAAACCAATGTGTGACGCTTTTCATTCAATAAGAATGCTGCAATTTCAACTGGAACCTGTACTTGAACTTCACCATGACGTTCACGCAGCGCAATTTCTTCTACTTTACGCATGATTGAAAGCGATAATGAACGCAAGTCACGCACCATACCTGTGCCATGACAGCGCGGACAGACATAACCTGTTGCTTCTTCAAGTGAAGGACGTAGACGTTGACGGCTCATTTCCATCAAGCCAAAACGAGACAATTGACCGAATTGGATGCGGGCACGGTCGCTTTGTGTTGCTTCGCGAAGTTTCGCCTCAACCATACGTTGGTTGCGGTCTTTGGTCATGTCGATAAAGTCGATCACGACCAAACCACCAATGTCACGTAAACGTAGTTGACGTGCAATTTCTTCTGCTGCTTCAAGGTTAGTATTGAGCGCTGTATCTTCAACGTCACTACCACGGGTTGATTTTGCAGAGTTAATGTCGATAGACACTAATGCTTCGGTTTGGTCAATAACGATTGAACCGCCTGAAGGAAGTTTAACTTCACGTTCATAAGCCGTTTGAATTTGGCTTTCAATACCAAAATGCGCAAATAACGGTTCATTTAGCGTATAAGTTTTTAGCTTGTCGATTTGACGAGGCATGACTGCTTTTACGAAGTTATAGGCTTCGTTATAGGCTTGCTCTGAATCAATTAAAATTTCAGCAACATCATCACGTAAATAATCACGAATCGCACGCGTCACCACGCCTGCTTCTTGATGCACCAACATTGGCGATGGACCAGAACTTGCTGTGTTTTGGATTTGCGCCCAAAGATCCAGTAAGTGCTGTAGGTCGAGTTGTAACTCTTCTTGAGAACGGCCAATACCCGCAGTACGTACAATCACGCTCATGCCACGAGGTACATTTAACGACGCCAACATTTCTTTCAATTCTTCACGTACTGAACCTGAAATTTGACGGCTAATACCACCACCTTTAGGGTTGTTTGGCATGAGTACCAAGTAGCGACCAGCTAAAGAAATGAAGGTAGAAAGAGCAGCGCCTTTGTTACCACGCTCTTCTTTTTCAACTTGAACCAAAAGCTCTGTGCCTTCAGTGATCAATTCACGAATGTTTGAAGTTTGGCGTGGGTCTGCTTGGTAATATGAATTTGCGATTTCACGCATAGACAAGAAGCCTTGACGTCCCGCACCATATTCAACAAAGACGGCTTCCAAAGAAGGCTCAACGCGAGTCACGTGACCTTTATAGATATTGGATTTTTTTTGTTCACGGGTACGATTCTCTAAGTCAAAATCGTAAAGACGCTGCCCAGTGACAAGTGCAACGCGAATCTCTTCTGCATGTGTTGCATTAATCAACATACGTTTCATGGGTGTAACACCTAATAGTGATACACAGCAAACTATCGCTAAACACGTAGCGAACATCAAACATCACGGACCAATTTTGCTCAGATCTCAAAGAAACCGATTGTGGTCTGAGTTTTATTACCTGCCTTTTTGATCGGCTGCGGTTTTGATTCACATATTGATGATGGCAATACGGCTTCAATCTTTAAACGATTAAAGTCTCCTGCGCGTTTCACTGGCGGACAAGCGGTGCATTGGATGTAAGTAACTTTCACTGTCACATTTGCTCGAAGAGCAACCCTTCTTTTTGGATAGGGTGTCTTGATACGGAATTATCATCGTACCTTTACAACTGAACAGATCCATATGCATCAACGCTGTGGCCTGAATACGACATCAGGGAGCGACTAATCTGATGTATATCAGTTTACGTTTAAAAACCAACCTTCGTTGGTCACATATTTTTTTGGGGCAAACTGATTTATGTGCAGATGCACAATTAAACCTAACAGTTTGCTGTTTTGCCGATATAATAAGCCTTCGGCGTCGGCATAATTCTTTTGGGACCGTTCCAAGCTGAGTTGAGTTATTTTCTTAACTATTCAATTTAAAATTGAAATGATTAAGCTTTTGACTCACTTATGGTGGTATCCGTGCGCTGACTATATCAAACCTTGTACCATCTGCCTATGGGCTAAGCTAGTCTTTCTTGTGTAAAGCATAGCCTAAATGGTCATTTTTTATTCAAATTCCGTATTTTTTAGGTCGCAGTAACTGTATGAATTCTACCCAACAATGGCAAAACGTGACGTGGTTTGAAGTGGACGAGCATCAAGCAGGGCAACGGATTGATAACTTTTTATTTAGCCGTTTAAAAGGTGTGCCTAAAAGTCGTATTTATCGCCTGATTCGTGAAGGTCAGGTTCGCGTGAATAAAAAGCGTATAAAAGCAGAAACTAAGCTGTCTATTGGTGACCAGATTCGTGTGGCGCCGATTCGCTATGAACAAAAAGATGAAAATGCGGTGCCTGTTTCTGACAAAGTGGCACAGAGTTTACTCAGTCGTGTGGTGTATGAAGATGAAGGCTTGATGGTCGTCAATAAGCCATCAGGCATTGCCGTACATGGCGGCAGTGGCGTGGCTTATGGTCTAATTGAAGGCTTACGTGCGGCAACAGGTAAAAAATATTTAGAACTGATTCATCGTATTGACCGTGATACCTCAGGTTTGGTGATGATTTCTAAAAAGCGTAGTGTGTTAAAAAGTTTGCAAGACATGTTGCGTGAACACAAAATTAAGAAAACTTACGCTGCTGTAGTTAAAGGTGTGGTGAGTTTAGACAAGCAGTTAATTGATGCGCCTTTGCACCGTTATGAACTGGCCAATGGTGAGCGTCGTGTGCGTGTGTCGAGTGAAGGTAAAGAGTCTAAAACGCAGTGGAATGTGGCTGAGCGTTTTATGCATGCAACCTTAGTTTATGCATCGCCGCTTTCAGGGCGGACCCATCAAATTCGTGTGCATGGTTTAAGCATTGGTCATCCATTGGTCGGTGATGATAAATATGGTCATGAAACAGAATATAAAGGACCGAAACCGCGTCGTTTATGTCTGCATGCAATGCGTTTAGACATTCCTGGTTATGCGCCGATTGAAGCGCCGTTACCTGAAGATATGCAGAGTATTGTGGCGCAGTTAAGAGCACAAAAGAAGGACTAAGTCTTTTCCCTTTCATTTTGGGAGAAGTGATAAAGCCATGACTTTTGTTGGTTGTGATTAATTTAAAATGATGCTGTATTGGTCATCTTTATTTTTAAAGATGCAAAGTAACAAAAATCTTTTGTTGAGCTGATGGAACATCCTGAACGCGCTTTAAGCACTGCTCTAAAGCGAAGTGCAAGTCAGCTCAACGGCCCCATCCTTGTCGCCATCGTGTAGCAAATGCATGGTGTAAATTGACTTTATAAAAGTAAATATTGGAACCCCAGCATGAACAAACCTGTAGAACTGATTATCTTCGATTGGGATGGGACATTATTTGATTCAGTGGGGCAGATTGTGGCGAGTTTATTGTTTGCCGCGCAGCAATTTGCACAACCCTTATCTGCTGATGCAGCAAAAAGTATTATTGGTTTAGGTTTGCCAGAGGTTGCGCAGCGATTATTTCCTCAAATGCCTGAGCTACATACTGAGATTTTGCAATGCTATGCCGAGCATTATGTGGCGAACTCGAAAGGTGATGTTTGGTTCGACGGCGTAGCCGATATGTTGAATGGCTTACGTGAAGCAGGTTTACAGTTGGCGGTGGCGACAGGTAAAAGCCGTAAAGGCTTAGATCGAGTATTAGCGCAAACACAGAGCCAAGCACTATTTGTGACAACGCGTGCTGCAAGTGAAACTAAATCTAAACCGCATCCTTTGATGTTGGAAGAAATTTTAGCTGAAACGGGTGTGTCTGCTGAACGCGCGATTATGGTGGGTGATACCAGTTATGACCTAGAAATGGCACGTACTATTGCCATGCCGAGAATCGGGGTGAGTTATGGGGTGCATACACCTGAAACGCTCAGACAATATCAACCTTTGGCCATCGCGGATGATGTGCCGAGCTTGCAGCAGTATTTATTGCAATATGTTGACCTTAAACAAGTGATTTAACTTGAGTCGTCTAAATATATAGCCTGTGGAAGATGGTCAGAGTGAGTCTGCCTGTTTTGGGCGATCATCTTCAAAGCTTTTGTCTTCAGTATGCTTTAAGGCTGATGAACGGTTGATTGAATTGTTGGGTTTGTGATTTGAAAAAGCTCTGATTGGTTTTTTTTGATGTTTTCCTCGAAAGGACTTCAATCATCGTCTTTATATTGGATGGGTGTCATTTGAGGATGATCAAGAAATGAAAAACAGGGTACTTATAGCGTGATAAAACCCGCCGCGACATTGATGCTAATGGCGAGAATAGAGGTATTAAAACCATAAGCTAAAATAATGTGCAGAATATTAAGAATACGCATCGAACGTGAGGTAATGGAAACATCCGCGGTTTGCGCAGAAGTGCCAATCACATAACTAAAATATAAAAAGTCGGGATAGGTCGGTTGAGCCGTTTTGGGAAAGTCTAAGCCTGAATCTTGTTGGTCTGCGAGAGCCAGATAATAGTCATGTGCATAATGAATGGCAAACACGGTATGCATAAAGAACCATGCGCTAATAATGGTGAGTAAGGACAGCGCTAAGTGCCCATATTTGATGGTTGGGTCATTCGGGAGATGAGTCAACTCTAATACAATCGCAATTAAGCACATGAGCAAAGTCATGATCACCAACAGTAGAATGATCCATTTACTGGCATCTTGCTGTTGTGCATGTTGCAGAATGTGCCGATGGTCAACAGACCACAGGGTGGTCATAGTTTTGACTAAATAACTTGATACGGCAATATTCCAACTGATCAATAAATTGGTCGACCAAGACCAGTCGGTAAATGTATTCAGCAACGTATAAAAAACAGCAGTCAGCAAAAAACTAATGAAAAAGAAGGGGCGAAATTTCATTGCTGTTTTTAAACGCTGTAAAGTGGGCATTGGCATATTCTTCTCCTTCTCTGTTTTATTGTTTTTTTCGTGCAGCTAAGGTCGCAGTGCCTATTTAAGTATCAGTACCTACGTCTTTAGGATTAGTTTGTATTCGGACTTCAGTTGTAGGGAACCTGACAAAAGCCTGTTTTTATTAGCCTATCTTAGCTTAAAAAGAATATAAAATGAAAAAGCGAGATGTCGTCGACACCACTTAAAAATAAGAGGGTGAAAATACGCTTGTCATACAGAGGATTGGTTTATAAGAAATTCGCGTAGCTATTTCTGCAGAAATAGTGGCGCGCCGAATGGGATACATCATTGGGATTCACTGCGGATTTATTCGCGGTTAATATCCAAATAAAATACCCGAGTCAGTAATTCTATAAATTTAGTTACTGCCAGTGAGCTGTTATTTTTACGATAGTTCACATACAGATCCAAATACGGCAGCTCAACCTCAAGTGGACGAATTACCGTGTTGTTCATGCTAAGTGGCGCAATGTAACCGGGTAAAATTGTACAGCCGAGCCCCAAGCCAATCGCGTTGATATTGAATAGGATGTTGTCAGCTTTTTGCACAATGTTAAATTCAATATTGTGGGCTTTGGCAAATTCCAAAATGGTCTGGTGTAAAGTCTGTGACTGCTCGGCTGCGGGAATAATAAAATCAATGCCATCTAATGCTTTAACCGGAATTCGCTCGTATTGGGCCAAAGGATGATCTTTCGGCAACAGGAAAATGAGTGGTTCACGCAGTACAAACTGGCTTTCAATTTCATCACTATGGACATTATTTCGCGTAAAGCTAATGTCCAACTCTCCTTTTTTCAGCAAACGTAGTTGCTCAGTATTGTTCATACTGAACAACTCAATTTTTAACTCTGGATTTTGTACTCGTAAACTGGGCAGTACATAAGGAAAGATTTTCATTTCTGCCACAGGGACAAAACCAATACGAAGCATCTGCTGTTTGGCTTGTGACACTTGGCGTGCCATAGCAACCGCTTTGTCTGCCTGAGCCAAGGTGAGACGTGCTTGTTCAAGGAAAACAGCGCCTTCTTCAGTGAGTTCAACTTTTCGCTTGGTTCGATACAGTAACTGCACACCGACATCTTCTTCAAGGTCTTTGATTTGCTGGCTTAATGAAGGTTGAGCGGTATAAAGTTTCAGTGCTGCTTTACTAAAGTTCAGTTCTTCAGCAACAGTAATGAAATAGCGAAGGTGTCTAAGTTCCATATAAATAACCCACTGACTAATCCAAAAAATGTCTTACAATGACTGCGGTAAAGTATAATCGATAAACAATGATGCCGTGAAGATGATTCAATTATTGAGAAAATAAATGATCTTGGATTGAGTCTTAAGACTTTTTTATACGAAATAGCTTTTTTAATAATTGCTAAAAGGTATTAATTAAATACTAAAAATAGTTCATACCAATCACCTGAAAATTAGGGGAGGTGAACTACATAAAAATACAGTTGCGTTTTGCCGAAATTGGATATGATAAAAACATAAATATAATTTAATTGAACATATGGGCTAAAAATCGATATGGCAGATTCAAATAAACTGGTGGTCTATGCCGCGCTGTTGGGGAATTTAACCATTGCGCTGGTAAAGTTTATTGCGGCTTATCTGACCAATAGCTCTGCCATGTTGAGTGAAGCGATTCACTCTGTTGTGGATACCTTAAACGAAATTTTACTGTTATATGGATTGAAGAAGTCAAATAAACCTGCCAATTTTAATCATCCTTTTGGCTATGGGCGAGAGCTGTATTTTTGGGCCTTCATTGTATCTCTCATGGTTTTTGCCTTAGGGGCATTGGTGTCTATGTACAATGGGATCATGCACATTTTGCATCCTGAACCCATTCTAAACCCGACCATCAATTATGTTGTACTTGGCTTTGCATTTGTAAGTGAAGGTATTTCATGGTGTGTTGCTCTGAAAGTGTTTCGTAAGGCAAAAGGTCAGCAAGGTTATTTCGAAGCTTTTCGACGCAGTAAAGACCCCACCACGTTTACCGTTTTGTTTGAAGACTCTGCTGCATTAATTGGGCTGTTGATTGCCTTTCTCGGTATTTATTTGGCACATCGTTTAAATATGCCTGCACTGGATGGAGTGGCGTCCATTCTGATTGGGCTGGTTTTGGCGGTGTCCGCTTTTCTTTTGGCACGAGAAACCAAAGGTTTGCTGCTCGGTGAGACCGCAGACCTGCATGTACGTCAAAATATCTTAAAAATTGCCCAAGACGATGAAGGCGTACTGTCGGCCAACGGCTTACTGACCGAGCAAATGGGTGCCAAGCAGGTTTTGGCCTCGTTGAGTGTAGAATTTGAAGATCACCTCACTACCGATGAGATAGAAGCGTGTGTTAATCGCATTGAAGTAAAAATTAAACAAAAACATCCTGAAATTGTGGCACTCTTTGTGAAGCCGCAATCAAAAAAAGTGTGGTTAGAGCGAATGCAAGGACGCTTGGAATAGGTTAAGGTAGAGGTCAGTTTTCAAAACTGGTCCTGTTACTGGTGTATTGCAATAAAGATAACGACGTTAAATGAAGCCAAAATCAACTGAACTCCATTATCAAATTCCGACTGAAAATACCATGTCCCATACATGGCGACAGCCCGAATTTCAGTTTCTACACTCCGACCATTATAACGGGACTCGCTTTGTCAATTCGGTTCGTCGACCTGAGGGCCGTAGCCGAGGCGACTTGCTGAAATGGTTGATTAAGCGTAAATCTTCGACATGGAATGTGGATTTGGCGCAAGAGTATGCGCACTTTCATGCCGATAAAAAAAGCCTGCCACAAGATCGGCCCCATGCCGATTTAAAGGATTGGCAGGTGTGGTTTGTGGGTCATGCCACGGTATTACTTCAAATTGGGCCCTATAATTTATTGACCGATCCTGTATGGGCTGAACATGTCAGCCCGATGCAAGGGCGGGGACCTCGCCGTGTTATGCCTGCGGGCATTGCCTTGGAAGATTTACCGACCATCCATGCAGTGCTTTTGAGCCACAACCACTATGACCATATGGATATTGCCAGTCTGAACTGGTTGTATGAGCGTTTCGCCATGCCTATTTATACAGGTTTGGGCAATGGATGGTATTTACCCAAGCACTTACAAGTATTGGAAATGGATTGGTGGCAGTCGGCACGTCTGCATGATTTAAAACTGGTCTATACCCCAGCACAGCATGGTTCTGGCCGTGGGCTGCGTGATCAAAACCGTGCGTTATGGGGCGGGTTTAGTATTCACTGTGGTGCTGACTATGCTTATTTTGCAGGGGATACGGGGTATTCACCACACTTTAAAGAGCTACATCAGCGTTTTGGCGCACCTCGAATTGCGTTACTGCCGATAGGGGCGTATGAACCGCGTGAGCTGATGCGCTATATGCATATGAATCCGCAAGATGCTTTTCAAGCACATAAAGACCTGCATGCCAAATGTTCTATGGCCATTCACTATCGTACCTTTCAGCTGACCGATGAAAGTCGTGAACAACCTGAGATTGACTTAAAAGTGGCGATGAAAAATAGCTCAAAGCTCATGAATCCGTTTGTTTGTTTAAGAGAAGGTCGACGTTTAAGCGTGTAATTTACTTTATGTGTAAGATCAGGTGGTGGCTGGGACAAAAACAGTCATCACCGAGACCATAAGGACATCACCAAAATATCTTTCAAATAAAATCTAAAAAGCGAAAGTACGCTTCTTTTTTTGTTTAATTTTAACTCAATCTGAGCCGCGCTCATTGCTGGTAAGGCTTGTCTGAGTTTTAATCGATAAACTCAATTGAAAATGTCCATCAACCCCGCATAAAAAGCTTTTCTTGCTGTTGTTTTTTCGTCGGCTTCTATCTTGTTGAAAAGTTAAAATTCTTTCTTTCTTAAATATTTACATAGAATAATCCGATTGTTTTTATTCGTAAAACTCGCTTTAGATTGTCATCAAAAGGGGCTATGTTAGAACAGTAATAATTACTTTAAACGGTTCATGATAATCATAATTTGATGATCAAATTTGGAGCTCGACATGACACAGAATATGCAAGCATCAGGTTGTCCATTTCACCAGAAAGATGGTGGACAAACGAGTTTAGCCAGCACCAATAATTCTGATTGGTGGCCCAATGCGCTCAATCTAGACATCCTGTCGCAACACGATAAAAAAACCAACCCGATGGATCCTGATTTTGACTATGCAGCCGCATTCAAATCATTGGATTTAGAAGCGGTGAAACAAGATCTCCGTGAACTCATCAACAGCAGTCAAGAATGGTGGCCATCTGACTATGGCAGTTACATTGGGATGTTTGTACGTACCGCATGGCACTTGGCGGGTTCCTACCGTAAACAAGATGGACGTGGCGGTGCCAACACAGGGAACCAACGCTTTGCACCACTCAACAGTTGGCCTGATAACGTCAATACCGATAAAGGCCGTCGCCTGCTTTGGCCAATCAAACGCAAATATGGCAACAAAATTTCATGGGGCGATTTAATCGTTCTTGCAGGGACAGTGGCTTATGAAGAAGCAGGCCTGAAAACCTTTGGCTTTGGTGGTGGTCGTCTAGATATTTGGGCGCCAGAAAAAGACATTTACTGGGGTGAAGAGCGTCAATGGCTGGCACCAACGGCAAACCGTTATGCCAATGACCAAGACCGTAAATCGCTTGAAAATCCATTAGCTGCGGTACAAATGGGTTTAATTTATGTCAATCCTGAAGGGGTTGATGGCGTCCAAGATCCCCTTCGGACTGCACAAGACATGCGTGTCACTTTTGACCGTATGGGAATGGATGATGAAGAAACTGTCGCACTCACTGCGGGTGGTCATACCGTAGGTAAAGCGCACGGGAATGGTAAAGCCGAAAACTTAGGGGCAGATGTTGAAAGCGCAGACGTGGAGTTCCAAGGTCTCGGTTGGCATAACTCTGAAGGTACAGGCAATGGCGCGAACACCATGGTCAGTGGTTTAGAAGGGGCTTGGACCACACACCCGACCAAATGGGATAACGAGTTTTTCTATCTGCTGTTCACTTATGAATGGGAAAAAACCACCAGTCCTGCGGGTGCGAAACAATGGGAACCGATTAACATCAAAGAGGAAGATAAACCTGTTGATGCACATAACCCCAATGTCCGCCGTAATCCAATGATGACCGATGCCGATATGGCACTCAAAATGGACCCTGAATACCGCAAAATTTCAGAGCGTTTTTATGCAGATCCAGCTTACTTGTCTGAAGTGTTTGCGCGTGCTTGGTACAAGCTCACTCACCGTGACATGGGACCAAAATCTCGCTATTTAGGTGCAGATGTACCGAATGATGATCTGATTTGGCAAGACCCAATTCCATCGGTCGATTATGTTTTGTCTGAAGCTGAAATTGAAGATTTAAAAGCGAAGTTGCTAAATAGCGGTTTAACTTCGGTTGAATTGATTAATACCGCTTGGGACAGTGCGCGGACTTTCCGTGGTTCCGACTACCGTGGAGGTGCCAATGGTGCACGTATCCGTCTTGCACCACAAAAAGACTGGGTGGGCAATGAGCCTGAGCGTTTAGCTAAAGTTTTGGCTAAGCTTGAAGAAATTCAGACGAGTCTGGCGAAAAAAGTCAGTATTGCGGATTTGATTGTACTGGGTGGTACGGCAGCTGTTGAAAAAGCGGCGCATGCTGCGGGTGTGAATATCAAAGTTCCGTTCCTTGCAGGCCGAGGTGATGCGACTCAAGAGCAAACCGATGTGTATTCTTTTGAAGACTTATTGCCTAAGCATGATGGTTTCCGTAATTGGGTCAAAGAAGATTACAGTGTACAACCTGAAGAAATGTTGTTAGACCGCGCACAATTACTCGGTTTGACTGCGCCTGAAATGACGGTTCTAGTCGGTGGTATGCGTGTACTCGGCACAAACTATGCAGGTACATCAGAAGGTGTGTTGACGGCTCGCGTGGGGGTATTGAGCAATGACTTCTTTGTGAACTTAACGGATATGAAATACAACTGGAAACCCGTGGGTAAAAACCGTTATGAAATTGTAGACCGTGCGACAGGGGCAACCAAATGGACGGCGACACGTGTAGATTTAGTTTTTGGTTCAAACTCGATTTTACGTTCATATGCAGAAGTTTATGCGCAAGATGACAACAAAGAGAAGTTTGTAAAAGACTTTGTCGCGGCTTGGGTAAAAGTAATGAATGCAGACCGTTTTGACGTGAAGTAGTTTAATTGAAATAAAAAACCGCTCAAAAGAGCGGTTTTTTATAGATCATAAGGTGCTGATATTATTTAATTTAAAAATTTTGGTTTTGTATAGTATGTATTATATTCATTTTATGGAAATTTAAATTTAGAATTACTTATGTCAAACGCTTTTTTGATATTGATGGCTTTCATTTCACTTTTTACTAATAATTTATTGCATGCAGAGACCAATACACTGAATCAAGATAAAGTACTAAAACCGTTTATATTTGAAATTGGTTCAGATTTTTCAACTATTCAGACTAAATTCAATTTAGAAAAACATACTCCAAACGTGAATTTCATCAAAGAATCAAACTGGTATAAATTGGCAACCCCAGTTGGATCTATTTCACTTCAAGAATGGCAAGGTAAGCTTCATTGCATCGCTTATGATATTGATACAAATGATATAGAGTTAAAAAAGAAAATTATCGAATTTCTATTTGAAAAATATAAAATGAATTTCGAATGGGTGAATAGAGTTGATAACGGATTCTATATCTCATATGAATCATCTAATGATTCTATCCAAGGAATCTATGCCTATTCATTAGGAACAACTATTTCTTTTACCAGTAATGAAATTAGAAAAGCTGAAACAAAAATTCGCTTTCCAAATCTTTAGTGACTAAAACTTCAATTTAACATAATAGAGCTTATGCAAATCATGGCTTAGTATTATTTTATATATCAAACATCTATAATTTAAATGTAAGCGCGAAAATGAATAGAAAGCTTATTTTGATTAAAAATTAAGCTTTCCTAAACTTTGAATAATATCTCCTTCCAACATTACCCATTCTGCAAACTCAGGCTCGACCAACAAGGTCTGCGACACAAAGCCATAACATACCCGCTGCACATTTAAACTCATTTGCTGGAGTTGAACTTCATCTCCAACATAAGGCTCAAGGATACTGCGCCACATCTGCACCATCATGGCATAACTTTTACGGTAACTTTCAATGTTTGAAACCTGCCGTTCGAGCAAAAAAGTCTGTGCCCAGAGAAACTGTCGAGCCTGAATCTGCTCAAGCTGAAAGTGAATAATTTGCTGTAAATAGTCTTCATCAGTTAATTTTGTGGATAACTCTATTAGGCTTTGTGCATAACTTTTTAAGGTTTCAGCATTACTTTTCACATGCTGATGAATGGTCAATGCAACCAAATCTTCCTTCTTTGAAAAGTACTCATAAAAGGTACCCAAACCGACTCCGGCCACATCGGTAATCTCCCGAATGGTAATTTCATGTGCATGACGCTCATGCAAAAGCCGAACAAAACTTTCTTGCAAAGCTTCTTGGGTGAGTTTAGCTCGCGACTGGCGCGGCCTACGGCGAACTTGGATCTCGGGATTCTTCATAGCACAAAGCTGAACATGGCAGACTCAATTTTTCTCTATACTGAAATGAAAAGCACAGCATAACAAGAGCAAAGTGATATGAATACGGCATGGATGACCCATCAAATCAGTAATCAGTTTGATGAACTGGAAAATTACAACTTGTTTGAAACCGATACCGTTTTACAAGAAATTCTCACTCGTTATGGCAGTCAGGATCAGGCAAAACTCACAGAGTTGGGGAATGTCGTTGGTTCAGCGGAATATTATGATTATGCCGACTTGGCCAATAGACATACGCCGATCTTACATGCCTTCGATGCGCGTGGACGTCGCAAAGAGTTTATTGAGTTTCATCCTGCATGGCATCAATGGATGAGGCTAAACCGCCAGTTTGACACCCACGCACATCCATTTAACCAGCCCAATTCATCTTCAAAATGGGTGGAATGGGCAGCGCGTTTTTATTTGAGTGGACAAATTGAGGCGGGGAACTTATGCCCAAACTCAATGACGATGGGAAGTATTCCCCTGATTCAACGTGAACCTGAGCTATGGGCCAAAATCGGCGATAAATTGCTTTCAACAGAATACGATGAACGCGATGTGCCGATCAGCCAGAAAAAATCGATTTGGCTGGGAATGGGCATGACTGAAAAACAGGGTGGTTCGGATGTGCGTGCCAATGAAACCATGGCAGTACCCGTCGCAGAGTCGGGACGCGGTCAAGCCTATTTGCTCACAGGGCATAAATGGTTTTTCTCTGCACCGATGTGTGATGCGCATTTGGTGGTGGCAAAGACGGAACAAGATGGTTTGGCCTGTTTCTTTGTACCGCGCTGGCTAGAGGATGGCACTAAGAATCCAATTCATGTGCAACGCTTAAAAGACAAAGTGGGCAACCGAAGTAACTCCAGCTCGGAAGTCGAATTTAAAGAGGCGTGGGGCATCATGATTGGGGAAGCTGGGCGCGGTATTCCCACCATTATAGAAATGGCTAACTATACCCGTTTGACCTGTTCGGTGGGCAGTACCGCCATGCTTCGACAAGCCTTAGTGCAATGTCTTGCCTATACCCGTCAGCGTAAAGCTTTTGGGAAGCTTCTGGCTGAACAACCGCTGATGCGCACCGTACTGGCAGATTTAGCCTTAGAAACGGAAGCAGCGATGCAACTCAGTTTCCATTTGGCACACTGCTATGAAGCGGATGACGCATTGTCCGTAGCGTGGAAACGCATTATGACCCCAGCGTCGAAGTTCTGGATATGTAAACGTGCGGTTGAACTTACAGGGGAGATGATGGAAGTTTTTGGGGGCAATGGCTATGTCGACAACGGCATCATGGCGCGCATTTTTAAAGAAGCGCCAGTCAATACCATTTGGGAAGGTTCGGGCAATGTCATGTGTTTGGATGTATTGCGTGCCATTAGCCGCGATGTAGAGTCGATTGAAATCCTGTTCCAAGATTTGGCTACCACGGCTATGCAAGATGAACAGTTGAAACAAGAGCTGAAAAATCTATTTCAGTTGTTCCAACAGACACCTGAAGAACTACAATTTATGGGGCGCAGCTTGGTCAGCCGTTTGGTGATTTTGGCACAAGCAGTCCTGCTAAAACGGCATGCACCAAACTATGTGGCTGATGGCTTTATTCAAAGCCGTTATAGTCCATTTTATGGTCGTGTTGTCGGGATGCTTGATATGAAACAACCCGACGTAGAACGACTGCTGCATAGAGCATTTGCAGCTTAAAGCTCATTATTGTACTGAAAGCTTTTGCACTTCATCTTGTTCGAGTTTGACGTTGGGGCTGTCTTCAGCCTGAATAATATCAATCGGAATAAAGCGGACTTGAACAATGCTTGGGTTATCGTTTACGTCTGGCAGCAGCTTTTGATTGAGTGCTGCAATTTCTTCTGGACGAGGGGGGGCATCCCCACGGATATAGACACGGACTAAAGTGAAACCCTCTTTTTTATCGTATTGGATGGTATCAATAATATTATTATCGTGATTTAACGCTGTACTGATGATAGTTTCATTGCCGCTCTCATACAGGCGAGCATGAAGCATAGAATAAAAGTTAAAGGAGAGATAAATTCCCAAAAGTGCCAAAAACATTAAGCTAATAGCATTACGTTTGAGAAATTCTTTGACATTACTCTGCACTTCTTCGGTGGAACCACGTCTAAAGCCTGCAATCCACAGGACTAAAGATGAGCTAATCTGAATGGCGAAGATGTTGGTCACCGCCAGTAAAAAAGCATTGGCTGAGTTTTTCCATTCCATATGCGCGAATAAAATCCCGCTGGCCACCAAGGGCGGAACTAAGGCCGTCGCTACGGCAACACCCACCACGGCCACTGACAGGCGAGGTGATACTGAGGCAAAGGCACCTGCGGCCCCCCCCGCTAAAGCAATCATCAGATCTAAAATGGTTGGTTGAGTGCGGGCTAAAATTTCATTGGTCATGGGCAGGTCATAATTCACTAGCCCTAAAATGATCCCAATGCTATAAATCATGGCAATGCCAAGTAACAAAGTGGACAACGCGGTTTTAAACAGCAACCAGCGGCTATCAATTAAAGCCAAAGCAATACCCGAAATTGGCCCCAGCATCATGGCAACCAGCATCGCACCAATCACGACCGCAGCCGAGTTGGACAATAGTCCATAGCCTGCAATGACGGCAGCCAAGGCATTCATAATAAAAAAGGTTTTACTTGGTAGAGCATCGGCTTGGATATTCAACCGGACTTTTTGGTGGTCAATTTTTTTTGAATTTTCGCGTAAGGCTTGTTTATAACGAATTTTTTCTTTTAGAAACTCATACTTTTCTTGATCAGGCGTATCTTTGACCACAATGGTTGCATCTTTGTCTTTTTCTAATGGCATGGCGGCACTCTTATTTTGTATGTGACTAAGATTTAATCTAGCGCTTTTATCAATAGAAGCAAACAAAAAATGGTGAGAAATAATATGATTCTCGCCTAAACTCAGGGCAAGGTAAATCTGTTTTGAAATAATGAAACCATCCATAAAAAATATAGATGAATTATAGGTGTTTAGCTTCCCATGGGTATGCTCTTTTAGAACAGAACGCTACGGTTGGAAATAATATTTTTCATTACCATGGTGGAGATAAGGCGTTGCACATTGGGCAGTGCGGACAAGTGCTCATCATAGAGTTTTTGATAACTTTCCAAGTCGTAGGTCACGACATGCAGCAAGTAGTCGGGGTCACCAAAAAGTCGCTGCGCTTTCACAATTTGAGGAACTTTTAGAATCGCTTCTTCAAGACTCTGCACCGAATCTTTATCGCCATTTTTGAGCGTCACGAAAACAATGGTGGAGAAATTCAAGCCGAGTTGGGAAATATCCAACTGTGCGCGATAGCCTTTGATAATACCTGAATCTTCTAAGGCTTTGACTCTGCGGTGACAGGGAGAGAGGCTAAGCCCTACCTTATGCGCCAACTCCGTAACAGATAAACGACCATCAGCTTGTAGTTCAGCAAGAATCTTCTTATCAATTTTATCCATGTGGAAGAATCTCTCCTTTTTAGGCGTTATTGCACAAATATTTGAAAGCACATTTTAGAGCCTAAAGGATATCCTTTCAAAATTATTTGATACAGATCATGTTTTGATTGGGTTAGACCTCAAAAATGATGATGGATAAGAGAGGAAAGGGATGTCATTGAGTATTTTGATTGCATTTTGGGGTGTTTCGATCCTATTTGTGATGACCCCAGGTATAGATTGGGCCTATGCCATTTCGTCGGGGATACAGGGCAAAAGAGTCTTGCCTGCGGTAACCGGGTTATTAACAGGGCATTTGATGGCGGCACTGATTGTTGCAGCGGGTGTGGGCACATTGGTGACCAGTCAGCCCGTATTGCTTCAAGTGCTCACGGGTGCTGGGGCTGTTTATTTGCTCTGGATGGGGCTGAGTTTATCGATGCGTCCTGCGAGTATTAGCAGCGATCAGGTTGCCATTGCATCTTCAAAGTCATGGTACATTCGAGGCGTATACTTGAGTGGATTAAACCCGAAAGTCCTGCTGTTATTTTTGGCTTTATTGCCGCCCTTTATCGACCCGCAAGCGGCTTTGTCGCCCACCTCTCAAATTGTTTTATTGGCGGGAATTCATCTCATGAGTTGCGCGGCTGTTTATTTCTTGGTTGGATTTAGTGCGCAAAAAGTTTTGGGAGCGCGTCCACAGGCTGCTAGGGTGGTCAGTCGAGTGTCAGGGGCATTGATGATGTTGATTGCGATGATTTTATTGTTAGAACAGTTTTATGTCTAAGCGACATTTTAAGCATATGGATCAAAGGCAGTGCAAAATAAAGCATTGCCATAACCTGTAATTGAATTGGAAAATAGCGCATGAGTTGGGGGACATAGGCCTAGCCAAAATCGGTTGTAATACGTTCAAAAAGGCGTAAAATTTCTACCGCATCATCAGTGAGATGATCACATCAACAAGGTGAAAAAAATGGCAAAGAAGAAAGCTGAGCCCAAAGTTGTGATTCACAACTTTGTAGCTAAACACATGCATGAAGTCAACCAAAGCCAAGTCTTTGTAGACCGAAAGAAAAATGCAAAACGAGGCTATGACAAGCACAAGAAAGGGAGATATTCAGATGATTATCTCCCTTTTTTAATGTCCGTTCTTTGGGTTTAAAGACCTTTAAGCCGTCACAATACGTGTTGCGGATTTGACCATATCGGCCAAACCATGTGTTTTAAAATAATATTCCATCTGACTCTTAACAATGAGTGGATTACTCATTTTCAAGGCACGCTCTAGCAATTCGACCGCATCTGGCATTGGGACATGACAAATGGCTTTGCGTACACGCAGAATGTTGCTTGAGCTCATTGATAGGGTATTGAAGCCCATCGCCATCAGTAAGATCGCAGACAAAGGATCGCCCGCCATTTCACCACAAATACTGACCGGTTTGTTGTACTTATGACACTCTTTAACTAAGCGGGTGAGCGCACGTAAAACCGCAGGGTGGAAATGTGAATAGACATTGGCAACACGTGGATTATTACGGTCAACGGCCAGTAAGTATTGTGTCAGGTCGTTTGAACCTACCGAGAAAAAGTCAACCAACTCTGCAAACTCTTCAATCTGCAATAAGACACTTGGTACTTCGACCATGATCCCGATTTTTGGTTTGGTGATTTTGACCTGTTCTTCTTCTTGCACCGCGACCCAGTCACGCTCCAGTAAATACAGCGCTTCTTCTACTTCACTGACACTGGTCACCATCGGCAGTAGAATGTGTAGGTTGTTGAGACCAATACTGGCTTTGAGCATGGCACGAATTTGTGAAGAAAAAATTTCAGGATGGTCAAGCGTAAAGCGAATACCGCGCCAGCCGAGAGCTGAGTTTTCTTCCTCAATTGAGAAATAAGGCAAGTCTTTATCGGCACCGATATCGAGGGTACGCATCACCACCGGTTTGTTGGCAAAGTGGCTCAACTGTTGACGATAAATCGCACGCTGTTCTTCTTCACCCGGGAAGCGATCACGCAGCATGAACGGAATTTCAGAGCGATATAGACCAACGCCTTTGGCGCCGCGTTGTACACCACGGACTACATCAATCATCAGGCCAGTATTGACGAACAGTTTGACTGCCACACCATCAGGAGTGATGGCATCTTTGGTTTCATACTGTTTTAAATCTTTGGCAATCTGTTCTTCTTCTTTTTGAATTTCTTTATAGCGACTACGTAAACGACGAGGTGGATTAATAAACACACGCCCTTGGTGCGCATCGACGATCATCTCCACATCATCGAGGGTATTAATCGGTAGTTCAGTCACGCCGACCACGGTTGGAATACCGAGTGCGCGTGCCACAATCACCATATGCGAGTTCATTGCGCCTTCGGTGGTCACGATGGCTGCAATTTTATCGACGGGCAGTTCAACCAAGGCTGCGGTTGAGATTTCTTCCCCAATCAGGATACTTTCATCGGTAAGTTCACGGTGGCTGGAGTCGGCTTCTTGCAAATAGGCCAAAATCCGTCGTCCGAGATCTTTTAAGTCCGCGGCACGTTCACGGAGATAGTCATCTTCCATCTGTTCAAACAGATCGATGTGATTATCGATGACGATACGCACCGCACCTTGTGCCCAGTTACCATCACGAATTTGTTCTTTAATTTCCGCTGGCAGCGCATTTTCATCCAACATACGCAAGAACACGCTAAACAGTGCACGCTCTTCCGCCATGAGGGCATCTTGCATTTTGTCATCAAGCGATTTGATTTCATCACGCACTGAGGTGAGGGCACGATCCAGCAGTTCTAATTCTTCACTGATGTCATCGGCTTCACGGTCAGGGACAGCCGCCAAATCCGCAGGGGGATAGAGAATGACAGCACGACCTAATGCAATTCCGCCTGAACCTGGGACACCTTGGAAAGTTTTGTAGGCTGGTAAATTACTCGGTTTACGAAAAACATCGATATTGCCCACCGCATGCGCATGCGCAATGACCCCTGAAAGTTGAGCACAGAGCGTGACGAGGAAAGATTCTGCGGCTTCACTAAAGTCTTGCGACTCTTTGTTTTGCACCACAAGTACGCCCATGACTTTACGACGGTACATGACCGGTACACCGAGGAACGAGTTATAAATTTCCTCACCTGTTTCAGGTAAGTACATAAAACGTTCATGTTTCGGTGCATTGTCAAGGTTGACGATTTCTTCACGCTGACCCACCAGGCCGACCAAGCCTTCACTGGTATGCAGTGAAACATGGCCGACCGAATCGGGGTTCAAACCTTTCGATGCCATCAACAAATAACGTTGATTGCGTTCGTCGAGTAAATAGATGGAACAAACGTCAACATGCATGGCTTCCGCCACATGGTTGACCATAATGTCGAGTGATTCATGCAAACTGGTGGACGCATTGATTTCTTGTACAATGCGTCGAAGGGTATCCAGTTGCATATTCGACATCGCGTCTACTCCAAAAATAATGTGCGTCCAACTTATTTATAACAAGAGATCCTTAAAAAATCTGTAGGACGTCTAGATTTTTTAAGGCTTTTTTTGAGGGAGCTGATTACACAGCTCCACCATCGCTTTGCGGTATACATCGCGTTTAAAATTTACAACTTGCCCCAGCGGGTACCAATAACTGACCCACTGCCATTGGTCAAACTCAGGCGGATCAGACAAATTCAAACGAATATTCTGAGCGGGAGCAGTGAGTTTGAGTAAAAACCACTTTTGTTTTTGTCCAATACATACGGGATCAGAATCTGTACGAATGTATCGGTGCGGCAAACGATAACGCAGCCAACCCTTAGTTTGCGCTACAATTTGGACGTGTTCGGGCAGTAAGCCAACTTCTTCTCTCAGCTCACGATAAAGTGCCTGTTCAGGGGTTTCTCCATATTGGATACCTCCTTGTGGAAATTGCCAAGCATTGTGTCCAATGCGTTTTGCCCATAAAACTTGTCCAAACTCGTTTGCCAAAATGATCCCGACATTGGGTCGGAAACCTTCCGAATCGATCATTTGGCTACCTAAATATTGTGTAATTTATGACTTTGCGATCGGGGATTTTTATTTCTGTATCCAACTCGAAAAAAGCAAAGTTTAAAAATGTTAAAATTGCTATGATCTTAACGAATTTCTATCGACTAGCGGAGATAGATTTACAATTTTTTTCTTAAATTTCAGTTTTTACGAGTATTTTCATGAAATTGGCGCTATTTGATCTCGATCACACCTTGTTAAACACCGATTCAGATCATTCTTGGGGAGAGTTTTTGGTGAATGAAGGCTTGGTCGACCCAGTTCGCCATCGCGCCATGAACGATAAATTTTATGAAGACTACAAAGCAGGGCAGCTCGACCCGATTGCCTATAATGAATTTGTGTTTGAATTTTTGACTCAACATGACAATGCCTACCTCATTGAACTGCATGAACTGTTCATGCACAAAGTGATTCGCCCGCAAATGCGTCCCGAAGGTTTTGCAGCCATTGAAAAACACCGCGATGCTGGACATGCTTTGGTTGGCATTACCGCAACCTCTGATTTTATAACGGCACCGATTTTTCGTGAATTTGGGATTAGTGAAATTATTGCGACCAATGCTGAAGTGGTTGAGGGTAAATACACGGGCAAAGTGATCAATACACCATGCTATCAAAAAGGCAAATTGACGCGTTTAGATCAATGGCTTGCAGGGCGTGATGTTAGCGAGTCTTGGGCGTATTCAGATTCCATCAATGATCGCTTTTTACTGGAATACGCTGACCATGCCATCGCCGTCAATCCAGATGACCGCCTAGAAGCATTGGCTAAAGAGCAGGCATGGGAAATCCAAGACTGGTCGATTTAAGTATCTGTCTTTTGTATCTTGAAAAGGCTGCTTTCGGGCAGTCTTTTTTATTTGAAAGGCATCGACGTAAAAAATGAAAAGTGTGTAAAGCGATAATAAAATATCGGGCTATAGGTGGGCTGATATTGGAAAATTAACCAAATATGCTATGTTGAACCTTGGCTAAAGCTATTTTGACTATGAAAAATTAGAACATAAGCGTGGAGAAAAATATGAGTGTACGACCAAGAATGACCCACCTGTTTGAGCAACTCGGTTTAGATGCGAGTGAAGAGGCCATCGCGTTGTTTATTGTAACGCATCAGCTCAATGCACAAACCACGATTGTTGACGCAGAGTATTGGACTGAAGCGCAACGTCAGTTTTTGGCAGAAAAAATTAAATCGGACGGTGAGTGGGCCATTATTGTAGATCAGCTGAATGAATCCCTGCATGAAGATTCACTGATCCAAAAATAAGTAGAACTCAAAGAGGCTGAGCGTCGAAGCTTTGCCTCTGTTTATAAAAATAAGATAGAAGTAGAAATTTATGTCTCTCGATCATCAAGCTTTTTCTGACTCTACGTCTTTAGACTCTGTAGCTTCAGTTAATCAACTAGAACAAGATCGTGCCCTGTTTGTCGGTGCGAAATATGAGTCTTACTATCAAGCTCAATTTGAAAAAATCACGCCAAAGAAACAATATGCAGGCTTTAATATTGCCGCCTTTTTCTTAGGCGTGGTCTGGTTGTTTTATCGAAAAATGTACCGTTATGGCTTTATGACCATTGGATTGATTGTGGTCATAGGGATAGTTGAAATATTTTTGGGCATTGAAAGTTCTGGTGCAAATATAGGCTTGGCTGTAGCATTTGGAATGTTTGGAAATACCTTGTACAAGCATCATGTCGATCAGCAGACTACCAAAATTCGCCAATTTGGAAATAGCAACGTCAATACGGAATTAGAAAATCGTGGTGGTACAAATATCGTAGCAGGTTCGATCTTGCTGGTGATTTGGCTTGGGCTGGTTGCATTGGCTATAAGTACTTCTTAATTCGCTCGCGCAAAATAAAAAACCATCCTTGTGGATGGTTTTTTTAATGCTTGCAAAGCTTAGTTCATCATTGCAATCAGCTCTTGCACCGCACGAGATTGGGTTCTGCCCGGATGCCAAACCATACCAAGTTGACGGTTCATTTCGAACTTCACATTCAACTGCTGTAGGTCTTGGTTAATCATCGTTTTTGGAAGCACTGACCAGCCCAGTCCAATCGATGCCAGCATACGAATCGATTCGAGTGGATTATTGCTCATGGTGATTTTAGGTTTGAGGTTCTGTTTCTCAAACTCTGCCAATGTGATTTGGCTGGTATAGGTTTGTGATGCAGGCAATAAACTTGGGTACTGAATCAGGTCTTCGAGTTGTAAGTTTTGTATTTGTGCCAGCGGATGAAACGGTGCTGCAACAAAAACTAAAGGATCTTCCCAAATGGTGACGTACTGTAAACGCTCATCGAGTTTGGGTGGAAGCGTCAAAAAAGCCAATTCCAAATCACCCGCCAGTACTTTTTCATGCGCTTGCTCGGAGTCGACAAAGTGCACATCTAAGGTGACATTTGGAAAGCTTTGCACATAGCTACGCAAATGGCTCGGCAAGTGATGTAAACCAATATGGTGACTGGTGCCAATTTTGAGTTTGCCTTGGACCATGCCTTGTTCATGACTCAAGGTATGGTGAATGTCACCCAGTTCATTGAGCCAGTTTTTAACTTTAGGCAGCAGTGAATGTGCGGCATGCGTGGCTTGTACACCACGACCCGCAGACTCAAACAGTTTCACACCAAAATATTCTTCTAAACTATGAATACGTTTGGTTACAGCAGGTTGCGTAATGAAGAGCTGATCTGCGGCTAAAGAAATAGAGCCGGTTTCCATGACTTTTACAAAAGCTTCGAAGGCTGCAAGATTCATAAGGATAATCTAGTTATGAAAGTATAATTAAATTATAAAATAATTTTATATGAATTGCGATCTTTAAAATGAATGGGAACTTATTGGATCTGGAATAAAATAAAAAAAGATCACTTGATGTGATCTTTTGAGAGTTGAGAGGGCGCTTGATATAAAGGCTTAAGCGGGAATATTTTCTTCGGTGGTACGGTTCTTTTTCTCCCAAATACGTTCATGGAAAAAGAATGCAAAGGCTTGCACGGTTGGTTCTAATAAGCTGAGTGTGACCGCCATCCATAAGTTACCTGTGACAAAATAAGCCACAATCATGGCCACGGTAATGTGCATGATGTAATAGCTTAGGGTTTTTTTGAATATGCGCTGATTGTTCGCTACAAATTTCTGAATGTTCGCCATGATAAATACCCTCTCAATAATGCCTTTCATTTGTAAATAGTAATTATTATCATTAGTAAAGTCAAAATGAAATTTTGATTGCTCGTGATTGGGTTTTTGAATGAAAGGCTACGCAGTGATTGTTTGGGATGTTTGACTTGAGAAAACAAGCTTCTGTAGATTTAACTCTTGAGCTTATGAATAGGTCGCTTTCTTTTTATTCAGATCAACGAAGCGAGCTTCAAAAGTATTGGTTTAAATAGGGGAGATAAGCCTTGCATCGCTGAGCAGGGAAATATACTGTGAGGCCTACAACAGGTTGATAAATATGCGTATAGGGCTTGAATTAAAACCAGCGGTGAGGGCTTGTAATCAAAGGGATTGAAACAAAGAGGTATGAATTTAAAATAATTCCAAAAAGTTTTTAAATTAATAAAAATGATAAATTAGATTTATGTGAAATCGTCGCTATAATCGATTTTAATGAAAGAATTACCCAGTCCAGTGGAGTCAATCGACATGGCAGGCGAAAACCAACAAGCAAAAACATTGTATGACAAATTGTGGGATGACCACTTAGTAAAACAACGCGACGATGGCTCGGCTTTACTCTATATCGACCGTCATTTATTACATGAAGTGACTTCTCCGCAAGCCTTTGAAGGTTTACAACTTGCGGGTCGTAAACCATGGCGTTTAAGTGCGAATGTAGCAACTCCCGATCATAACGTTCCAACATCGACCAAAGAGCGTTCAGAGGGAATAGCAGGTATTGAAGATGATACTTCACGTATCCAAGTTCAAACCTTAGACGACAACTGTAAAACCTTTAATGTGGTGCAGTTCGACATTAATGATGTCCGTCAAGGTATTGCTCACGTGGTCGGGCCTGAGCAAGGTTTGACTTTACCGGGTATGACTGTGGTCTGTGGAGACTCTCATACGGCAACACATGGTGCATTCGGCTGTTTGGCGCACGGGATTGGTACATCTGAAGTGGAGCATGTATTGGCAACCCAGTGCTTGGTTCAAAAGAAGATGAAAAACATGTTGGTACGTGTTGATGGTCAATTGGGTCATGGTGTAACACCGAAAGATGTAGTTTTAGCCATCATCGGTAAAATTGGTACTGCAGGCGGTACAGGTCATGCCATCGAGTTTGGTGGTCAAGTGTTCCGTGATATGTCGATCGAAGGTCGTATGACGGTGTGTAATATGGCGATTGAAGGCGGCGCACGTGTGGGTATGGTTGCTGTCGATGACAAAACCATTGCCTATGTTAAAGACCGTCCATATGCACCACAGGGCGCACAGTGGGATGCTGCAGTTGCGTATTGGAATACCTTACATTCGGATGCAGATGCGCATTTTGACACAGTAGTTGTATTGCAAGGTGAAGAGATTGAGCCACAAGTGTCTTGGGGTACATCGCCTGAAATGGTGATTCCAGTGACTCAAGCTGTACCAACTTTAGAACAAGCCAAAGATGAAGTGCAACGCAATGATTGGACGCGTGCTTATAACTACATGGGTTTAACCGCAGGTCAGGCGTTGGCAGATATTCAGTTAGACCGTGTTTTTATTGGTTCATGTACCAACTCTCGAATTGAAGATATTCGTGCCGCGGCTGAAGTTGCCAAAGGCAAAAAAGTGGCAAGTACGATTAAACAAGCCATGGTGGTTCCAGGGTCTGGTTTAGTCAAAGCGCAAGCAGAAGCCGAAGGCTTAGACAAAGTTTTGATTGAAGCGGGCTTTGAATGGCGTGAGCCAGGTTGTTCAATGTGTTTAGCCATGAATGCAGACAAATTACAACCCGGTGAGCACTGTGCATCGACCTCTAACCGTAACTTCGAAGGTCGTCAGGGCAATGGTGGTCGCACGCACTTGGTGAGCCCAGCGATGGCAGCGGCAGCAGCGATTGCAGGTCATTTTGTCGATGTGCGTTCATTTTAATTCGGGCTTGGGAGCATAGACATGAAAAAATATACCGTTGAACAGGGTATCGTTGCACCTTTAGACCGTGCCAATGTCGATACAGACTTGATCATTCCAAAACAATTTTTGAAATCCATTAAACGCACGGGTTTTGGTGAAAACTTATTTGATGAGTTGCGTTATTTAGATGAAGGTTTTTTGGGACAAGACAATTCTAAACGTCCTAAAAACCCTGATTTTGCATTGAATCAGCCACGTTACCAAGGTGCGAGCATCTTAATTTCTCGTGCGAACTTTGGTTGTGGTTCAAGCCGCGAACATGCGCCGTGGGCATTGGAAGAATATGGTTTCCGTACTGTGATTGCACCCAGCTATGCCGACATTTTCTTTAATAATAGTTTCAAAAATGGCATGTTGCCTGTGATTTTGTCTGAAGAGATTGTTGATCAACTTTTCAAAGAATGTGCAGCAACAGAAGGTTACCAACTGACGATTGATTTGGACGCGCAAGAAGTGCGTACACCATCGGGTGAAGCCTTCACATTTGAAGTCGATCCATTTCGTAAGCACTGTTTGTTAAATGGTTTGGATGATATTGGTTTAACTTTACAGGTTGCAGATGACATCAAAGCCTATGAAGAAAAGACCAAAGCATCACGTCCATGGGTGTTTGCTGAAATTCATGCTTAATTGAAAATTCGATGCATCTAGTGCTTGGGGCCATCTCTTGTTAATATCGAGCAAAAGAATTTTAAACGTTTTGCTACTGGTAAAGGTTGGGCTTGAACAATGGTGACGAGTTACAGTCGTATCGCTCTACTGGCGTTGGTGGGAACATTAACTGCCTGCCAAAGCATGAATACGGCAAGCATAAAGCGGATTCAGGATACCCCAGCGAGTAAAAATAATGCGCAGCTTTACTGTACTGGTACAGTGAACTGCGAATTTGAACGATGGAATCAGATCAAAATTGTGGATGCGGACAATCATCGTGTCAGCCGTGAGGCTATTCGAGAGAAGGTTGTGCGGTTAAAACGAGATGATTTGAATGAAGCGAATGCCTTGTTTCTGTCAGTGCCAGCGGGGCAACATGAACTGGTGATTCGCTTCTATCCCGTTTCGGTCGATCGCGCTGAAACGCTGCATGTGATTCATCGTTTTAAGCCTGCGGAACGCTACACCTTTAGGATGTTCCGTGCGCGCAGTCGACATCAGGGAAGCTTGTTGAATATGTCTGCACCTGACCCTTTATGTGTCGATTTAAAGCAAAGCCAAAGAACAATTCGTCGTTTTTGCAAACCTTACAATGTCTTAAATGGCTTGGGCGAGTTTGTAGAACAAAAACTTTAATCGTGTGAGTCAGAACTCACCAACAATGGAATATTTCATGTCTAAACATATTTTGATTTTGGCTGGTGACGGCATTGGTCCTGAAATTGTAAAAGCCGCAGAACAGGTACTTACACGAGTCAATGATCAATTCAATTTAGGTTTAACGTGGGAACAGGGCCTACTCGGTGGGGCTGCCATTGATGCACACGGTTCACCTTATCCAGATGTGACCGCAGCACAAGCTAAAAATGCAGATGCAATTTTACTTGGTGCGGTAGGTGGTCCGAAGTGGGACAACATTGAGCGTTCGATCCGTCCAGAGCGTGGTTTGTTAAAAATTCGTAGTGAATTGAATTTATTCGCGAACTTACGTCCAGCTATTTTGTATCCGCAATTGGCAGATGCATCAAGCTTAAAGCCTGAAATTGTAGCAGGTCTTGATATTCTTATCGTTCGTGAATTAACTGGCGGGATTTATTTCGGTCAGCCACGGGGGATTCGTGAACTTGAGAATGGTGAAAAACAAGGTTTTAACACCGACGTTTATGCTGAGTCTGAAATTAAGCGTATTGCGAAAGTGGCTTTTGAAATGGCCAGTTTACGTGGCGGCAAAGTCTGTTCAGTTGATAAAGCCAACGTACTTGAAGTGACGGAGCTTTGGAAGCAAACCGTAACGGCGATGAAAGAAGCTGACTATCCAAACATTAACTTATCGCATATGTATGTCGATAATGCTGCAATGCAATTGGTGCGCGCGCCTAAACAGTTTGACGTGATTGTGACAGGTAATTTATTTGGTGACATCTTGTCTGATGAAGCCGCGATGTTGACAGGTTCAATTGGGATGTTGCCATCAGCATCCTTAGATGAAAATGCGAAAGGGATGTATGAGCCATGTCATGGTTCGGCGCCCGATATCGCAGGACAAAATATTGCTAACCCATTAGCCACTATTCTTTCGGTGGCTATGATGTTGCGTTATACCTTCCGTGAAGAAGCTGCTGCTCAAGCGATTGAAGATGCAGTAGGCAATGTCCTAGATCAAGGCTTGCGTACCGCTGATATCATGTCTGAAGGCATGAGCAAAGTGGGTACTGCGGAAATGGGGCAGGCAGTTGTGGCTGCGCTGAACTAAGCCAAAAGCAATTTGAAAACGCAGCCATCCGCTGCGTTTTTTTATGCCTAAAATTTAATAACTTTTGCAGGCTTTACCTCGATATTGAATTGATTGAGCAATATTATCTTTTAACAAGAAGTGGACTTGGCACTCTAACTGAACATCATAAAATGGCGTATGTGTGGGAATAGGAATCGCACCGACACTGCTGTCGCTACGCATAGTGGGCATAGGGGTTGGAATTTGAATCCGCCTGACAATGGTGTAACTCAGTTGGTTTGGTGTTTGAATCGGCGCACCTAAAGTTTCATAACCGAGTTGACGTAAGTCGAGTTCGCGCCGAATGCTCGATACATCTTGGCCGATATATTGTTCTAAATAGTCGGGGAGCGCAATTTTAGCGGGTGAAACGACGGTCTGGTGTTGCGTTGGAGAGCTGCTGCAAGCTTGAAGCAGTAGAAAGCAGATGGAACTAAAAAAACTGACAATAAAGGGCTTCATGATCATCCCCTAAGCAGAGAAAGACCCTTTTAGTATTGTATATCTGAACGTTCGTTTGAGTATGCTTCGAGTAATTTGAGATAAACGGTATATAGATGGCTCAACATAACATAGCTGTTAACATGCTTTGCCGACGTAGTGAATAGATTCCACAAGATCATCATGCAGTCTGAACTCAATTTTGCATTTAATTTCAATATTCAGGCTACCGCTGGAAGGTGTTGGAATGGGCGCACCCATACTGACACTGGTTCCAAGATTGGGGGGCCATCGGAATAGGCATATTACGTAACAGAGTGTAGGTCAGTTTCTCTGGGGTATGTACAGGAGCACCGAGCACTTTATAGCCCATGCTATTGAGGTTGAGTTAATTTTGAACTTGATTTGACGATTGGCCGATATAGTGTTGTAAGGTTTAGTTGAGCTGAGTTTGGCTTGTTGTGGCGCAAGCAACACAGAGTATTGGGAACAGTAAAATTGCTCGCTTCATTGAAGTCATTTTCATTATTGTTTAGGCGTATTAAGTTGTTATCGCATTTAATTATAGTTTGATTTTTGGTTTAAATATAGCCGATGTATAACGTTTAGTCTGAGCGCAGACATTAAAAAAGCCACTTAAAAAGTGGCTTTTTCGCTTCGCTAAAACTTAGCGCGCACGATAAGTGATACGACCCTTAGACAAATCATAAGGTGTCATTTCTACTTTAACACTGTCGCCAGTCAAAATACGAATATAGTGTTTACGCATTTTACCAGAGATGTGAGCAATCACTTCATGACCGTTTTCTAAACGTACACGAAACATAGTATTAGGAAGCGTCTCGGTGACAACGCCTTCGAACTCGATGAGTTCCTCTTTATTGGCCATAGCCTACCTGAATGAATAAATTGGAAAGGCGCAAATTATAGTCAATTTTTTTGCATAAAACAAGGCGGAATGGGCGGTTGCCTGATCATCTGTCAGTAAAATAAGCGAACAGGAGGAATAAATATTTTCAACAAAAAAACTGTATAAGTTGTTGTCAGTTCGGTCAATCGCAGTTAATCTAATTTTAATGTTTTATGTATAAATGAAGAACATACAAGGAAGGTTCTAGCGTGGGTCAGCTAACGGATGCATCGGTTGTATTGCGATTAGGCTACCAAGCGATTCGTCGTTCAGGGTTGCCAACAGAAGAAATTTTAACAAAGGCTGGTGTTGCATTAAATCAGATGGAAACCAATGAGCGTACGCCTTTGAGCGCACAATACGCTTTTTGGGTGGCGGCAGAAGAGGTGAGCCGAGATCCAGACATCGGTCTACATTTGGGTGAAAATTTGCCTTTATACCGTGGCCAAGTGATTGAGCATTTGTTTATTTCATCCGAAAACTTTGGTGAGGGTTTGAAACGCGCTTTGGCTTATCAGCGATTGATCAGTGATGCCTTTCATGCCAAGTTGGTGGTTGAAGATGACCGGTGTTATTTGACCAATGGGGAACAACCTTGGGCTGAAAATTTAGTCAATCGACATTTTTCTGAATGTGCGATGTCAGGTATTTTACGGTTCTTTAAATTTATTACTGAAGGGCGCTTTGAACCGATCTATATTGATTTTAACTTCAGTAAAGGCGCGTTTGATGATGAGTATTTCCGCGTATATGAGTGCCCGGTTAGTCTAGGGCAAAAAGAAACCCGCTTATATTTTGACCCAAGTATTTTGGCTTATCCGTTGTGGCAAGCGGAACCTGAATTATTGCAACTGCATGAGCAGTTAGCGATTGAAAAACTTCAAGAATTAGCCCGTTATGATTTGGTGGGTGAAGTGCGTCGCGCGATAGGTTCAACCCTAGAAAGTGGCGAAACCACACTTGAAACAGTGGCTTCACAGCTCAGTATTACCCCAAGGCGTTTACGCACACAGCTTAGTGAGGCGAATACTAGCTTCCAGCAAATTTTGTCTGATTATCGCTGCCGATTGGCAAAAAAACTTTTGGCCAATACGGCTGAAAGTGTAGAGCGTATCGTGTATTTAACTGGCTTTTCTGAGCCAAGTACCTTTTATCGTGCATTTAAACGCTGGACCAATGAAACCCCAGTGGAATATCGCAAGCGTAAGCAGCGTTAAGAAATCCCTCCTAACCCCCCTTTATAAAAGGGAGGAATTTCTTCCCCCTCCTTTGAAAAAGCGGGCTAGGGGGAGGATTCAAAAATAAATTATTCAGGCATATTGAGCCAGTGCGGCCCAAGTGGCTGTTTAGGTAGCTCAAACTGCGCTGGATAGTCGGCATGAATGAAATATAGCCCATCAGGAGGGGCAGTAATGCCTGCGGCTTTGCGGTCTTCTGCTGCGAAAATCGCTTCAATATGCTCGACTTCATACATACCTTGACCAATTTCCAGTAAGCAGCCCATGATATTGCGGACCATATGGTGCAAGAAGCCATCGGCCTGAATGTCGAGGACCAAATATGGGCCATGTTGAATTAAGCGACAATGGCTGACATGGCGCACAGGTTGATTGGATTGGCATGCGGCTGCACGGAAGCTTTCAAAGTTATGCGTGCCTTCGAACTTTTGCGAGGCTTGTATCATCTTCGCTACATCTAGCGCATAATAGGCATGTGTGACTTGTTTATGCATAAGAGCAGGGCGTTGCGGGTGGTTATAAACGACATAACGATAACGACGTGCCTGCGCTTTGAAGCGTGCATGAAAGTCTTGATCCATCGCTTTGATCCACTGGATCGAGATATCTTTTGGCAGTTGGCTGTTGCTGCCCATTAACCAACCGCGCTCTGAACGAAGTGCCGAGCTATCAAAATGCGCCACCATATTGGTGGCATGGACGCCCGCATCGGTACGACCTGCACCATGTAAGCTAATTGGCTCATTGGCAATTTTAGAGAGTACTTTTTCAATCGTCTCTTGTACGCTGATCACACCTGTTTGTTGGGTTTGCCAACCACGATAGTGTGTTCCACAAAACTCAATGCCGATCGCAAAACGTTGCATATGTACCTCAAATTAACCCAAATCATGCCAATGGCTGAAGCGTGCTTCAGCGCTGGGGTATTGTAAATACATTTTGAGGGCTTTGGCATACAGATCTGCATGTCCGAGGCAATCACTAACAATTATTTTGGCCTGAGTTGTCCACGCGGCAACTGCATAGCGCTGATCAGTACGGCCGAAAGGGACTTGGGTGCTTAAGATAACAACACAGCCTTGTGCGTAAAATTCATCGAAAAGTGCTATTAACTCGGCATTCACAGCTAAATTACCCGTTCCAAAACCTTGCAAAATGAGGAAATGTGGCGGTGCGGAGAGTAGATTTCTCAAGTTCTGGATTTGCTGCACCAAGGCAACAGGTTGCATCATCAGATTGAGGCAATTGAACTGGTGGGATTGTTCTACATCACCTGTTTGTACTATGTGCGTTTTTAAGCTGTGTGGAATCGGCTGTTCAGCCATGACACCTGTAAAAGCATCCAGTTCTGTAGTATGTCGTTTTAGCGCAGTCTGCGCATGCAATACCTGTTGATGAAAAGCCAGATACACTCCGACAGGATGTTTCATCACCGCATCTAAGGCAAAATTCAAATTACTGATCGCATCGCTAAATTCACGCGTATCTGTGCCTTGTACATTAAGCAATGGATATTGGCTACCTGTGAAAACCACACGTGCGGAATCTGCAATAAAGTGTGCCGCGACAGCACTGGCATAGCTTAAGGTATCTGTGCCATGAATCACGACAAAATGCTGGAATTGTTGCAGTTGCAATTGTTGAATCTGCTGAATCAGCAATAACCAGTCTGCAGCCGTACAGGCGCTACTGTCTTTAATGACAGGTGCAATAAAACATTCTATGTCGAGATGAATGGGCAACACATGTGTGAGCTTGGGAATAAAGTCTTCGGCAGGCATTGGTTGTAAGGGTTCGCCAATACAGCCAAAGGTTCCACCCATATAGATAAGCGCAATTTTTTTCATTATAAAAAAAGCAGTCGGTGATGACTGCTTTAGTTTAAAACGAAATGGCTTAGGATGCTATGCGACTCAGTAACTGTTCTACTTGCTGACGTTGTTCCGTAGAGTAATTTGGTTCTTGTTCAACCAAAATTTCACGTGCAGCTTCGAAAGCGCCAAGTTGAATGTATTGCTCAGCCAATTCAAGGTTTAAGTGTATTTCATTGACTTCGTTCAGTTGAGGGAAAGACTGCACCAGAGGATCGCTTTGATCTGTCGTATTGGCAGGTGCAGTAGACTCTAGACTAAAACTGAGGCTTGGGGTAACAACTGCTGGTGTTTCTTCTACTATCGCTTCACTTGGACTAACCGTATCAAAAGAAAAAGCAGGGATATCTTTTGCAGCTTCGGCTGTGGATTCGCTTGAAAAATCAAATGTAAATTCAGGACGCTCATCTACGGCAGGCGGCGAAATTTCTGCTTCTGGCGTTGTTGTCGGCGCTGTGTCGAGATTGAATGAAAAATCTAAAGGTTGGATGTCGGCTGCAGCAGTTTCTGCTGGTTGAGCCGGCGTGCTTTCTAAAGAGAGTGAACCGAAATCGAGCGGTTTAAGTTCTTCAGCAGGTTTGGCTGGTTCTGCCGTTGGCGTATTTAAACTAGAAATATCAAAATCTAAGCTTTGAACTTCGATGCTCGGTTCAGGTTGAGCTGTTGTTGTGGTGGTAAATGCTGAGGTATCAAAATCAAGCGGTTTAATGTCTTGAACCGGCTCAACAACAGAAGCCTGCACAGGAGCGGGCGCAGGATTATTTGATGACATCAGGGCATCAAAGTCCGCAGTATTGGTTGCTTCTACAGGTTTTGGTGCAGATGGCGTAATTTCAGTTGGTTTAAACTCAATCGTGTCACGGCTATTTTGATGTAATTGATCGTAATCCGATTTTTTGGCTTCTGCTTGCGCCAAAATATCATCCAGTTCTAAAGAACGTAAATGATTCAGCAATTGGCTAATGGCAAACTCATCTTTTTGGAGCAAGTGAATATCGAGCAGCAGTAAATATAATTCGTGTTGTGAATTGTCTTTATTTAGGGCTTGGTTGATTTGTGCTTCAGCTGAGAAGAAATTGCGGTCGCGAATTTGACCTTCAATTTTATTACGTAGATCTGTGGCGAGTGGTGTCGTGGCTTTTTTAGCAACAACATCTTCAACGACTTGAGTTTGTTGCGGGGATTTTTTAGACGAACTGGTTTTTTTGGCTTTGTTTTTTGCAGCAACCGCTTTTTGAGTTTTTGGTTCTGCTTCTTTACTCGCCTCACGCTTTTTTAAGACTATGGCAACAACCAATAGTAAGATAAATGGAATCACATAAATAAGCATGTTTTACCCCTTTTGAACTTGTCTTTGTGCAAGTTCATCCAAAATCAAATAATCAAAATAACACTTTAGTGTGTTGGCTTTTTCTCAGTTTGTTGTGCTTTCAATTGTTGTTGCAATTGTGCAAGACGAGCGTTTAGTAATTGAATTCTCTGATCTTTCTGATTAAGTGCCACTTCTAATTGTGTTACGTTTCTCTGTAATTTAACGGTTTTTTCACGGGATGTCATAACTTTTAATGACAACTCGTTTGATGTTTGATTCTTTTCTGTCGACTTCTTGGCAGAACCGTGGCTTGAATCTTGCTCTTTCTCTGCAACCAAACTCATCTCGGCTTGATTGAGGCGGTATTTCGCCTTGCCAGATTGCTGTGAGCTCTGTTTTGGAAGTGATGAAACGGAGACTTTTTGTTCTGATTTTGCTGTTTGTAGGCCCGTTAAATTGAGGTTAGCTCCACGACGTAAGCGGTTTACGTCACCTTGAATAAAGGCATGTTCATTCTTGGCTTTAATTTGTTGCATGACTTCACCGACAGGACGGTTTTCTTCAGCAGCAATGCGTGATGCAATGCCCCAGAGAGATTCATTTGACCGAACTACATGGGCACTTTGAGGTGCGGCTTGGCGTGCAGTAGTTGCAGGGGCAGCAGGTATTGTTTTTGCTGTCGATGGACTAGCTTGAGGACTGGCCTGTGCTGAAATTGGCGCATCTGATTTTTGAACTGAATCGGCATACTTTTGCACTAACGGATCTGCCGATTTTTTCGCTTGAGTAATCGGTTCAACACGTGGAGTTGATGTTTGAGCAGCTGCTGCAATTTGTGTAGACGCTACTGAAATAACTTGCGTTGGCGCTGTAATAGCGGTCGCACTCATGCTTGGTGGGGTATGGTTATTGAGTTTGAGTGGTGTCGTGTTTGTCGTCGGCGCAGCTGTTGTTTTTAAGCTATTGAATTGTGTGCTGACAGGTAAGTTCAGCGCAATATCTTTTTCGTTGACAATCACCACCGGTTTTAAGGCTTTTTCATTATTATTCGTACGGGCTTGAAGTGCTGCCGAGCGTTTATTGGCTGTTTTAATATGTTGTAGCCGTGCCGCATTGCCTTCTTTGATTTTGACGACAATGTTCAGTTCCGCTTCAGTTAAAGGGCGTGAAGAAGTAATCGTAATCACACCTGTACTGGCGCTGGTACGACGGGTAAAAAAGTTCAGATTACTGGGCGGCTGATGCATGACACCAAGAGACATTAAATCTTCTGCGCTGGCTAGACTAGCTTGAATGGGAGCATTCGGATCGGCATCGTGAAAGTTCAATTCAGCATACAACAGTTCCCCAGGTGCAGATTGAATTTGAATAGGATCAACAGTGATCGCATTCACATTTTGCGAAGCAATAATGGCTAAAATGGCTATCTTTAATTTGTTATTTACGGTCATCTTAATCTTTAGCTCGGTCACAGATCGCAAAGCGAAAATTATAGATTAGCGAGTTGTGTGTTATTTGTAAAACGTTAACATCAGGGTTACAAAAAAAAGCCGATCAAGTGTGATCGGCTTAATACTTTAGCGGGTAAATGCTTAAGTCTTTTTGTAGTCAATCAGGATGCGGAGCATACGACGTAAGGGTTCTGCAGCGCCCCAAAGCAATTGATCACCGACAGTGAAAGCACCTAAGTACTCTTTGCCCATATTCAATTTGCGTAGACGACCAACAGGAACTGTTAATGTACCCGTTACAGCTACAGGTGTTAAGTCCGTCATAGACGCTTCACGGGTATTTGGAACCACTTTTGCCCATTGGTTCGCGCTACGTAACATATCTTCGATTTCATCGAGAGGCACGTCTTTCTTCAGCTTTAACGTTAAAGCTTGAGAGTGACAACGCATCGCACCAATACGCACACAATGACCGTCAATCGGAACGATTTGCTGGTTGCCCAAGATCTTGTTGGTTTCAACTTGACCTTTCCATTCTTCTTTCGACTGACCGCTGTCTAATTGTTTGTCGATATAAGGAATGAGTGAGCCTGCTAAAGGCACGCCAAAGTTTGCTGAAGGGAAACCTTCGCCACGTTGTAATTCCGCAATTTTAGAGTCGATATCTAGAATTGGAGAGCGTGGGTCATCTAACAAATCTTTAGTGTTGTTGTACAAATAGCCCATACCTGAGATGAGTTCACGCATATTTTGCGCACCAGCACCCGATGCTGCTTGATAAGTCATCGAGGTTGCCCATTCCACTAAATTGTTTTGGAATAAACCACCTAAGCCCATCAGCATCAGTGAAACTGTACAGTTACCGCCAACAAATGTTTTAGTGCCATTCACTAAACCATCTTTAATCACGTTCATGTTGACAGGGTCAAGCACGATAATGGCTTCATCTTCCATACGAAGTGTAGATGCCGCATCAATCCAATAGCCTGTCCAGTTTTCTGCTTTGAGCTTCGGGAAAACTTCTGAAGTATAGTCGCCACCTTGGCAGGTAATAATGACATCCATTTGCTTCAGACTGTTAATGTCTGATGCATCCATAAGTGCTGGGGCAGTTTTACCGCCAAACGCAGGCGCTTCACCGCCTGCATTACTGGTAGAAAAATAAAATGGCTCAAAATGAGCAAAATCATTCTCTTCAACCATACGTTGCATAAGGACGGAACCAACCATCCCGCGCCAACCGACCAGACCTACTTTCATGTCACTTTGCCTCGGTGCGTTAAAAATTAAAAGGGGATTCGAGTGTATCAAAAGAGCGCTTAACTGCAAGCACTACACAATGAAAACAGCAATTATATTGTGCAATATATCTTGTTTATGTTACATGCAAAATTGATATTAATTTATGAATCTACAAAAAATTAAGAATATAAGAGTGGGTATCTATGATCAGGGTTGAGTTGCTGGCATGTGTTGTGATTTGGTTAAGCTTCTGGTCACTGATTCCACGAGATGAATGGTGGTTTCGAGGCGCAGATTTTCCACGCTTACAGATTTTGGCATTGGGATTGATTGCATTTATCTTGATGTTGATTTGGGATGCACCTTGGAGTTGGGTGCGCGAAGTCATTTTGTTGGGGTTAATTGCGGCAGTGGCGTACCAACTCAAAATGGTGTTGCCTTATACTTTTGTGTGGAAAAAGCAGGTCAAAACGGTTGCCTCAACAGAGTTACAGCCAGAACGTCAGATTTCTTTAATTGTGTCGAATGTACTGACGCCCAATACTCAATATCACTTATTACTGCAACAAATTCGTCAGTATCAACCAGACTTGATTTTGACTTTAGAGTCGGATGCACATTGGGAACAAGCCTTGAGTGTATTGGACGATGACTATCCCTATCGGGTTGCAGTGCCTTTGGATAATCTGTATGGCATGCACTTGTATAGTCGTTTAGCGCTTAAAGATATTGAAGTTAAGTTTATTTTGAGCGATGAAATTCCTTCGATTCATGCCACGGTCATCTTAAGGTCAGGACAACCAGTGCAACTGTACTGCTTACACCCGAAACCACCAAGTCCGACAGAAGCCAAAGACTCTACTTTACGTGATGCTGAATTATTAATAGTTGGTGATCAGATTAAAGATTTGGATGAAAGCTGCATTGTGATGGGGGATTTGAATGACGTGGCATGGTCGCGCACGACACGACTTTTTCAACGGATCAGTGGGTTGCTAGACCCTCGCGTCGGACGGCACTTTGTCAATACTTTTCATGCAGACTATCCTTTGCTGCGCTGGTCACTGGATCATGTTTTTCACAGTACAGATTTTGCCTTAGTGCAGATGCAACGTTTAGCACATATTGGTTCAGATCATTTCCCTGTATATGTGGTGCTTCAAACTGGTCGGGTGTTTGAGCAAGTACAAGAAGAACTGGAACAAACCGAAGCCGATGAGCAAGAAGCGCAGGAGGCGATTGAAGATGGAATTGAGAAAGCGGAACGAGAAGGTAAGCAGGTTACAGATAAAATTGCCAAAGATTACCAGTAAACATACGGGCGCGCGGATTTCATCACTGTAGGATATGGCTTACAGGGATTTGGGAATCTGACGAATGGTTAGTCATTTGGTATCCCCGTATTCTAGTCTCATCAGCAGATGGAGCGGGAATGGATCATCCCAGTATGGAAGTTGAAGCTGATGGAAATCATCATGGATATGATGTAGGTATGGAATGCCACCGAATAAAACAAAAATTACGTTGAAAGCACAACCTCATGTACCCGAGTTTTGCAGGACGCAGAACTCGGGTTCTACTTTTTAAGCAGCTCTTTTTTCTTAAGAATAAATCTTGTCATAGCCTGCAGGGCGAGTTTTAAAGCGACGGTGGAACCACATATATTGAGTCGGAGCAATACGGAGTTGATTTTCAATAATTTGATTCACTCGTGTCGCATCATCGACTTCATCTTCACTGGGTAAGTTTTCCACCGCAGGTTCAATCAACACTTTGTATTGTGGGTTTTTAATATCGCCATCACGATAAAAATACAGAGGTATGGCCGCTGCCTTGGTCATTTTCAATAAACGACGGTGTGCTGTAACGGTCGCTGCGGGAACGCCAAAAAATGGCGCCATGACACCTTGTTTTAAACCAAAGTCTTGATCTGGACTATACCAAATGGCATGGCCATCTTTTAAGTTACGGACTAAACCACGCATGTCATCATGATCAATTTGATGTGCATAAATGGTGGCACGGCAGCGGTAGATGAGCATATCCAGCAGTGGATTATTTTGCGGGCGATACACCACATCTGGTTCAAAATACTGTGCGCATAGATAACCACCCGCATCGAGCAAAGTAGAGTGGGTTCCTAAAAGCAGTGCGCCTTTACCTTCTGCTTGTGCTTTTTGAATATGTTCTAAACCTTCAATACTGACACGGCCAGTAAACCACTTTGGGCTATACCACGCATTCAGCGTTTCAAATACGCCCAGCATTTGATCGACAAAAACTAGACGCGCATTTTCAAGTACTTCTTGGGCCGACCATTCAGGAAAACACACTTCCAAATTACGAATGGTGGTTTTACGCCGCGACTTCAGATATTTAAAACTGAGGTTGCCTAAGAGGGTGGCCAGTCGGTGTTGAATTGCCCATGGGAGAATCGCCAATATCATGAGAAAGACGATACCAATCCAAACGCCCCAATATTTGGGATGCAGAAAAGACCACTGAAATTCACCGGGTTGATAGTCTGGCTTCGAACTCATAAATTGCGATAAAGGCTAAAAAAAGAATGTTTAGAGTTTAGCATGAAGCAAGAATGAAGAGGCAATCTTCACCATGAAGCTGTTGTACAGGAGCTTCTCATATCAAGTTGTGATGGTTTTTATAAGGTGGGTGAAACTGTATTCATGCCCAGTGGAGAACATGGTCTAAACATCTCGCAACATTTGTTTTGTTTTAATTTGGGTGAAATTCACAATACTAAGAAGAAAGATTAAGAACAGGGAGATAAAAATGCTAAAAAACATCAGCAGTTGCGGTGTGCTGTTCATTGTTTTAACGGGCTGTGTCTATAGTCCATATGATGATTATAATCATTATTATCACGGGTTTGGTTGGACAGGGTATGAACCATTTCCACTAGAAGACCATCGGCCACCACCTAATGGTCATGGTGGTGGACATCCAGGGGGGCAACATCCTGATCATATCCATCCAGGAGGAGGGCAGCCTGGTGGAGGTGGGTTGCATCCAGGAGGTAGTCATTCAGGTGGTGGTGGAATTCATCCTGGCGGACATCCAGGTGGAGGTGCTGGCATACATCCTGGCGGTGGTGGGCATCGTCAGCCGCGTTAAATATAAAAAAACTCCACATTGTGCGGAGTTTTTTTATGGAGCTTACGAAAAATTATTTGGTTAAATTTTCCAGTTCTTCCCAACGTTCCAGTTTTTCCAGCAATAGCTCATCAATTTCAGTCAAACGATTCGACAACGTCATCGCCTTGTCTGCATCTGAAATAAATAGTGAACCATCTGCAAGTAAGGCATTGATTTCCGCTTGCTCTTTTTCCAGTGCTTCCATTTCGGCAGGCAGTTGTTCAAGCGCACGTTGATCTTTATAGCTGAGTTTGACTTTTTTAGCAGGTGCTGCGTTCGCTTCAGCTTTCGCCGCTGCTTTTTTCACAGCACTTTTTTGATCAACCGCAGTTTGGTCTGGTCGCTGTTGTAAGTAATCTTGGTAACCACCGATGTATTCATCGATATTGCCTTTACCATCGAACACCCAAGTTGAGGTTACCACGTTATCCATAAAGGCACGGTCATGCGAAATAAGCAGTAAAGTGCCTTTGTAGTCGGACAACATTTCTTCTAGCAGCTCTAGTGTCACCATATCCAAGTCATTGGTGGGTTCGTCCATCACGATTAAGTTAGATGGCTTAAGTAGTAACTTGGCTAAAAGAATACGGTTACGCTCACCGCCTGAAAGGGCTTTGACTGGTGTACGCGCACGTTCTGGTGAGAACAAGAAATCTTGCAAATAGCTGTAAATGTGGCGACGGTTACCGTTCACATCGACATGGTCAGAACCCTCTGACACGTTATCTTTGACAGATTTTTCAAGGTCGAGAGCATTACGTAATTGGTCAAAGTAAGCCACTTCTAATTGTGTACCAGTTTTTACCGTACCCGTATGTTCTTGTTCGCCTAAAATGGCTTTAATGAGGGTGGTTTTACCGACACCGTTGTCACCAACAAGACCAATACGGTCACCACGTAACACCAATGCGGAGAAGTCTTTGATGATCGGCGCATCATGACCAAAGCGAACGCTTAAGTTATCAATTTCAAAGACCACTTTACCTGAACGGCTCGCATCTTGCGTTGCCATGCTGACTTTGCCTTGCTGTGAGCGACGCGCTTTTGATTGTTCACGTAGTTCTTTTAAGGCACGTACACGACCTTCGTTACGCGTACGACGCGCTTTAATGCCTTGGCGAATCCACACTTCTTCTTCAGCCAAGCGTTTGTCGAACAGTGCATTCTGCTTTTCTTCGGCTTCCATTTGCTGTGCTTTTAGTTCGAGGTAGCGTGAATAGTTACCCTCGTAACTGCGCAAAGTGCCACGGTCAAGCTCTACAATACGAGTCGCAATGCTGTCCACAAATGAACGGTCATGCGAGATGAACAGTAAAGTTAAATTATTTTGATCAAGTAAAAACTTCTCGAGCCATTCAATACTTTCAACGTCCAAATGGTTGGTTGGTTCGTCCAGTAATAGCACATCGGGTTGAGTAAGGAGCGCGCGGGCAAGCAGCACACGACGCTTACGACCACCTGATAAATCGGCCAAATCGGCATCTGGGTCTAGGCCCATTTTACTTAAAATAGAATTGACTTTGGTTTCTAAAGCCCAGCCATCCAACTGATCTAGTTTGTGTTGTAGGTTACCCATGCGGTCACATGCTTCCATGTCTCCAAGTACACAAGCATCACTGGCTTCATGATAGGCTCTGAGCACATCTGCGGCTTCACCTGCACCGTCTGCCACAATATCTGCCACTTTGCCCGAGTCCATCGGCACGTCTTGCGCCAACATTGAAATGGTAATGCCATTTTGCAGAGAAACTTCGCCAGAATCGGGTAATAAACTTCCCTCGATCAGTTTAAGTAAAGTAGACTTACCTTCACCATTACGACCAATTAAACACACTCGTTCACCGCGCTCCAATGAAAAGTTCGCGCCGTCGAGCAAGGCAGGTCCACCAAACGCAAGTTGGACATCCCTTAAAGTAATATAGGCCATAATGTTTCCTGAAAAATCTCAAATGAGGACTTGAAGTGTCTAAACAACAAAATATTGATAATCAAGCGCCATTGTCCGCACCCATTGAAGATTTGCAAGTCCGAATTGCATTTTTAGATGATTTAGTTGAACAGCTCAATGAACAATTGGTGATTCAAGGACTGGAAATTGCTGATTTAAAAAAACAAATGCAAATTTTGTATCAACGTGTTGAATCTTCAGATTTGTCCGATGGAATTGCGACATTTGACCCGATGGCTGATCGTCCGCCACATTATTAAGTTCATTTGCTGTCTGGGGCTAAAAAAGCTGTGATGTGGGTTGTGGATATTGCTGAGTCTTGTCTCTTTTTTTGTTTTACCCAACTCAAAGCCCAATTTGACTGACGAAATCATTTGACCTTTGATGCAGTTCCTACTCTAATACCCGCTTTCTGGTGCATCCCATAAAAACTGTCCTATGACTCAAAAAGTTGTTCTTCTTGACCTTGAAAATAATGTTCCGACTGCCAAATTGTTGCGCGAGATTGTGGAGCATTATCCGACTTTGTATTTGTTTCATTGCCAAGGTCAATTTGAGTATGCATTGCAAGATTTAACGGAACTGGCTGCTTGGATCAGCAGTGGTCAAGTGGTAATTTTAGACACGCCCAAAGCCGAGCAAAAAGAGTTCGAATATGCCGTGGTGGTCGGGCAGTTAATGGCTTTACTTGAGCCAGAGACGCAGGTTGAAATTATCTCTGCGGTCAATACAGCAGAAATACTTTTGGACTTAATGCAATCTTCGGATATTCAGAGCAATTTGATCCTCATTCAGTCTGAAGCTGTACCGAGTCAACGTCATCTTCCCAGTTTAGACCGCATCAAAAATCAGCCTTATTTAAAAATGGTCAAAAAATATTGCGATGCTTTGGGGAAAATGTCAGGTAAGCCGAGCACATTGGACGGTCTAAAAAATTCAATAAGTAATATTTTGCAACTCGTACCTGAAAAGACGCAGCGGGTGGTGGGGATGTTGATTAATCTCAAAATCATCAAACGCTATGATGAGCAAATTCGTTTTCGTAAAAAAGTGTTGAAGCAGTGGTTGGCACTGAATTTAGATGAACAAGACCCAATTACACAGCCGCAAAGCATGCAGCAAGCGCTACAGCAACTGCAACAAGACAGTATGGTAGGTGTGCTTGAACCAACTGTAGATATGAAGTCCGCGCAACAAGAACTGTTTAAAAACTTTGCACAGATTGACCCTGTACAGCTTGAGGTCGCACGAAAACTGCGCGAGTTAAAAACCAATAAACCCAAAGATATCTATGCACTCCGTGATTTGCTTGAGCAAATGTTTCCGAAGTCAGATGTGCGTATGTTGCTGAAAGAGTTACTCGATAAAGGCTATATTTACTGGAATGGACATGAAGTTCTATATAGTCATGAAATGTTCTTAAATTAATTTTATCGTTCAAACTTGCGTTTTATATTGTGCTTATGCAACTCTAATAAAGGAATAAAAAGGTTGTGCTATGGAAAATACTGGAATTTGGGTTGTCGGATTTATCATCTTATTCATCCTCGGCTCGATTTTTGGACTTCGTGTAAGTCCAAGAGAGAAAGCTTTGGGTGAAATGCGTGATAAAGCGCGCAAGATGGGTTTACACCCACGTTTAGTCGCAGCACCTGACTGGACGAAAATACCAATGGCTTCGGAAAACCGTGCCAGCATGGTGGCGTACTACAGTGTCCTGATTCCAGAAGCACGCCTACCTTTAATGCGCGCTCGCGTTGTTGATCAGCAGCTTGAGCTCATTACAGGTGATGACAAGTTTAAACATTTACCCATTGAATTAAAGGGTATTTATGCTATTGATATGCAAGCAAACTGCGTGGGACTCTATTGGGATGAGCATTCTGACTTAAGAGCAACCCAGTTAGATGCCATGAAAGCATATTTACAGTCTTTGGCTGAACTTTAATTTTACAGACCCATTGAAACAGGATTAACGGTTAATATGGCGAAAGCTCCTCGGTCCACATCCAAAAGTACTACAGCAGATTCTCCTGAGGCTGGGAAAAAGCGTGCTTTAGTGATTGTGGAGTCGCCTGCAAAAGCGAAAACAATCAATAAATATTTAGGCTCGAATTACATTGTGAAGTCGTCTGTGGGTCACGTGCGTGATTTACCTACAGGTGGTTCCAGTAAGACTGCAGAAAAGAAGCCAGCAACACGAACCAAACTGACCGATGCTCAGAAAGCTGAAAAAGCACAAAATGCATTGGTCAATCGTATGGGTGTTGATCCTGAGCATGACTGGAAAGCACATTATGAAGTGCTTCCAGGCAAAGAGCATGTGGTTGCTGAACTGAAAAAGCTTGCTTCGCAAGTTGACGAGGTCTATCTCGCAACGGACTTGGACCGTGAAGGAGAAGCGATTGCTTGGCATTTAAAAGAAGTGATTGGTGGCGATGACTCACGTTATCAACGTGTGGTATTCAACGAAATTACCAAAAATGCCATCCAAGATGCATTCAAGCATCCAGCACGCCTTGATATCGATAAAGTTAATGCGCAACAAGCACGCCGCTTTTTAGACCGTGTTGTTGGCTTTATGATTTCGCCCTTACTTTGGGAAAAAATTGCCCGTGGTTTATCGGCAGGTCGTGTTCAGTCTGTCGCAGTTAAACTGGTGGTTGAGCGTGAGCGTGAAATTCGTGCGTTTATTCCCGAAGAATACTGGCAAGTTTTTGCAGACACTAAGTCACAGACCGATGAGATTCGTTTAGAAGCCGTCAAACAAGCAGGTAAAGCCTTAAAGCTACGCAATAAAGCCGATACCGATGCTTTATTGAAGCTCATTAAAGACGCAGATTACAAAGTTTCAGCACGTGAAGATAAACCGACCAAGGTGAATCCGAGCGCGCCGTATATCACCTCGACTTTACAACAAGCAGCCAGTACACGTTTGGGTTTCTCTGTGAAGAAAACCATGATGTTGGCGCAGCGTTTGTATGAAGCGGGTTTTATTACCTATATGCGTACCGACTCGACCTTTTTGAGTGACGATGCGGTGAATATGGTGCGTCATCATATTGAGACCGAGTTTGGTACGAAGTATCTGCCTGCTAAGCCGAACCGCTATGGTAACAAAGCGGGTGCACAAGAAGCCCACGAAGCGATTCGTCCATCGAATGTGGCGTTAAAAGGCGACAGCTTGGTTGGTGTGGAACGTGATGCACAACGTTTGTATGATTTGATCTGGCGTCAGTTTGTCGCGTGTCAAATGACACCAGCAGAATACTTGTCATCGACTATTTTAGTGGATGCCAACGGTGTTGAGCTTAAAGCCAAAGGTCGCACCTTAGTCTTTGACGGTTTCACTAAAGTCCGTGGTCAAAACAAGTCGGACGATGATGTGTTATTGCCTGCGGTGAAAGTCGGTGAAATACTGAAGCTTGAAAAATTAGATCCATCGCAACACTTTACCAAGCCACCTGCACGTTTTACTGAAGCGTCATTGGTGAAAGAGCTTGAGAAAAAGGGCATTGGTCGACCATCGACCTATGCGGCGATTATCTCGACCATTCAAGACCGTGGTTATGTCAAACTGGAAAACCGTCGTCTATTTGCTGAAAAAATGGGTGAGATTGTTACTGATCGTTTAGATGAAAGTTTCAATAACCTCATGAATTATGACTTTACCGCGGACTTAGAAGGTCAACTCGATAAAGTGGCTGATGGCGAACGCAATTGGAAAGAGTTGCTCGACAGCTTCTATGGCGACTTTAAAAAACGCCTGACCAATGCGCAAGGTGAAGGTGGTATGCGCCGCAACCAACCTGTAGAGGTGGAAGCGGTTCACTGTAAAGAATGCGACCGTCCAATGCAGATTCGCACAGGAACCACAGGTGTATTCTTAGGGTGCTCTGGCTATAACTTACCGCCGAAAGAGCGTTGTAAAGGCACGTTGAACTTAACGCCAGTTGAATCACTTGCCGCACTTTCTGATGATGACGCAGCAGAAACAGCAGATTTGATGTCGAAAAAACGCTGTCCAATCTGTGAAACTGCGATGGACAGTTATGTGATCGATGGTGGTCGTAAACTACATGTCTGTGGTAATAACCCAGACTGTGCTGGTTTTGAACTTGAAGAAGGTGAGTTCAAAATCAAAGGTTATGATGGTCCAACCATTCCATGTGATAAGTGTGATGGGGAAATGCAGCTGAAGACGGGTCGTTTTGGACCTTATTTTGCTTGCTCAAGCTGTGATAACACACGTAAAGTCTTAAAAAGTGGTCAGCCTGCACCTCCGCGTGTCGACCCGATTAAGATGGAACATTTACGTTCAACTAAGCATGATGACTTTTTTGTATTACGTGATGGGGCGGCTGGTTTATTCTTGGCGGCAAGTAAGTTCCCGAAAGTACGTGAAACACGTGCACCTAAAGTTTCGGAACTTCGTAGTGTTGCCGATCAGCTTGATCCGAAGTATCAGTTTATTTTGCAAGCACCTGATGTTGACCCTGAAGGAAATCCAACTTTGGTGAAATTTAGCCGTAAGAATCAAGCGCAATATATTGGTTCTGAAACGCCTGAAGGTAAGCAAACCAAATGGTCATTGGTGTTCAATGATGGGAAATGGGTTGAAGCCTAAGTTTTAATTGCTTAGAAATAATCAAGAAATGCTCACTTTGGTGGGCATTTTTTATGTCAAAATAATTTTTAAATAATCATAATATTTGGGGTGTATGTGGAAATACAAACAAAAAATTTGCAGTGCTAATTGATGCTGATAATTCATCTATTAGTGCAATTCCATCAGTACTTGAAGAAGTAGCTAAATATGGTATTGCCAGTGTGAAGCGTGTTTATGGCGATTGGAGTAGCGACACTTTGAAAAATTGGCGTGAGGTTCACTTACCTCATGCAATCACGCCAGTTCAGCAGTTTGCCTATACAAAAGGTAAAGATGCTACAGATATGATTTTAATTATTGATGCGATGGACTTACTTTATGCTGGGGCCTTGGATGGTTTTTGTATCGTTTCTAGCGATAGTGATTTTACCCCTTTAGCATCTCGTATCCGTGAAAATGGCTTAAGTGTTTATGGATTTGGGAAAAAGAAAACTCCAGAGGCTTTTAAGAAAGCTTGTGATAAATTCATTTATATAGAAAATTTAATTTCAGATAGTGATCTTAAAAATATTGAAGATGAGTTCCTTTCTGAATCTACGGCCAAAAAAATAGCAGAAACCTTGAAAGCAACTGATCAAAAAGCAGCAATCCAACCCAAAGAAAGAATTATTCCAGAAACAGTTGATCGGGCAACCTTAAATTTGATTTATAAAGCAGTTAAAGATAATTCGGATGATAGTGGCTGGGCGTATTTAGGGTTAGTAGGTGGTTATATTAATGCTGTGAAACCTGATTTTGATACCAGAAACTATGGTTTTGATAAATTATCTAGTTTAGTTAAAGCTTTAGGTATTTTTGAGACTAAAATGAATGGAAGCCAAATGTATTTAAGGAAAAGTAGTTTTAGTACATTTATTCGCCTAGTGCAAAAGGCAATTAATAATTACTCAGTAGATAATGGTTGGGTTCAGATGTCTGATATTATTAAATATTTGAAAAATTCTGATTTAAATATTAGAAATTATGAAGAGGCTGTAGAATCAATACACTCTGGTTGGCTTGAGTTTAAAGAATTAGATAATAATAAGTTTGTAAAAATTAATAGAGTTCTGCTTTAGATTTTATTGGCGTACTAAATCAGTTGATATCTTTAGATAAGTGATTAAGAAAATTGGATTTTGGGGATATGTGGAAAAAACTTCGTACTTTAATCTTGCTGCTGATTTTATTGGTGGTCGCTGTGAATGCTTACAGGGATCAGAACCAAGATTGGAGTAAGCCAATTATTGTATTACTGCATCCAGTTAATGCAGATGGGCAAGGTACAACTCAGCAATATATACAGCAATTGACGCCTACGAACTTAAAAGGGGTACAAGATTATTTAGAGCAGATGTCTGCGACATATCGCGGTCAACCGATTGCGATTTATTTCCAACTTGGGCGCGAACTCAAACAGCTACCGCCGAAAGTGCCTGAGCAGGCAAGTTTATTGGATACGGTCTTGTGGAGTTTAAAGTTCCGTTATTATGCATGGAAAAACCATCAAGGTTCAGATGGTGCACCAACTGTTACTTTGTATTTGAACTATTATGACCCAGCACTGACTAAAGAGCTGAAACACTCGACAGCTTTGCAAAAAGGTCGCATCGGTTCGGTGAATTTATTTGCATCTAACAAGCAAACTGAGCAAAACAAAGTCGTTCTTGCACATGAGCTTTTACATGCCTTTGGTGCCAGTGATAAATACAACTTAGCCACAGGACAGCCGATGTATCCTGCAGGTTATGCTTACCCAAATCAACAACCACTGTTCCCTCAAGCCAAAGCTGAATTAATGGCCGGGCACATTCCAACCTCGCAAACACAGAGTAAAATGCCTGAGTCGATTGATGAAACATTGGTGAATGAAATCACTGCGATTGAAATTGGGTGGAAAAAGTAACTGTGGATAATGCTGTGTTTATCCACAGCATGGATTGATTGTGTGGATAAACACAAGCCTACAAGTTCGCTGCAAAACATGTTAAAACTAAGTGAACGAAAATCAAACTTGAGAAGAAGATGAAAACAGTCGGTAATGATTTAGTTCGCCATCAACTCCATGAAAATCGTAAATGGTATTTGGGTTTAGGGATTTTACTGGTGTTGTTTGGTTTCATCCTTTTGGCCGCTTTGCCTTTTGCCACCTTATCCGTAGTGTTTATCTTTGGCGTGCTGATGATGATAGGTGGTGTTCTACACTTCATCGCAGCCTTTAAAATTTTTGAGGGTGGCTTTCGCTGGTTATGGGCACTTTTTGGTGTATTGTATTTGGTTGCGGGCTATTATGCATTTACCACACCTGTGAAAACAGCCATTGTCTTGACCAGTGTTTTAGCAGTTTTCCTGATTATTGCTGGGGTCATTCGTATCTTTAATGCAATCTTATTTCGAGCATTTCAAGGTTGGGGCTGGACACTTTTTTCTGGCGTTTTAACTCTATTGGCCGGCATTATGATTTTAACCACACCAGATGCCCCATTTTGGGTGCTGGGCTTATTCCTTGCTTTTGATATTTTATTCCAAGGGATTAATTATCTTACTCTTGCAGCAGCCATTAAGCAGATTCCACCAGCAAGCCAATCTGAATAAAGCGTGATTAAAAAATAAAAGTGAGCCTCATGTAGGCTCCCTTTTTTCGTGTGCTTTATATCACTTGCAAAGCTGAATGGCAGGTTTACGGATTGACGGCATATTGACTTGAAATCGCAATACGATTCCACGTGTTAATCACAATCGCGATCCATTCAATAGCGGCAACTTTTGCATCGGATAAACTTTTTACTGCTTCTTGATACGCCGAATCGGGGAAATGCTGCTGGGCAATGAGTGTAATTTCTTCAATTAAAATCAGCGCAGCGCGTTCTTTTTCGGAAAAATATCCACTTTCTTGCCATGCACTGATGAGGGCAATCCGTTCCATTGATTCACCTGCTTTTATGGCATCTTGGGTATGCATACGTACACAGAACGCACATTGGTTAATCTGTGAGGCTCTCAGTTTCAGCAAGTGTGAAAATCCAATCTCAAGACCTGCTTGTTGGACTTTTTGTATGGATAAATTTTCGAGTTCTAACACTGTTTTATACAGTTCAGGTGCGGCTTTTCCCAAATTGATACGTTGCATACATCACCTATTTTTTTAAGAGCGTTGAATGTTTAGTGATGATTTTATCGGCTAATTGATTCGTACTTTGTTTAATTTATGCATTAAAACCAAATGAACTATGGTGGTCGTTTTGGTGACGGGTATAGTAAAACTCTTCTATGTTTAAAAATTAAAAAATCATTGAGGCTATTAACTTTATCGAGATGTATTCACTTTCAATGATAACGAAGTGTATCAAGGACATTGAAAAGAGAAAAATGCAGGCGGGAAATTTATAAATCGTGTTATTAATAAATTAAATTTTCTAAAAAAATTATGGATGATGACAACTTTTATTTTAGCGCCCGATTCCTTCAAAGAAAGTATGACAGCAGAACAGGCTTGTGTGGCGATGCAGCGCGGGATTCAAAATATAATCCCTGATGCTGTATGTATACATGTACCCATGGCCGATGGTGGCGAAGGCACAGTCGATGCTTTATTAGCATCTTTAGTAGGCCAAAAAGTCGAATGTGAGCTGACAGGGCCATTGCCATCACAACGAGTTAAAACGTATTGGGGCTTATTTGATGGAGGGCAAACGGCTGTTATTGAAATGGCAAAAGCCAATGGTATTCATCTACTTGAGCCCGCACAGCGAAACCCACTCCTGACCACAACTTTGGGAACGGGGCAAATGATTCGACATGCCTTGGACGCAGGTGTGTCCAAAATTATTTTGGCACTTGGAGGCAGTGTTACCAATGATGCAGGCAGTGGCATGGCACAAGCACTTGGAATAAGGTTTTTAGATGCACAAGGGCGGGAAGTGCCCGTTGGTGGTGGCCATTTACAAGATATTGAACAGATCGATATGCAGGCTTTAGATCCGCGCTTGCAACGAGTACAAGTTTTGATTGCCTCCGATGTCACTAATCCGCTGTGTGGAGCACAGGGTGCATCGCATGTGTTTGGCCCGCAAAAAGGGGCAAGCTCAGAGATAGTTGAGCAGTTGGATCAAAATTTGAGTCATTTTGCAGATGTGGTGGAAACACAGCTTAATCTACAGATACGTAATGTTGCAGGGGCAGGCGCCGCAGGTGGGCTAGGATTTGGTCTAATGGCATTTACAGGCGCTCAGCTTCAGTCTGGCGCCACGTGGGTGATTGAGCAAACTCAACTGGCTGAGAAAATAAAGCAAGCTGAATATGTTTTCACTGGTGAAGGCAGTATCGACTTCCAAACCAAGTTTGGCAAAACGCCGTGGGCGGTGGCTCAGTTAGCTAAGCAGTTGAATAAACCTGTGATTGCCTTTGCTGGACGTGTCGGAGAGGATGTTGAGGCATTATTTGATGAAGGGTTTAGTCAAATTGTTTCGATCAATGAACCCGACTGTGATTTAGCAACAGCATTGAAAAATGCAGAACAGCATTTGCAAAACAGTTGTGAGGACATTACTCGACTTTTGCTTTTAAAGCATACTGAGCAAGCTTAATTTGAAATTTTTGAGGCAGTAAGCGGTTCGAGCATAAGGTCTTAGCCCTAGATTTGAAGGTGTATTTTAGATAGAAATGGATAATCATTGCTGTAGCCTCATATTGAAGTCATAGATTTGTTAAACTAGTAGCATCCACGAATTGATGAGTGATTATGAGTTTAGCCAGCCTAATTGATGAATTAAACCCGCAACAAAAACAAGCTGCCACGACTGAGTCGCAACACAGTCTGGTGCTCGCAGGGGCTGGCTGTGGCAAAACGAAAACCATTGTGGCACGTGCTGCATACCTGATTGATCAAGGGATTCCTGCCAACCAAATTCAGATTTTAACCTTTACTCGTCGTTCAGCCAGTGAAATTGTGGCGCGAGTGGAGCTGGCTTTAGGTGAGCAAGCCAAAGGGCTGCGCGCTTCTACTTTTCATACTTTTTGTATGTATCTACTGCGCCGTGTACCGAAGGCCTTTGGTTTAGAGCAGTTTTCAATTATTGATCGTGATGATCAGCTGATGATGTTTCGTCTGATTCGTGGAAAAGATGACAAGAAAAATTCTAATCAGCTGCCTAAACCGCAAGAACTGTGTGATCTGTATTCTTTTGCACGAAATACGCGTCAAAAGTTGAGTGATGCCTTAGAAAAACAGCATCCTGAGCATTTGGCTTTTAAAGATCAAATGGCGGAAATCATGAAAGAGTACGAGACACGAAAACGTGCGCGTAGCTTTTTAGATTATGACGATATTTTGGCGATCGTGGCCTCAGCACTCGACCAGTCAGAAGGTTTAGCGGACTATGTGGCATCGCTCTGCAAACACATGCTGGTCGATGAAATGCAGGACACCAACCCTTTGCAGTGGGCCTTGCTTGAGCCCCTTAAAGACAAAGTGAGCCTGTTCTGCGTGGGTGATGATGCACAGTCGATTTATGGTTTCCGTGGGGCTGATTTTGAAAATATTCACCATTTTAAAGACCGTGTGCCGAATGCTCAGGTGTTTAAATTGGAGCAAAACTATCGTTCAACCCAAGAAATTTTAGACCTTTCAAATTGGCTGCTCGATCAATCTGAGATTCAATATAACAAACGCCTAGATGCTCATCGGGGTGAGGGCGTGAAGCCTCGCATGCACATTTTCCCAAATGAGTTTGATGAAGCAAAATGGATTGCGATCGACATTAAAGAGCGCCATTACTTACAAGGCAGTAAATGGTCGGATCATATGGTTTTGGTCCGTTCTAGCTTTGCAGCACGTCATATTGAGGCGGCGTGTATAGCGGCCAATGTCCCCTATCGCTTTATTGGGGGCATGAAACTGCTTGAAACCGCACATGTGAAAGATTTACTGAGCTTGCTGCGCGTGATTGCCAATCCTCTAGATGATATTGCATGGATGCGTTTTCTTACCTTGTGGAATGGGGTGGGAGATGTGGGTGCAAGCCGTCTTGCTCAGCAACTTTTACTGGAGCCTGAGTTTGATTTGATCTTTGATAAATTAGAGAAATTTGGGCGAATTCCAGCTGAAACTGTGTTGATCATGAAGCAAATGACGGTACTGAAACAGGAAGTACAGGCTTGTGTCGGTTTGGGTATTCAGGCGATTGAAGCACAATTGGCGGAAAATTATAAAAAAGACTGGAACCGCCGCCAAGGGGACTTTGAACTGGTCAAACAATTGGCGTCTAAACATACCCAGTTAAGTGAGTTCTTAGAGGAATATGTGCTTGATCCTGTGTCGATTTCTGAAATCGAACGCCAGTCCGATAGCGATGTCGTCACCCTGATTACCATTCACTCGGCCAAAGGCACAGAGCAAAAGGTCTGTTATGTCGTCAATGTCACCCCAGGGCAATATCCACATGCACGTGCCCAAGGTGATTTTAGTGATGTCGAAGAAGAGCGTCGGGTCTTATATGTGGCACTGACCCGTGCTCAGAATGAGCTGATTTTAACCAAGCAAAATTTAAGTCTGTGGGCGCGAGACGTGATTGATGAGCAAGGGCGAAAAGTCGAAAGTTACTTTTTAAATGATCTGACCCGAAATTTGTGTAGCATGGAAACCCATCATAAGCCTCGTCAGCAAACCGTAAAGAGTGCTTTAATTGAGCGCCAATCGATTAATTTAGATTTTGGGATTAATCTCGATTAAACTAAACAGATTACATTGTGGTATTTGTTGTGCAATGTTCAGAAAGTAGCGTAGGCGATTGCTTTTTGATGATTTTGCCTATTTTTGAAGGTTGTAAGATGAAAATTTTAGTTCGTAATTTAGAGCGTACAGTGGCTGAAGCTGAACTGCTTGAATTATTTAAGCAATATGGCACAGTTGCATCATGTAATTTAATCCTTGATGCAGCAACAGGTAAATCGAAAGGTTTTGCATTTGTTGAAATGCCACACGCACGTGAAGCGATTAAAGCTATTAAAGGGCTTAATACACTACGTTTGCATGGTACTGGTATTCGCGTCAAACAGGCGGAAGATAAACCTGAGAAGCCAGAAGCATAAGTAAAAAGGAGCAATGGATGCTCCTTTTTTATGGGATAAAATGAAAAAAATCTATCCAGCTTTATCGATTGTTGCGCCGATGGGACGACAAATTTCTCAAGGAAATAAAACTTTAGAGATCCGTTCTTGGCGACCAGAGCAATGGCCACTCAAAGATTTGATTATTGTGGAAAATAAGCACTATTTAACCCACGAGGACGATGAAGAGTTGGGGTATGCTGTTGCTATGGTTGATGTTGAGTCGATTCACTCATGGAGAGAAGATGAGCTTGATTCGGCGATGGCATCATATTGGGAAGAGGGATATTGGGCTTGGGTACTCACAAATGTGCGTCCAATCCATATTTCGATGCCTGTCATAGCAAAAAGAAAGATTTATTTTATTGAAATAGATCATGCATAATTTTTATTATGCACTGCTGTATAGAAAGATTACTCTTAGAATTGTTATAAACGCCAAAACTTAGGAACACCCTTCATGACTCGTGTTGCCCGTTACCATGCTGATCGCACTAACCAAAAACTCTACTTTGCTCGACTTTCATGTCAACAAGCAGAACAAATTGATCATGTGCAACAAGCTCAGGCTTACCGTGAGGCTGCTGTGTTTCACTTGCATGGCGCGGTGCTTGCGTTTCTACAAGAGTTGGTCCGTTACTACCGCTTAAATGACTTTACCCCGACCTTGAAGTCCATAGAGGAGCATATGGCAGCTAAGGGCCAAGTCTCGCCTGAAGTGACTGTAATGCAACAACTATCGAAAGAAGGTTTCATTGCCGAGTTAAAACGTGCTTATCGCTTGTGTCAGTATGCGCCAGAGCCGAGTACACCTGAACCTGAGTTAGAAACTTCATCGAATCTGATCATTAAAGTGACTCAAACCCCTCAGGCATGGTTACCCGATACCAAAATTTTACGCGAGTGGCATCGAGACTTAACGGCGTTGATCGATGGCTTTCGGAATGAGATGGTTGAATTCTAAAAGCGATGACCAACGCTTGAAGTTTGAAAATTTGTCCTTATATCAATAAGTCTAAGCGAAGCAAAGTGCAACTGCCTTTGCCACCATGTTGAACATGGAGGAAATATGTCTATAGAACAATTGAAAGAATTATTTGGAAATCAAGAAGCCATTTTAGAATTGGTTCAACTTGAAGGTGGTGAGCTCGCACTACGTAACGCAGGTTCGGAGAGTGCGCCTTTAGTCACGATCCAGTTTAATGAAGAGCTCAAAGCATTATTGGGCGACCAGACAACAGTCGTTGCTCAGCAGATGGTGCAAGCGGCTTTATACGGCTTACTTGAAAAACAAGTAGGCGAGTGGCAAGCGGAAGTGGTGGATGAAAAGCCACAGTTCTTCAGCTAAGCCGAATATGAAAAAACGCACTGAACAGTGCGTTTTTTGTATCCAGTGTTGGTTGGTTAGTGGGTGGGTGCTTGATGATGTGCAATCTGAATTTGATTTAAAATATGATTGCTCATATTTTTCGCCATTTCCTCTTTTGCAAAATAAACTTCACCAATTTGATCGCGGCGAATCACTTCGGCTTCTTCTTTGCTTTCCGCACATACTAAGACCTGAATCTCAGGATTGAGGGTTTTGGCAATATCCACGATTTTATGAATATCTAAAATATCCATCGGGGAAAGTACCAACAGGCGCGCATGTTGAATATGGGCTTGAATCAGTACACCAGGGTCTGTCGCCATCCCAGAAACAGCCGCAATGCCTTTTTCACGTAGGTTTTCTACAATTTCACGGTTTTCTTCCGCAATCACCACTTTAATGTCTTCGGCCATCAATTGTTTGGTAATGCGACGGCCCACTTCACCATGCCCAACAATTACCACTTGGTCACGTAAATAGTCTTGTGAGACTTCATCAGGCAGCATTGCCAGTGGGTCACCACTACGCTCCAGTAAGCGTGCTAGATGCGAGCGCTCACGAATCCAACGTTGTACAGGCTCAATTGCGGAGAACACAAAGCTGTTTAAGGTGATGGAGATGAGTGCTCCTGCCAAAATTAGGTTTTGCCCTTCTAAGGACAAGAGTTTAAGTGAAACCCCGAGTGTCGCTAAGATGAAGGAAAACTCACCAATCTGTGCCAGTGAAGCACCGACGGTGAGGGCTGTATTGATGGGATAGCGGAAAAAGAGCACTAGTGCCATAGCGGCAATGGTTTTGCCGACCATAATAATTGCAACGACTGCAAGCACATGCACCAGTTGTTCCACTAAGATGCGCGGGTCAAATAACATACCCACTGCAACAAAGAACAAAATGGCAAAAATTTCACGTAGAGGAAGAGTTTCTTCTTCGGCACGGTGGCTAAAGTCAGACTCTTTAACGACCATTCCTGCAAAGAACGCGCCCAGTGCCATGGAAACACCGAAAATTTTGTACGCGCCAAAGGCGATTGAGACCGCAGCAGCCACCACGGTTAAGGTAAACAGTTCACGTGAACCAAGGCGAGCGACAAATTGCATGATCATTGGAACAAGACGTTTCCCGATGATCAGCATAAAAGCGATGAAGCCTACAACTTTAAGTAAGGTAATGCCTAAGGTAAGCCAAATGTTGTCATCAGCACTGCCTGTAAGGGCTTCTCCACCGAGTAGAACTGCTGTTGCGGGTAAGAGTACCAGTACCAAGACCATGACCAGATCTTCAACCAAGAGCCAACCTACGGCAATTTTACCGTTGACCGAATTGAGTAGACCACGGTCTCCCAGTGCTTTGAGTAATACCACTGTACTGGCACAAGACAGGCTTAAGCCGAAGACTAAGGCAGAACCAAAACTCCACCCCCAGATCATACTGACGCCTATTCCGAGTAGAGTCGCGACAGCAATTTGTAAAATAGCACCAGGCAGTGCAATACGTCGAACTTGTAATAAGTCATTGAGGGAAAAATGCATGCCCACACCAAACATGAGGAACATGACCCCAAGTTCAGCCAATTGGTTCGCCAGATGAATGTCCGCGACAATACCAGGGGTATTGGGACTAATAATGATACCCGCAATCAGATAACCAATGAGTGGGGGAAGGCGTAAGCGTACGGCAAGATAGCCGAAAATGAGCGCAAGCCCAAAACCGACAGCAAGTAATATAATGAGATCTACGTCATGAGGCACTAAAAACTCCTTAAGCAAAAGTTAAGGGTGAAAAAGAAGCAAAGCACAAAAGGTGCCAAAAGAGATTAAAAGTTTAACAAGTCGAACGAAAAAAAAGCAAAAAAAAACGACCTAAAGCAGGTCGTTTTTTCCAAAAAACTAAAATTATTTAATTTTAGCTTCTTTGAAGATTACGTGTTGACGGATTTTTGGATCAAATTTTTTGATTTCCATTTTTTCCGGCATAGTACGTTTGTTCTTAGTTGTGGTATAGAAATAACCTGTACCAGCAGTAGAAACTAGGCGAATTTTATCACGCATGGTTCAGACTCCTTAGATCTTTTGACCTTGAGCACGTAGGTCAGCAACAACCTTCTCGATACCCAATTTGTCGATAATACGCATACCTTTTGTAGTTAGACGAAGACGTACAAAACGTTTTTCGCTTTCTAACCAGAAACGGTGGTGATGCAGGTTCGGCTCGAACCGGCGTTTGGTTTTGTTATTGGCGTGCGAGACGTTGTTGCCAACGACTGGACGCTTGCCGGTAACTTGGCAAACCTTAGACATGGTGAACTCCATTGCTAGACAGCACCGATTGTGCGCTAGTTATTAAGTAAACGGATGAAATCATTCAAGGGGCGTTTTATACCAAAAATGCGCTTAAAAGACAAGCGATTTTCATTAAAACTAGGCATGAACCCGTGCGATAGGTCATGCCTTGATCATTTAGCGAAGAAGGGTCTTTGAAATCAACTTGTGAATTGGTTTGTTAAACGGTGGGAGAATGAATTTCAAGCTATATAACTTGGGATTCGACATCACTGACCGTTCATGCGACAAACTGAAGAAACCTTCTGGACCATGATATTTCCCCATACCTGATGCACCAACGCCACCAAATGGTAAATCGTCTTGTGCGACATGGGTCAAAACCGTGTTTTGTCCGAAATGCCCTGAATGAGTACGCTGTGCGACATAATCTGCACGCGCCTGATCAAAGTCGAAGTAGTATAATGCAAGTGGACGCGGACGGCTATTAATAAACTCGATAACATCGTCTATTTGATCATATTCCATGATCGGTAGCAGTGGTCCAAAGATTTCCTCTTGCATAATACGCATGTCAGGCGTGACCCCTGTTAATAGTGTAGGGGGCACTTTGCGGGTGTCGGAGAAGGTTTCATGGGCTGGGTTGACCTCAACCACCTGCGCTCCATGCTCACGTGCATTTTCAAGATAACCTTGCAAGCGGTTGTATTGGCGGTCATTAATAATTGAGGTGTAGTCTGGATTATGCAGAATGTCGGGATACATCTCTTCCACACACTCGCGGAAGTGTTCAATGAACTCGGCAGTTTTACCTTTAGGCAAGAACATATAGTCAGGTGCCACACAGGTTTGACCTGCATTCCACAGTTTACCTGCAGCAATCCGCTGTGCAACATCCCGTAAATGAATAGAAGGATGTACTAATACTGGTGATTTTCCGCCAAGTTCGAGGATCAATGGAACGAGGTTCTCTGCCGCAGCAGACATGACGGTTTTACCGACATTGGTTGAACCTGTGAAAATCAGTTTGTCAAAAGCCAGACGACAAAAGGCATCCGAGATCGCGCCACCGCCATTGGTCACGGAAACTAATTCTTGAGGAAAGGCTTCAGAGAGCGCTTTTTCAAGAATGCGACCAAAGTTACTCGATGAACTAGAAATCTTAATCATGGCATGGTTACCTGCCGCCAAAGCACAAATTAAGGGTCCAATCGAGAGTAATAAAGGATAGTTCCATGGGGTAATAATGCCGATCACACCTAAAGGTTGATATTGCACCCATGCTTTAGCCGGCTGGTGAATGATGGAAACGTGACGTTTCGAGGGTTTCATCCACGTGGTTAAATGCTTGCTATAATATTTGATGTGTTCAAGGCAGGTGAGTAATTCCCCAATTTTGGTTTCACTGGTGGAACGGTTGCCATAGTCTTGATTAATTGCCTCTGCAAATTGATCTTGATACTTAACTAAGATACGCTTAAGTCGTGCCAAACGGTCAATACGCTCTTTTGCGGTTGGCAATGGATAACGTAAATAAGCGTGCTTTTGCTGTTCAAGCACATCATGTAGGTGCTGAATATCATAAGAATGTGGTGTCAATGAAGTTGTTTTTGTTTGACTGTTCATGCCGCACTACCATTTCAAATTTCAATTTATGTTTAATTTTTAGAGTAATTGCTCTAATTAGTCAAGTTACTTTATGTGTTAGTCTTCTAATGCACTGAATGAATGGTTATTTTAGGATGTCTCAAACTAAAACGTTGAAAACCAAAGAACGTATTTTGCAACTCAGTTTGCAGCTTTTTAACGAGCGTGGAGAACGTTCTGTTACGACCAATCATATTGCCGCTGAATTGAATATGAGTCCGGGCAATTTGTATTATCACTTTCGCAATAAAAGTGAAATTATCAAAGAGCTCATGGAACAGTATCAGAAAGAAACGCTGGACATGCTGGCACTGCCGGATGATCGTGTTTTGGATGTGAATGATAAAATTAGTTATTTCCAAGTGTTAAGCAACCAATTGTGGGCCTATCGATTTTTACATCGTGATGTTTATCACTTAGTTGAAAATAACGAAGATTTTAGAAAAATGTATCCACGTTTTGCTGGACAGGTGATGCAACAAGGGCAAAAAATTTATCAGGCCTTTGTTGATGCTGGTTTAATGCAAATGACACCTTCTGAAATAGAAGCCTTGGTGATTAACTTGTGGATTGTCCTCACCAACTGGACTAACTTTTTGTATATGTCTGGGCATATCAGTGATTCAAATCATCTTGAAGAGAAATGGGTTTGGCAAGCGTTGCGCCAAATGGTGTTCTTAGAAGGGGCGTATTTGCGCGGTGAAAGCCGTGAAACATATGAGCGATTATTGGAAAGTTTTGGCCCGTCAGAACTTTTCGCGAGTCTTTCACATATGAAAAATAATTGAAGCCGAAAAACAAGCTATTTAGAAAGCGCGTGAAACGCGGTAGAATACTCGGCTTATTTTGATTAGGTGTAACAAGAACCAACATGAACATGACAACTGCTAACACAGCACGTTTACTGATTACTTGTGAAGATAAACCAGGGATCGTGCAAGCTGTATCGAGCTTTTTGTATCATCAAGGCGCAAATATTACTGCGCTTGATCAATACGCGACTGAAGCTCAGGGCGGACGTTACTTTATGCGTGTTGAGTTTGAACTAGACAATTTACAGTCTCGTAAAGAAAGCATCACTCAAACTTTTGCTGCAAATGTAGCAGAGCGTTATGAAATGCAATGGCGTTTGGCGCTGGTCAGCGACGTGAAAAAAGTCGGGATTTTGGTGTCTAAAGTAGACCATGCCTTACTTGAGCTGTTATGGCGTCATGCGCGTGGTGGTTTGCCGTGCGAAATTACCAAAGTGATTTCTAACCACGAAACTTTACGTGAAGCGGTTGAGAACTTTGGCATTCCGTTTGAAGTTGTCCCTGTAACGAAGGACAACAAACGCGAAGCTTATGCTGAAATTGATGAATTAATGCAGGGCAATGATTTATTGGTACTTGCACGTTATATGCAAATTCTAGATGAAGCATTTGTCGAGAAGTGGGAAATGAAAGTGATCAACATTCACCATTCATTTCTACCTGCTTTTGTTGGCGCAAACCCATACAAGCAAGCGCATGAAAAAGGTGTAAAACTCATTGGCGCAACCGCACACTATGTCACTGCGGATCTGGATCAAGGTCCGATCATTGAGCAGGATGTAGAGCGTGTGAACCATGACTTTACGGTTGATCAATTACGTGAATTGGGTCAGGATGTTGAACGTAACGTCTTGGCACGTGCAGTGAAGTGGCACTTAGAAGACCGTATTATTGTTGATGGTAACAAAACAGTCGTTTTCCAATAAAAAATTGGTTGCAAGCAAGATTGAAAAAGGCATACATTAAGTATGCCTTTTTTATTTGGGTATGATTAGAAAAAACCATAAAAAGTGACAAATTAATAGTTGCAAATGAAAACACTTCTCATTTATCATTGCGCTACTTTATTGTACTAACCGATAAGCGTTATAGTGGAAACCAACCTAGTGGCCACTCCGCTTAAATTAGGTCACCGATTTTAATGAGTTCAACAGTTATTTCTCCTATGCAGACTCCCAACCCGATGAAAAAGAAAGTTCTTGCTGCTTTGATCGCGGTTGTCGTGGGCCATATGGGCGTATTGTGGGCAGTGAACCACATGAAAGCTCCTGAACTCAAACCGATTGAAAAAGAACCATTGAAGGTTCGCTTCGTTAAAATTCAAGAACCACCAAAACCGCTACCGCCTAAGCCGAAGGAAGAACCGAAAAAGGAACCGACTAAGCCGAAGGAAGTGAAGATTGTGGAAAAACCACAACCGACCCCACCGAAAAAGGTAGAAAAGGTTCAACAAGTTAAAAAAGCAGAAGTGGTTAAACCGGTTGTTAAACCAACCGAAACCCCAGTAAAACCGACAGTCACCACGACGATTACAGAGAAAAAAGTCGAAAAACCTGTCGTGCAACCAGAGCAAGCGAAACCTGTTACTCAGGCTGCACCAGCTGATACTTCACCGAAGTCGGTGTCGATTGGTGGTTCAGGTGTGCAATGGAGCCGCTCTCCAAAACCAGTTTATAGTAATCAAGATTTACAAGGTGAAAACCGTCGAGTAGTGGTGCTGATTGAGGCGAATGAAAAAGGGTCGATTGTGAATGCCCGTATTACGCGCTCAAGTGGTGTGCCTGCTTTAGATGAAAAGATTTTAAGAGCTGTCAAAGGCGCTAAATTTAAACCTTATAAAGAAAATGGTGTGGCTTATCCAATTCGGGCTGAGCAACCATTTGATTTAGAATTGAATACAAAACGCTAACTTTATCAGGAGTTCGAGTATGAACTTTTCAGTTTATTGGCAACATGCTGATGCAGTCAGTAAAACACTGTATTTCATCTTGTTGGCAATGTCGATTGCAACGTGGACCATCTTTGTTTTACGTATCATGGGTACACGTCAATTGAAACAACAAGCTTATGCTCAACTTTCGCAAGCTTTAGCTAAGTTAAAATCAAAGTTTGCTATATTGAACTTTGAACAACGTAAAGCCGTTGCAGAACAAGCACTCCTTCGTCAAATTTCTGCTGAAAAAGCGAATGCTGAGAAAGGTGTTTCAGTTCTAGGTACGATTGCATCGCTTGCACCGTTCGTGGGTTTGTTCGGTACAGTATGGGGGATTTTCCATGCCCTTGTTGCTGTTGGCAAAAGTGGTCAAGCGGGCTTAGCGCAAGTTGCAACTCCTGTAGGTGAAGCACTGATCATGACGGGTTTAGGTTTGGCTGTCGCGATTCCTGCGGTGTTAGCGTATAACATCTGTGCGCGTGTAAACCGTACTTTGGCACATGAGCTTCAAGACCAAGCACACGGCTTGCTCATTGATACCATGTTGCAACAAGACTCAGCACCTGCGGCAGTAGAAAGTAAAGCGACTCAACAAGGTCTAGTTGGAGGTCAAGCTTAATGGCTTTTCAATTGGGTGACGATAACGATGCTGGCATGAATGAGATGAACCTCATTCCGCTGATCGATATTATGCTGGTTTTGATGATCATCTTCTTGGTGACAGCGACCGTTGCCAACCCATCAATTCCATTAACTTTACCAAAAACGACAGCTGATATTGTAGATCCTCCACCTAAAGCCATTACCGTGAGCATTAATGCAAATGGCGAAGTGGCTTGGGATAATCAAGTGATTAGTTTGGAAGAACTACAAACGCGTTTTAATGAAGCGGGTGAGTTGGAAACCAAGCCAACGGTTCAACTTCGTGCAGATAAAGAATCTCGTTACGATATGGTGGCACAAGTCATGTCTCGTGCGAGTGAAGCTGGACTGGCGGATATTGCTTTCGTCAGCGATAACTAAGTTGATGTAAAAAAAAGCGACTCTTGAAGTCGCTTTTTTTATTGTGAATTATTGAGTTATTTGCTGTCTTTCAATAAAGCCTGAAACTTAGAGCGCAGCTTCATCAGTTTTGGTGGAATGGCAAAGTTGCAATAGCCTTGAGACGGGTTACGAGCGTAAAAGTTCTGGTGATAGTCTTCAGCCGAATAGAACGTTGGTACAGGACTGAGTTCGGTCACAATCTCGAGACCTTCTGCCTTTAAGTCGCTAATCGCTTGCTCTGCATCAGCACGCTGCACATCATTAAAATAATAAATGACTGAACGATACTGGGTGCCAACATCATTGCCTTGACGGTTGAGTGTTGTCGGATCATGAGTGGCAAAAAACACATCGAGCAGCTGAGCATAGCTGATTTGAGTTTCATCAAAATCAATTAAAATAACTTCGGCGTGGTTGGTATCGCCACGACAAATATCTTCATAAGTCGGGTTGTCGGTATCTCCACCTGCATAACCACTGGTCACTTTATGTATGCCCTGAAGCTCTAAATAAACCGCTTCTACACACCAAAAACATCCACCACCAAAGAGTGCTTGTTGCATTTTAAAATCCTAATTGTGTTTATATCTGTTTATATAAGGGCAGATTGGTTCAGTACAATGTTGTCTGTTACAGATTAAAAAAGCCTGTGATTACAGGCTTTTTATAGAAACAATTTAACGTGGTTGAATGGCAGAGCCAAACTGTAGCAGCAAGTTACCGTGTCGATCGAGTAGTTTCAGGGTTTTACCAAACACTTGGTAATGCGTCACTTTTGCCAGCGCTTCTTGGAACTGTTGCGGAACAGCACTGTTATTGATACAGGCCATTCGGGTGGTTGCGAGCTGGCTCAAGGTGAGCGTATCGCGTCCGACGGTATAGCTGCCCATAATGCGGTTACAGCCATCTGCACCACTGATGCGGTTATCAGCTGAAAACTGAAGGCTTGGAATATTACGTTCATTGGGTGCTGTTTTAATTTCGGTATTGCCAATTTGCGTCAAAATCCAAGTCCGTTGCTGGAGTTGTTGAATGTTGGCCATTTCAATGGTGTCGGATGGGGGGGGTGTCGTTTGGCAGCCAGTCATGATTAAGCTACTCGCTAAAAGACTGCTTGCAATCAGTTTTTTTAACATGGGATCAGACTCTTATTGTGATGTATCGTCTGAACTATCAAAGCAAATTTTGTCCTTGATTGCCAGTTTTAACTTGCAGCTTTTCGTTGCAGACTTTAGCGAGTTTGGTCAACGGGTAAACCCTGACGAATGAGCTGTGAATACTCACGACTGGTTAAAGCTGTTTCTTTGCTTACACGTGGGTTGATATAGGCTTTTTGATACCAAGTTTTCATATCCCACTGAGGACTAATCGCGCCTAAGTCATACAGATAGTTCGGCAAATAGCCTGAAGCTAAAATACGATAGTCAGTCGGTAAAGCGTCATGTGAAACGGCTTGAACCATATCAAATACCAATGTGGTGCAATTACTGGTGAGGGTATTATACCACTTAGGATGCTTGGCGAGCTCGTCTGCCTTATGTAAATACTCTACAAACAGTGCTTTACTTTCAGCCTGTCCGAGGCGAACAGGAAAGAAATAGACTTGTTCATGACGAATATTGCTACGGGTATACACAATATCATGCTCATCTGAGGCCACTAAACTCAGCTCATATTTTCTAAAAAAACCACCAATCGCTGAAAATTCTTCATTTTTCTCTTTGCGAATTTCAATGGAAAAGGTCAGCGGTGCGGTATTGGCAAAATCAAAACTGACCAAGGTATGCGCGATTTGCGGCCCCATCCAGTACGAGGTAATGATATTGACCCCAGTGATTTGATTTAGATCGAAAGAGCGGGTATCCCAATGTTCAGTATAGGAGCCGTCAGGGTACCATGTAAAATTACGGACATTATGAAGGGTGACATGGTCGCCTTGTTTTTCATAATGCAAGATTTTTGCTACTTCAGGTTGCCAGTCGCGGTCTTGGCGAGCATCTAAACTAAAATACCAAGACAACGCCAGTAAAAAGCCAAGGAGATAAAGGATGATATCGAGGCGACGACCAAAAAAGCTTTGCGTGATATAGATGCCTAAAATGCTGAGCGCAAAAGCAATCCAGATCCCAATAAAAATACGGCTGACCAACCAGCTCAAAGGCGCTTGAATCCACAATGCAAAACACAGCCAAATTGAACTGAACAAGACAAAAATACTAAACAGGGTGTGGAGTAATCCAAAGCCCAGTGTCCGCCAAAATTCTATTTTGATCATGTTGTGCATCGTGCTTTTAGCAAAAAGAATATGCTTTATTTTTGATAGGTTGCGAACTCAAAAGCAATTCCAGTTTTGTCATCAATATGTTGTTCTGACGCCACTTTTTTAAATGCTGCTGGAATGGCAGGGTAATGCGCATCACCTTTCACATCGAGTTCAACATGCGTGAGTTCTAAACGGTCCGCAATGTCGATGGTCTGTTTAAAAATTTCACCGCCACCAATGATAAAAATACTGTCAGGTTTTTCTGAAGCTTGAACATCGGCAACAGCTTGCGCTAAAGCTTCTTCGATGCTGTAAGCCACTTTTGTACCTTCAAAAGTCCAAGAGGTGTCGCGAGTAATGACCCAATTGACGCGCTTGGGTAAAGTACGGCCCATCGATTCCAGCGTTTTACGGCCCATAATGACCACACCACCTTGGGTGATGGCTTTGAAGTGTTTTAGATCGGCTGAAATATGCCAAGGTAGGTCATTGCCTTTACCTATACAGCGTTGCTGATCCATTGCGACTACATGTACAACTTCTAAGTTTTGAAAGGCCATAACGCGCTCAAATGTTGGGTCATATTTCTTACTCTTCCTCAAGGAGAGGAAGAATATCTATTAGTAAACCTTAATCCCGCTGATTCAATGCGAGATTGAATTGGACTTGATCTACTTTAAACAGCAACAGGTGCTTTAATCCCGGGATGTGATTCATAACCCACGATTTCGATATCTTCAAATTTAAAGTCGAAAATATCTTTAACCGCTGGATTGAGTTTCAGTTGGCACAGCCCTAAAGGTTCACGGCTTAACTGAAGCTTTGCTTGCTCAAAATGGTTGGCATATAAATGCGTATCACCACCCGTCCAGACAAAGTCACCCACGCCTAAACCGCAGACTTGCGCGATCATATGGGTGAGTAGCGCATAACTGGCAATATTAAAAGGCACACCTAAAAATACATCGGCACTGCGCTGATAGAGCTGACAAGACAGTTTGCCGTTATGAACAAAGAACTGGAAGAGGGTGTGGCACGGAGGAAGAGCAACCTGCCCCGCTTCTTGTGGATTCCAACCCGATACAATCAGACGGCGTGAGTTTGGATTGGTTTTAATTTCATTGACTAACCACGCAATTTGGTCAAAACCATCTTTTTCATACAAACCGTCGGCTTTTTTGGTTGCACCGAAATTACGCCATTGATGTCCATACACAGGCCCCAGTTCACCTTCTGGGCGACCAAAACGTGCAGTTTGTTCTGCGGTTGACCATTCATCCCAAATACTGACTTTGTTGTCCTGTAAATATTGCACATTGGTATCGCCTTTTAAGAACCACAACAGTTCAATCACGATCGAACGAAAGTGTACTTTTTTAGTGGTTAATAAAGGGAAGCCTTGAGAAAGATCAAAGCGCATTTGATGACCAAATACCGAGCGCGTACCTGTACCAGTACGGTCGCCTTTATCACCGCCGTGATCGAGGATGTGTTGTAGCAGGTCTAAATACGTTTTCATAAAACTCTCAAATAAACACTTCGGGGGAACAGACCTCTTAATAGAGGTGCCTGTACTTTCCACTCTAAATTATAAAATCTGCGGATGATTATACTGAATTGTGCCTTATTGCGCACCCGAGATTAGTAAGTCAGGCGAGATGATTAATCATATAAAAGTTATGTGAAAGCTATTACAGAGAACCAGGTTAAAGTGGTTTTGTACAGGATTTAAACTGAAATAATTGAGTTGAATTGGATCTAAACAAGCAGCCGTTTAGATGGGCAATCCATTCCATATTTAAGGACTTCGTTAGCCGATGGTGAAACATTTGAGCTTAAGCCGAAAAAGGACTTAGGTAAGGGGTAAATTTTTTAGTTAATTTAGGTTTCAAAAAGTACAGAGAAAAGAAAACTTTAGAAAGGTTGTGTTGCATTTTGAAAAAAAATATTACATTTACGACATGAAAGTTCAATGCTGAGCGGTTAGTATTTCGAACTCGAAAAGTTGCACACCCCTAATGATTGGGAGGAGAGTTGGTTTTAGTATGCCTTATGATCAAAACGTAAATATGAATGACGTCTATGCGCCTGCGCAAACCAATATCATAATACGTTCTCAGTCAGAGCGAAATGTTACCGCTTCGGATATTTTAAGCTCGAAGCAGGCACGAGAAAGGGCTATTAGTAACCATCAGCGTGTGGATATTGAAAAATTTACAGGCTTTTTAAGAAATATTACCCGTCAAACCAGTACCCAAAAATGTGCTAAAAGTATTCGCATTGGCTTAGAGTCTGCGGGTGCACGCTTCAAGAGTCATCCTGTGGCGGCAGCAGATTGGGGTAAGACCTTAACCAGCATTGGTTATCGTAAAATCAACTTATCTTTTGATCAGCCTAAAAAAGGCGATATTTATATTATCGACCGTACTGCAAAAAACCGTTATGGACATATTGCCGCTTATTCAGGCAATGGCTGGGTTTCTGATTTTAAACAAAGTGGTTATGCAGTTTACCGTAACCAAAATGTGAACTACAGCTATTATCGAATGGATTAAGCAGATGTTGACGGGATGTAGAGCAACTCCGCATCCCGATTAAATTCTTTTTTCACGCTGTGCGTGAATCGATGCTAAAAATAAACCAATTCCACTAAAGCCGATACACTGAAGCGCCAGCGCAATTTTATCTTGAGCGGGTAGATAGCCCAGCAAACAAATCAGAGCAATTAGGGGCAGAAAAACCACCAAACGCGAAAAGCCTTCCCGATACGGATTGTCCTGAGCAATCTTCAATTGCACACCGCGTAGCAGATGCGTTGCAATGCCAATCATTAGACTCAAACCAATAAAAATCGCGCCAAGCTGTTGAACTTGTGCTGCCATAAAAATCATCACGCAAGTTGCAATACAAATGATGAGTTTAATTTGACGGCTACAGCGTTCAGAATACCAAAAGTTCAACATGGTTTATTTGGACTCAGGCTGAGTATTGCTATGCAAAAGAGATAGGGGGGAAAATAGGCAAATCCCCAGCGCCATAAAACCAATCCCTTGCGCGCCTGGAATCAGCAGCTCACCATCTTTAATATTCATAAAAATCAGCGCCAAGAGTAGGGCAATAGGAATCCAAGTCAGTAGACGATACAGAAAACCTGTAGGATTTTTGGCCGCAAAGTGAATTTTGCAGTAACGACAAATTAGAAATACAATCCCAGTACCCAAGAACATTAAAATGGCATTGAGGCTCAGGGGTTCCATCCAATACAACACACCTGTTACAACAGCAATTGCGATAAAAATAAGTAATTTTTTAAGAATAGAGATTGAGGGATTAAACCAAAATTCGAGCATGGGAGTGATGTATTTAAAAACCAAACATATGTCACTTTAGCATAATTTGGTCCTAAAAAAGGGGGCAATGATGCCCCCAATATTTTATCCGCTCATCGGATTAGCCATTATTCTTTTGTGGGCCCCAATCATAGATTTTCTTTTGATAGGCATACCACATCATCCACGCGCCGACCAGAATCATTGGTAGACTGAGGAATTGACCTTTACTCATCCATGCAATGAACAGCTGTCCGTTGTCAGGCTCACGGAAGAACTCGACGATGAAGCGGGCCATACCATAACCGATCAGGAATAACGCTGAAACCGCCATACGAGGACGTGGCTTTGAACTGAACCACCACAGTACGATGAATAACAATAACCCTTCAAAAAAGGCCTGATAGAGCTGAGAAGGATGGCGAATTAGCTGTAGCGGGTCAGTTGGGAAAATCATACCCAGTGCAAAGTTTGGATCTGCAACAGGGCGACCATAAAGCTCTCCACCAATGAAGTTACCAATACGACCAAACATGAGCCCTGTAGGTACACATGGCGCAATAAAGTCGAGGGTTTGGAACCAAGTCATTTTGTATTTCTTGCACCAGAACAGCATGGCAAGCATTACACCCAAGAAGCCGCCGTGGAAACTCATGCCGCCTGTCCAGACTTGGAACAGCCAAATTGGGTTGGCAAGGAATTGCTCAAAGCCATAAAAGAAGACGTAACCGACACGACCACCAATAACCACACCTAGAGCGCCATAAAAGATCAAATCGGAGACCATATCAGGTGTCCAACCACGTTCTTTCGCGCGGTAGCTTGCAAGTCCCCAAGCAAACAAAAAGGCCAATAAATACATCAGTCCGTACCAATGGACTTGTAAAGGGCCAAGTGCTATTGCAACGGGGTCAATATTTGGATAGGTCAGCATGCATATTCCTAGTCATTATGTTTTGAACAGATTTTAGCTGAAAGAGATGAAAAATGTTGTACATTCAATGTGTAAAGATGATGAGTATCGTTTATGTGTATTGTGGCAATAGCATGGCAGGTCTTGGATGAGATGCCATTGTGTTTGATTTCAAATCGAGATGAGTTCTATCAGCGCCCTTCGAGCCATTTAAAGCAATGGGAAAATAGCCCGATTATTGCAGGGCAAGATTTGCAGTCTGGCGGCACATGGATGGGGATAACGCCAACAGGACGTTGGGCAGTTTTAACTAACTTTCGCGATGGAAAGGATCAAACCAGCTATCCAACGTCTCGTGGACATTTGATTCAATCCTTTTTAGAGTCTGAACAAACCCCGATTCGTTTTGCACAAGCTTTAGAGAAAAAACAATGCGACTATGCGGGCTTTAATCTTTTTATGGGGGATCGGTATCAGGCGGTCTACATGAGCAATCGAGGTGAAGCACCACAGGTTCTTCCGAAAGGCGTGTATGTGGTGTCGAATGGTTTGATGACGGAACATTGGGAAAAAACCAAACATTTACGTAAGCGCTTTACCCAAGAGTTCCTACCGATGTTGCAACAATCCAACATCTTACAAAGTGAGTTAGAGACAACGGCTTGGGATATTTTGGAGGATGAACGCAAGATTATTCCAGACTTGTTGCCGCAAACTGGCATTAGTCAGGATATGGAAGAGTTATTGTCTTCGACCTTTATTCAAAGCCCTATTTATGGGACACGCTGTTCTAACTTCCTGCGCATGACCCATGAACAATGGTCTTGGCTGGAAAAGCAGCAGCAGGGTGAGTGTAAAGGAAAAATCACGGAACAGACGGTATTCTTTAAGCTATAAAAAAATGCCGACATGAGGTCGGCATTTGCTGTGTTTTTGCTTAACCTGCGATCAAACCGCCATCATTACGTGTAATGACCACGGTTGCCGAACGTGGACGCGCAGTTTGGTTCGTACGATCGGTTTGGCTTGCAGGCCAGTGGCTGGTTGGTGCATCGTAGCTCTTAGAGTCTTCACCCGGATGTTGCACATTAATGAAAATGGCTTTGTGGTCAGGCGTCATGGTTACCCCCGTGATTTCACATTCAGCAGGGCCTGTGAGGAAACGACGTAAGTTTTCATCTGTAACTTTTGCACCCACAATAGTTGCTTGTTCATTTGGAGCAGTTGCAGCACCGCCATCACCCACTTGACCCGGTAAGGCTGCAAGCATCATACAGTTAGTTGTGTCGGTATACGCGCCATCATCGGTTTGAATCCACAGCACGCCCCGTGGGTCAAACCACATCCCATCTGGTGATGACAGGTCGTTGTTATCATTTAAACCTGAGAGGTTAATGTTTTCCGCCATCGCAGCTTCAGCACCAAATAAGTAAATATCCCATTCAAAGGTCTCTGCCGCTGAGTTTTCTTCTTTGAAGCGAATGATATGACCGTTGACATTGCCTTTACCGCCTTCTGGGTCGCTATAGTTACGTGGATTCGCTGCATCGGTTGTATATGCTGTACCACGGTTTGAGTTGTTGGTCAGCGTAACATAAACTTCCCCATTTTCTGGGTTAACTGCGACCCATTCTGGACGGTCCATCTTGGTTGCTTTAACCGTGTCACCTGCTAAACGTGCAAAGGTCAGGACTTCTGCTTGAGAGCTAAATGGGTAAATGCTGTTTTGTTCATTTAGGCCATTTTGTCCATAAGCCAATTCGACCCATTGTCCTGTACCGTCATCATTGAATTGAGCCACATAGAACTTGCCATTGTTCATGTATTTGTCACCTGCTCGGTAACCTGTGTTAATGTCTTTCGGGTCCCAAGTTGCATCCGAGACAAATTTATAAATGTATTCGCCACGAGAGTCATCCCCCATGTAGAAGGCAAACGGTTGGCCTTCAATTGCACGGCTTGCACGACAGTCTTCATGTGCGAAACGTCCTAGTGCAGTACGTTTTACAGGGTTTTGACCTGCGTTAAACGGATCAATTTCTACAATCCAACCAAAGGTGTTTGGCCCATTACGGAAGTCTTGTGTAGCAGTTGCTCCTTTAATAGTTGCATCCCAACGGTCATATAGATCTTGCGACTCAGCTTCGCCAATTGCGGTTTCCCAAGCATAACGTGAGTTCGTATCCAAATAAACGGTACGATTTTGCTCATCTTTATTTGGGATTTTATTTCCTGCTGGATCAAGGAGGTAAATAATTTGTCCTTTTTCATTCTTCTTCGGGGTGCCATCTGCATTTTTCTCATAAAGATAATCAATACTTAAGCCCAAGCCATAACGTTTTAATGCGATTTTTTCTTTCTCTGAGCGGCCTGCATATTCATCTGCACCAGCGCGTTTAAAGTATCCAATAAAGTTCTCTTCAGTGGTTAAATAAGTGCCCCATGGGGTGTAGCCATTGCCACAGTTATTATGCGTACCACGCGTTTTCGTCCCGACAGGTGAGTATTGGGTCGCAAGTAAAGTAGTGTTGGCAACAGGGCCGTTAAAGTCCATCACCGTGGATGCTGTGATGCGGCGGTTAAATAACGAGTTTTGTATAATTTCAACTTTTTGATTGGTGTTGTCTTTCTTGATATGAACGACAGAAACCCCATGTGCGTTGACTTCGCGAATCACTTCATCCTCAGGGCGACGGCCATTCGGTTTGGTGGGGCCTTGTGGGTGTAAGAAGGTTTGGTTGATATATTCATGATTCATCACCAACAAGCCTTGTTCAGATGCGGTAGCGTCAAATTGACCCTTTGCAGTATCTAATCCAAAAAAGCTCATCCCATCATGGCAGTCACCTGAACGGAACTGAAAGCTTGGGCCTGAAGGTACATTGTTGTCTTCCCATGCCCCAAATGCAGGATGAATCGAGTCGCCCATTGCATAAAGTACAGAGGCAGTATAGCCTTCAGGAACCGTCACCCAATCATCTAAGTTTTTTTCAACAGGGCTAAAGGTAAGCTTTTCTGGTCGCGTATTGGGGTCGGTTGGTGTGGTGTTACCACCTGATGAGTTTGAATTGTCATCATCGTCTCCACACGCGGTTAAGCTTGAAGCTAAAGCCAATGCAGCAGCCCCACTAGCCGTTTTTTTAATTAAGTTACGACGTGAGATCCGTTTTTCTAGAATGTCTCGAAAATGGACGTTGCTTGAGTCATTATTATCCAGTTCTTGGTCTTCATGGTAAGGCGTTTGATAGGTCATGTTTATTCCTAGCGTCTTTGCTTGGTCGTTTTTAGAAAGTTACACACAAGGTAAAGATGCAATATGACAAGGTGGTGAAGCTTATATGTCAAAAACATGAAATGATCAGTAGTACATCTAGCCATAAAAAAAGCAGGCAATTTTGCCTGCTCATTGTTTTCAATCGGGGAGCTTAAACTTCAGCCGCTCGTTTTTTTTCAATCAGTTTTCCAAAAAAGAGACCAATTTCAAATAAAAGCCACATCGGTATCGCGAGCATAATCATCGAAAGAGCATCAGGTGGGGTCACAAACATTGCAACAAAAAAACAACCGACAATAATGAATTTTCGTTTTTCAACCAATTGTTGTGTGCTCACCACCCCAATCAAGATGAGTATCAAGGTAACAATAGGAATTTCAAATGTTAAGCCAAAAACCAAAAACAGTTTTAGACAGAAGCTGAGATAGCTGTTGATGTCTGTCATTGGGGCCACAGTGTCAGGAGAAACACTGATAAAAAAGTGCAAAATGGATGGCAGCGCAATGAAATAAGCAAAAGCTACACCTGCATAAAACAAAGCAATACTACCAATCAAAAGAGGTGTTGCGAGTGATTTTTCTTTTTCGTATAGCGCAGGTTTTACAAAAGCCCAAAGCTGATAAATGATAAAAGGCATGGCCAGCATGAGAGCCACAAAAAAGTTTAGTTTAAATGGCGCCATAAAGGTGGCAGTAACATCCGTTGCAATCATAGATGAGCTAACTGGAAGTTGTGCTCGTAAGGGTTCAGATAGCATTTGGTAGCTATGATTGGCAAAAGGCAATAAACAAAAAAACAAAATGAGAATTAAACCGACGATTTTAAATAAATGACCTCTTAAGATGATCAAGTGCTTAGTAATCGGCATTTCTTCAAGCAGCAGTTGCTCTGAGTCTTGAGTCACTACAGGGCTTAAGTTGCTAGATTTCATACGGCCTCCCGCATCGGTTCAAAGCGATTTTGAACACAGCCTAAATAAGGTGCCGAATCTACAGATGACTTTTGTTTCATAGGCTGAAGTGTCAGTAAGATAGGCGCTTTTTGATCTACATACTGATAAGTATGGGAGATATTTTTATTATCGAGTATGGCAGTTTCTTGGTGCTTTTCATTTGCCAAAATATTTTGTTGTTGTATGTGTTGCATCTGAGCTTGCATTTTTTGTTCAAGCTCCTGAATTCGCTTCATTTCATTTTGCATTTGCTCACGTAATTCAGACATCCGTAGCTCACGGTCAATGTCATTTTGTACATTACTGACCATGCGTTTGACTTTGCCATACCACTTGCCTGCAAAGCGCGCCGCTTCAGGTAATTTCTCTGGTCCAAGAACCAATAGTGCGATAATGCCAAACACCAAAAGCTCTGTCATGCCGATATTGAGCATCGCAAAACTCCAATGACTTAATGTTTGACGGTTGAGTTGCTTGTGTTGCTATTTTGATGTTCTAAGGTGCGTGGTTCATTGAGTTGAGCTGCTTCAGCGTCCTCATCACGGATTGATTTTTTAAAGTCTTTCACGGCACCACCGACATCTTTGCCTAAGTTCTTAAGTTTGGCTGTACCAAAAAGAAGAATAACCACAATTGCAAAAATTAGTACGTGCCAAATTGATAGTCCCGCCATGGGTAGATCCTCATCATTTTTCGTTTTCCCTATATCAACAGGCTTGTGTGACATTGCGGTGACGATGATGTTTCAATTTCAAGACAAAACGATCGCTCCGCACAGATTTTGAGGAAAAGCAGTGTTATGATGATTAGGTGAAATTTCAAGGATATTGAAGTGACGTTGCTGCTCCCTCTGTTGGCCTTTCTTAGTGGTTTATTCCTTGCATCTACCCCATTGGCAACACGGTTGAAAACAGGATTTTCAAGTCTATTAGCGCGTTGTTTTATTCCGATTGTTATTGTCTACAACATGGTGTTTTATCAGGCTGGTAGCTTTAGTCTGATGTTATTCAGTTTTGTCGTGGCAGTGCTCTTATTTTACTTTTTCTTTTATTTTTCAAAGAATAAATTAAGCGCCTTATGCTTTAGTTATGTCAATATGGCATGGCTAGGCTTTCCTTTTGCGATAGCGTTGTTTGGCACAGAAATTAGTCCAGCAATGGTGGCGCTATACATCGGTGGTTCTATTTTTGGCAATCTCTGGGCGGTGACGGCTGTGAGCCAAACACCGTTAGCTTTTTCGTTTATTTTAAAAAAAGTGCTCTGTGCTCCACCCATGATTGCTTTGATGTTGGTCGTTATTCTTCGTTTCGTTGGGGTACAACATTGGTCACAGCATGATCTGATTGATGTGGTTTATAGTGCAGCCAAATTTGGTATGAGTTTCTCTGGCATGTGTGTATTGGGCATGTGGTTGAGGCACACCAAAGTTGAAAAAGCGGACTTGTGGCAAAGTAGTCGGACAGCTTTGTTAAAATTGGTATGTGGCGTGGTGCTGTGTGGGCTGAGTTATCGTTATCTTGCTATTCCTCATATTGAACAATATATTGGGGTCATGTTCTTATTATTTTGTTTACCGCCAGCAGCCAATATTGTGGCTTTGGAAACGCATTATCAAGGTACAGGCACATCGGCAAAATACATTGCTTCAGGTACGATTATCAGCTGTGCCGTGGTGAGTATTTATGGTTTATTGCTGCATGTATTTGCTGTGATCTAAGCACTTACTTTTAGCTAGACATGCATAGTACTGCTGCGCAACGGTGATAGAGAGGAATATAGAGAATCTTTCGCCACCGTCCTCCCCGAGGGGAGAAGGGGCAACATTATACAGCTTAGTTTTTATTGTTCTAAACTGGCTTTAAACAGTTGCATCGCCTGACCACGATGGCTGATTTTATTTTTTTCTTCTTTACTCATTTCTGCACTTGAAAGCCCTAACTCGGGTAACAAGAACAGTGGATCATAACCAAAACCATTTTCCCCACGAGCAGCCTCTAGTACTTCACCTTTCCAAATGCCTTGGAAAATTTGTGGAAGAGGATCATCAGCATGTTGCACTAATGCTAAAACGCATACAAACATGCCTTCAATCGCTTGACCGTCTTTACGCAGTGGCTTGAGTTCAGCTAATAATTTTTGATTATTGGCAGCATCATCGCCGTGTTCGCCTGCATAACGTGCAGAGTAAATCCCCGGTGCACCATCTAAAATAGGGATGCAAATGCCAGAGTCATCTGCAATGGCTGGTTTTCCTGAAATTTTAGAAGCATGGCGTGCTTTAATAATCGCATTTTCGACAAAGCTCAAACCATCTTCAATGGCATCTTCAATATTCAATTTACCTTGAGCAATCACTTCAACAGGTAAGTTGAGCTCTGCAAATAATTTTTCAAATTCCGAAATTTTGCCTTTGTTATTGCTTGCGAGGACTAAGGTACCTTGAGATAACCAATCAGTTGATGCCATGTGAAAGATCCGTGCTTTAAAAATTATGCGGTTATTTTAACAAGTCCGACTCATGGATAGGCAATAAAAAAGCACCCGAAGGTGCTGAGTTTGGAAATAAAAGCTTATTGAGCTTGAATCCACTTGTCTGCACGGTCACGTGCTTGACGAATTTGATCTTGGGTTAAGTTTGCCGCCAACGCTGTTTTCTTGCCTTCAGAAAGCGTAATCACTTTATTATCGAGCATGCCATCACGGGTTGAAAGCTCATACCATTGATAAGCACCCATGTAGTTTTTCTTTTGCTCTTCCATCATCGCCAAGTTAAAGCTTGCGCGGTTATCACCACGGCTAGCTGCTTTTTCAAAGTATTGACGTGCTAAAGATTCATCTTTTTTGGTGCCTAGGCCATCTGCAAGCATACGGCCAACATTCAGCTGAGCAGCCGAAAGACCTTGATCTGCAGCGGCTTTGTACCAAGCAAAGGCCTGTCGTTCATCTGCAGAGATATCTTTACCTTGTTGATACTTGGTTGCAAGATAGAACTGCGCAGCAGGCTGACCCGCTTTTGCTGCTTTAATTAAGCTATTGATATCCATAACAGAATATTGTGCAGCTTGACTCGCAACAGACGTGGTTGGGGAAACATAATCTGCATGAGCTTGAATGCTCAAAAGTCCAACCAGTAGTGTCGTGCTTAAGAATAGTTTTTTCATAGAGCGCTCACTCGATAAATTGCGACTTCACCAAACAAATTCGGGAGACGTTTACTGAGTAAACTATCTTGTTGATCCCCATTTACAGCGAGTCGATTAATAATTCTGATGTTATTTTCCGCACAAAGTGCTTCAAAATCACGGAAAGTACATAAGTGGATATTGGGTGTGTTATACCACATGTACGGTAAAGCTTCAGAAACAGGCATCATTCCTTTAAGAGCCAAGAAAGAACGAGTCTTCCAATGAGCAAAGTTTGGAAATGTAATGATCGCCTGTTTCCCTACACGCACCATATCACGTAATAAAACATCTGGTGCATCTACCGCTTGCAAGGCTTGTGCCATAACGACATAGTCAAAAGACTGGTCTGCAAAGCGGCTTAAACCCAAGTTTAAGTCTTGTTGAATAATATTTAACCCGCGACCGACCGCAATTGCAATCTTTTCTTGATCAATTTCCAGTCCATATGCGCGAATATTGTGCTTTTTGCTCATATGAGCCAGTAATTCACCGTCACCACAACCTAAATCGAGTACGCTGGAATCAGGTTTGATCCATTTTTCTGCCAGTTGATGATCAATACGCATTACATAGCCTCCTGAGATGTTGCTTGAAGGTGTTCAGAACCGCCCAGAAATGCACGTAATGCTTTTACATACAAAGGAATCGGGAACAGGAATGAGTCATGGCCTTGTTCAGCGTCGATATCCAAATAGCTCACCGGTTTGTGATTGGTGATCAGCGCATCCACAATTTCTTGTGAACGTTGCGGGGTAAAACGCCAGTCGGTAGTAAAGGACACCACAAGGAACTGACATTTGGTCTGTGACATGGCTTTAACTAAAGACTGTTCATACTCACGCGAAGGATCAAAATAATCCAAAGCTTTGGTCATAATCAGATAAGTGTTGGCATCAAAGTTACGGCTAAATTGCTCACCTTGATAACGCAAATAACTTTCGACTTGGAATTCGACATCGAAACCGTACATAAATTTGCCTGACTTTAAGTCACGGCCAAATTTTTGTTTCATGGCTTCTTCAGATAGATAGGTAATATGACCGACCATACGTGCCAAAATTAGGCCACGTTTTGGATAGCTGTCATTTTCAAGATAGCGACCATCATGGAAGTCTGGATCAGACAAAATTGACTGACGTGCGACTTCGTTAAAGGCAATATTCTGAGCAGACAGTTTCGGCGCACTGGCAATAATCACACATTTTTGCAAACGATCAGGATAATCAACCGACCATTGCAAGGCTTGCATACCACCCAGCGAACCACCAATCACCGCACTCCAGACTTGAATACCCAGATGATCGGATAAAATGGCTTGGGTTTTAACCCAGTCTCGGACGGTGACTAAAGGAAAGTCAGGGCCATAAGGACGGTTATCATTTTCAGGGTTTGGCGAAGTTGGCCCTGTTGAACCGCTACAGCCCCCAATATTGTTCAGTGCAACCACGAAAAACTTTGAAGTATCAATCGCTTTGCCTGGGCCAATACAAGCATCCCACCAACCCGGTTTTTTATCGTCAGCATGATGGTAACCCGCAGCATGATGATGACCCGATAGCGCATGGCAAATTAAAATCGCATTGGATTTATCTGCATTGAGCTCACCATAGGTTTCAACCATCAGTTCATAACGAGGGAGAATACGACCGCATTCGAGCTCTAAGGGCTCTTCAAAAGTAAACTTTTGTGGACTAACGATACCCACGGAGTCAGCAGGAAAAGACACAGGAATAATTCGCCTTAAATCTTTGGGGTTAATAAACAAAAGGATACCACTTGAGGGTATCCTTCTAAAGTCATTTTAGTGCTAATTATTATTGCTAATACTTATACCGCAGCAGCAATCACTTGATCTGTGCTTAACACACCTTGATCAATTAAGCGGTTGGTACACGCAATAATAGCTTCAATCGATGAGGTCACAATGTTGTCGTGAATACCTGCACCGAAGGCTGATTTACCTGTTCCTTTGACTTGTAACTCAACCAAAGCCAAGGCTTTTGCATTTGCCCCAGAGCTAATACCGCGCTCTTCGTAGCTCAAGACATCAATTGGTAACTGTAAAGCATCCAACATCGCAGAGATTGGACCATTGCCTTCGCCACGTAATTGCTGAGTTTCACCATTCACTTCAACTTCAAGCTCAACCACTTGTTTTCCGTTGTTGTCATACAAACGGTAGTTTTTAGTCGAGTAATGCGTATCTTTGGTGTCCACATAAGTTTCTTTGAACAATTTCCAAATTTCTTGTGCGGTAATTTCAGTGCCTTCTTCATCGGTACGTTTTTGTACGGTTTGAGAGAATTCAATTTGGATACGACGTGGCAATACTACGTTGTAATTTGCTTCTAACAAGTAAGCAATACCACCTTTACCTGACTGTGAGTTGACGCGAATCACAGCATCATAGTCGCGGCCTAAGTCTTTCGGGTCGATTGGCAAGTATGGCATATCCCAAATTTCTTCGTTCTTTTGGAACTCGAAACCTTTTTTAATGGCATCTTGATGCGAACCAGAAAATGCGGTGAAGACCAAGTCGCCTGCATAAGGGTGACGAGGGTGAACAGGCAAACCTGTACATTCTTCTACCGTTGCAATGATTTCATTGATATTTGAAAAATCTAAGTTTGGTGCAACACCTTGAGAGTACATATTCAAAGCAATCGCAGCGACGTCGACGTTACCAGTACGTTCGCCATTACCAAACACACAACCTTCGACACGGTCTGCACCGGCCATAATCGCCAATTCTGAGGCAGCAATCCCACAGCCACGGTCGTTGTGACAGTGTACAGAGATAATCACGCCATCACGACGGGCGATGTTGCGGTGCATCCATTCAACTTGGTCTGCATAAACATTCGGTGTCGAAACTTCAACCGTAGCAGGTAAGTTTAAAATCACTTTATTGGTTGGCGAGGCTTCCCAAATTTCGGTAACTGCATCACACACGTCTTTTGCAACTTCTAATTCGGTTGCAGAGAAACACTCTGGGCTGTACTGGAACACCCACTCCGTTTCAGGATATTGCGCTGCATATTCTTTGACTTTGCTGGCTGCATTGACTGCTAATTGCTTCGCACCTGCAACATCGACATTTAAGACTTTTTGGCGGAACGTTGGTGCATTTGAATTATAAATATGCACGATGGCACGTTTTGCACCCGCTAAAGACTCAAAGGTACGCTGAATCAAATGATCACGTGCTTGAACTAACACTTCGATATACACATCATCTGGAATGTGATTTTCTTCGATTAATTTACGGGTAAAGTCAAAGTCAATTTGAGAGGCTGAAGGGAAACCGATTTCAATATTCTTGAATCCAATTTTCACCAACATTTGGAACATTTTAAACTTTTGTTCCATATCCATCGGTTCAAAAATCGCTTGGTTACCATCACGCAGGTCAGTACTCATCCAAATAGGCGCTTTTGTAATTTCGTTGTTTGGCCATTGACGGTCTGGCAAGTCAACACGTTGATACATGCGACGATATTTTTTACTTGGATCAGCCAACATCATGAGGTAACTCCTTACATAGTACGGGTTGCATTTGAGTGGGTAATAAAAAGCAACCTACTATTTATATAGATTGTGTCTATGGTCTCTATTTACAAGGGAGTCTTCAGGGTGTTTGTAAACGTAAATATTTGATACGACTTAGATTTACCGTGAGTAACCTTGTAACGTTATATTTAAGAGTTTAATCCAGTTCGGTCGAAAAGATTTTTCTTTTTTTATGGCTTTTAGTCGTATCTGAAAAAATATTTCCCTCTAATTTGATATATAGGGGAAATATTTCCGTGTATTTTTGAGATGTGTTTGATCTTTTTCTTCATTTTACAAATTTGAGTCATTTCATTCGCTTTTTTGAAGAAGTTATGTGAGCTCTATGACCATATCTGGCTGTATATCTGCAAGTGTTGCAGTGCCCATCAACGCCATGGTGATCTCAAATTCTTCTTTTAAGATTTTAAGCACATGGGCAACGCCTAGGGCACCCGCAGTGGCAAGACCATAAATACATGGTCGCCCAACTAAAACCGCGGAAGCTCCCAAGGCAATCGCCTTAAACACATCTGAGCCGCGACGAACACCGCCATCATATAAAAGAGGGAAGTCATGTGGCACAGTTTTCTTGATGAGTTGCAAGGCTTTGAGTGGCGGAATACAGGTATCTAAAACACGACCGCCGTGGTTAGACACAATTAAGCCTTGTATGCCATGTTGAATGGCCAGTTGTGCATCGAGTGGACTGACGATGCCTTTTAACAGGATGGGTAAATGAGTCTGTTGAACCATCCATGCGATGTCATCCCATGTCGGAGCAATTTTCATTAGTCCGTTAAACACGGGATGATCGCCTTCTTGCAGTTCAGGCAGTGGAATATGGGCAGGAGTGTGCGGATGCTGCATGTTTTCAGGGAGGTGAAAGAAGGCACGACGTTCACGGTCACGGATGCCTGTATGTGGTGAGTCCACAGTAATGACAATGGCGGTGAAATGTTGTGCCTCAGCGAGCTTCAGCAAAGCCAAAGATTTATCACGGTCACCTTGCCAGTACAGTTGGAACCATTTGTAAGGATTCTCTGGTTTCAACGTCCGCATATCGGTATTGGTAAAAGTACTCAAAATCATATTGCTACCGAGTACTTCAGCCGCCAACGCGGTTGCAGCTTCTGCTTCAGGATGAAACTGCTGTTGATGACCAATCGGTGCCACAAAAATAGGATGTGGAAAGGTTTGCCCTAAGATTTCACAGCTCGTATTGCCTTGAGTGAGATCTCTTAACATGCGTGGTATCAAGTGCAGGTTTTGGAACTGAGCGAGGTTATTCCGAACACTGATCTCATCCATAGCGCCACCTTGCAAATAGTGCCAGACTATCTCAGGCAGATGCTTTTCTGCCTCAATTTCATAGTCTGCAATGGTTTGCAGATAAGGCGGGATTTGGGTGAGTGGTGGCAAAACAGTTTTTGATGTCATGGAACGGTCCAGTTGCTACATTAGTTGACGTTGGGCTGGGATTATTGTTTTACAGTTCAGCCCATTTGCGCATCAGGTTATGATACAGACTGGTTAGCTTGACCACTTCCTCATGTTGATCACCGAGTTGTACACGTAGGTTCTGAATGGTTTGATCAAGATTAAATAAGATATGACGGTCAGCATCATCTCGAATCATACTTTGAACCCAAAAAAACGAAGCGACACGGCAGCCTGAGGTCACTGGTGTTACCTCATGCACGCTAGTAGATGGATATAAAATCATATCTCCTGCAGGTAATTTCACTTCATGATAGCCATAGGTGTCTTCTACTACCAAATCGCCACCTTCATATTCGTCAGGTTCGCTTAGGAAAATAGTGCAGGATACATCGGTACGAATCCGATCTTTGCTTCCGGCTACCCAGCGAATGGCATTGTCCACATGGAAGCCAAAAGTTTCGCCCTGTTCATAGCGGTTAAAATAAGGTGGCAAAATATCTAAAGGTAGGGCCGCGGACATAAAGAGCGGATGTTGTCCAAGTGCTTCTAAGATGATACTACCTAGGTGTTGAGTGAGAGGATGATCTTCGGGTAGCTGTTGATTTTGTTTTACATTTTTTGAGAGTGATCCTGTGGTTTTTTTACCATCAATCCACTCGACTTTTGCCATTTCACGGCGAAAGTATTGTACCTGTTCTTTGCTTAATACATTGGGAATATGATGGATCACAACACGACCTGCTGAAAATGAAAGATCTATTTAGTCTTTAAGCATATATAAAAATAGCCTCAATGAGAGGCTATTTTTATCAAATCTCAGGATGAAAGAGATTTTAGTTATAAACTTAGTATTTGAAGTTTAGAGACAGTACTGCGCTACGACCTTCAGCTTCAGTTGCATAGTGAGATGCGTAAGCTTTAGTGAAATAACGTGTATCAGCCAAGTTGTTGACATTTAACTGAAGGTCAACATTTTTGTTTACGTTGTAACGTGCCATAGCATCGTAGCGAACGTAGCCAGGTACCCATTTGGTATTTGCAGCATTGGCATAGACTTTGTCCATCGCAATTGCGCCAGCACCTAAAGTCAACTGTGGCATGACTTGGTAAGTAGTCCAAAGTGTTGCAGAGTTCTTAGCAACGTTTTGAACTTGTTTACCATTATTGCTGTTTGGTGCGTAAATTGGAGCAGCTGTTGTACCAATATTCTCGAAACCACCATCAATGAGTTCACTATCTAAATAAGTATAACCCGCAGATACAGCCCATTTGTCCGTAATGTTACCGTTCACGCCAAGTTCAATACCATCGACACGTGTCTCACCAATATTTTGAGTTGTGCCTTCGTCCGTCGTTGCACGAGTATTGGTTTTTTCGGTACGGAAGATTGCAGCGGTTAAATTCAACTTCTCATTCAGCACATCCCATTTCGTGCCAATTTCATAAGTTTTAACTTCTTCAGGTTTTAAGTTCTGAATAGCTGCTGTAATACCTTCTGAACCATCACCACCATCGACACCCACTGGATTTGATGATGTTGCATAACTTGCATAGATCGAGCCATTTTCGACTGGTTTGTAGACTAAGCCGACTTGATAGTTGATAAAATCAGAGTCGTTTTTAATCGCTACTTTATCACCAGCTTTTGCTGTTGGAGGAGTCGTACTACTTCCTAATACCGCACTATTACGCGCGCCATATGTCATGGTCTGCTTAGCAGAATAATCATCCCAACGAAGACCTAAATCTAAAATCCATTGCGGGCTAAATTCAATACTGTCTAGGAAGTAAACAGAGGTATTTTCATTTTCAATGTTATAACGGTCAGCGCCTTCGGTACTGATGCTGCCTGTCCATGGACCACGATTCGGATTTTGTACAGAAGTACACCAGCCTGAAGCAATAGCAGCTGCATTACATGAGCTATTCGCAGCACCTGTAGTGGTCAAACCATCAATAATATATTGGGTACGATCAGTTTCTTGGTCTGAGTACTCAGCACCTAAGTTAAAGCTGTGCTTTAAGCGACCTGTATTAAATTTACCTGTTAAAGCCAATTGGTCTGTAAAGGTCTCAGTATCAGCTACACGGGAGTTTGCACGCGCCCAAACATTTCCTGTTAAAGCCCCTGTAGCACTATAAAAATTACCTTTTGAATCATCTGGATTTGTCCAAAGGTAGTCATTTTTAGACTTGTTATAAACAGCGGTATTGCTAAGGGTTAAATTATCAGTAAGATCATGTTCAAGTTTGATCGTTCCTGATTGGTTTTCCTGTTTTTGGAAATCACGATCTTTCCAGCCGTAATACATGCCTTGTTCAACATCGATAGGTTTACCATTGCCATTTAAGCCTACTTTAGGACTTGTAGCAGAAAATGGGTTGTTATATGGAATACCTGAATCAGGGGTATCATCAGTTTTGAGGTAGTAGTAGCTTAAAGTTGCACGCGTGTCGCTGTCTAGACCAAAAGTAATACTTGGCGCAATACCTGCACGTGCATATTCAGTACCATCTTCTTGACCCGCTTTGTCGTTGTGGTGACCCATTACGGCAACACGAGCAGCAATACCATTACCAAAATCTTTGTTACCGTCTAAAGTAATACGTTGGTAATCATCCGTTCCTGCACCCACAGAACCTTCTAAAAAGTCACCTTTTTTTGCAACTTTAGAAATCATGTTGATGCTACCACCAGTTGTACCTGCACCGCCCATAGCAGATGCAGAACCTTTGGTAATTTCAACTTGTTCAATCGCAAACATTTCACGGTTTTGAGAAGTAGAGTTACGTACACCGTCTACATACATTGAACTTTCAGAGTTATAACCACGGATAAATGGACGGTCACCATTTGGGTTACCACCTTCACCTGCACCAAGTGTGATCCCAGGCACTGTGCGTAAAGCATCGCTTAAAGTTGTAACTTGAGTGTCTTCAATCAACTGTTTAGAAATAACCGACACTGACTTTGGTGTGTCGAGTAGGGGAGCAACGAACTTGCTGTTTGCAGATTTGTCTACTTTCAAACTTTGTTCTGCTGCCGCTTCCGTGTGAATTGTTTCTAATTGCGCGATTTGATCTTGCGCAACAGCATTGACTGCAACCACAGAGAGTGTTGAAGCGATTGCTGAAGAAACCAGCTTTTTACGTGTTTTGATGAAGGCCATAACGAATCTAGTTCTAGCGTTGTAAATTAGTATGCGAATAATAATGATTCTTATTTTTTGTAGCATAACTATTACATTGGAATTGTCGATGCCCAGATATATTTGTGTAGAAAAAATAAATGTAATAATGTAATGAATTTAATTTAAGTTTTTGATTTTTATTTAAATTGGAAAATTAGATTATATTTTTGTAATGTTATTGGAATTTAGAATCCATTATTTTTAAGCTAAGTTTGAAGGTGTTTCTCAAGTGAATATGTATAAATTATGTTGGATCTATATTAGCTATGTACGAAGAAAACCCTGCTGAAGCAGGGTTTTCTTTAGATATGACTATTTTTAGAAGTCGTAAGAAACAGATAGCCAAAGGTTACGACCTGGTAGATATGTACCAGACATGCCTGAACTAATGACCATGTAGTCGTAATAAGAAGCAGGATTACCATTGGCATCAATATAAGTGCCATTGCTTGTAAAATCTTTATCCAACAAGTTATTGACTGCGCCATTAAAACGGAGCTGATCATTCACAACATAGCTGGCACCCAGATTGAAAAGATTGTAGCCCTTTAATTTATTGTTTGTTGCATTGTAAATAATCGCTGAATCACCTGCTGTTTGAACGGTACTGTAGCGCTTACGTTCTGATTTATATTCATGTTGTAACCATAGATCCAAGGATTCATTAATATGCCAAGTTGACGTCATATTAAAGGCATTTTTAGGCACGTTATTCAGGTAAGAACCTTTGTTTTCACCTTTGGTAATTTCTGATTCCATGTAGGTATATGCTGCTTTGATATCCCACTCAGGAATGATGGTATATTTTAAGCTAAGCTCAACGCCTTTAGTTTCTGCCTCATTTGCATTGATTTTTTGAGCAAAACTGGCTTGAGTGATATGTGAACCATAACTCACACAGCCTGGAGCATTCGGATTTACTGTAGAGAAACAATTTAGTAATTCTGGCCCGTCAGTAATTAAGTTATCAATCTTGTTAAAAAATGCAGTGGTGGTAAGGTCTAAATTACCATTATTATAATTGAATCCGAGCTCATAGTTGATTGATTCTTCTGGTTTTAAGTCTGGAGAACCAATATTAAAAGATGTGCCTTGTCCAGTTATACTAATAATGCCATTATGAAGATCTTTAGCGGAAGGAGCTTTATAACCTGTGCTGACACCACCTTTAAAAGTGAGATGATCATTTGTATTCCAAACTAAATAAGCGCGTGGACTGAATTGGCCACCGAAGCCTGAATGGTCTTCATAACGACCACCTAGAGTAAAACCAAGATTATCTAAGATGCGCCACTCATCTTCTGCATATACAGAAAAAGAGTCTTTTTTAAATTTAGCGCCAATACCTGCAATGTCATCAGCAATTTCAGCCTCTTTATATTCAGCACCAACTGTTAACTTATGATCCGCAATGGGTAAAACTACATGTGAGTCAGCAACAAAATCAGTATTTTTTAAAGTTCGATCTTGTCCAGCTGAAGCATTTCCTGGGAAAGTATTACGAGGGATTGTACGTCCAATCGTTTCGGTTTGAGTTTGGCTGATGTATGAGGTCCATTTACCAAAGCTATAGTCGCCATCATGACCAGCAGAGATTTGGTCACGTTTAAATTCCAATTCATCTTTATAACCAGAAGCACGTGCTGGCGTATCAAGTGTACCTAAACGGTTATCATCATTTTTATAGGTTTGGCTTGAATGGAAACCATCAATCCAGAAAGTATTTTGATCATTCAGATTAAATGCTAGTTTTCCACCGACATCATAGGTATCTGCTTCACTTGGACGCGGGTCACGACCTGACGTTCCAGGAATACGTTCAGATTTTTGACGGTCTAAATAAGAGCCACGTAGTTGTATTCCAAGTTTATCTTGAATAATTGGACCATTTACAACAACACTGGTTTTCCATGAGTCTGCTTCGCTGCCATGCTCCATGACATTGCCACCGACAGTGACATTGCCATTCCAATCATTACTAATTTTTTTTGTAATAATATTGATGACACCACCCATGGCTTCTGAGCCATAACGAGTTGCCATTGGTCCACGAATGACTTCAATACGCTCAATCGATGATAAAGGTGGTAAAAAGCCATTTGAGGATTCACCAAAACCATTTGGTGTGACATCTGAAGAAGTCGTTTGACGACGACCATCAATTAAAATCAGGCTATAGTTATTGTCTAAACCACGCATGCTAATATTCAAGCCAGAAGTTTTACCGATTCCATTACGAATATCGATACCTGGTACATCTGCTAATAGGTCTGCAATGCTGGTTGCATTTTTCTTTTCAATATCTTCTTTCGTGACCACGCTAATTGAAGCTGGTGCATTTTTAATATCTTGTTCAAAACCCGCAGCTGAAACCACAATAGTGGAAAGCTGATGGGTAGATGAATCTTCAGTTGTTGTTTCTGCGAAAACAGGAGTGGTGATTGCCCCAAGCAATGCCAATGAAAGAGGGTGTAGATTAAACTTACTCATAACTAGAGTTCCAATGATGGACGAGAAAAAAATTGAAAAAAACGATTAAAGTTGACGCAAATATTAATGGTAATATTTATCATTTGCAACAAAAAGCCATAAAAAATATAATACTTTGCGCTTAATCAGTAGCGATTTAAAAATATTCAAAATAAAAAACGATAAATGAAGAAAAAATATGTGGTTTCAATCGGGTGTTTTGTATATCGTTCAATGTTGTCATATAATGTGGCACTTTTTAAAATTGTTCTTACCAAAAGATTGAGGAAGCCATGCAAGTAACTTCTGAAGCGGTTTCGGGTGTTACCCGTCGTTTAAATGTATCTGTACCGACGAGCCGTGTTAACGAGCAGTTCGAAGCTCGCTTAAAACGCACTGCTAAAACTGTGAAGATCAACGGCTTCCGTCCAGGTAAAGTGCCAGTAAATGTTGTTCGTCGTGAATATGGCGCGGGTATCTACCAAGAAGTCGTAAGCGACATTATTCGTGACACAGTATTTGAAGCGATCCAACAAGAAAAAATCAATGCTGTTGGCATGCCAAACATTGAAAAATCTGAATTAAAAGACGACGCGCTTGTATACGAAGCGACTGTTGAAGTTTATCCAGAAGTTAACGTGAAATTTGATGGTTTAGAAGTTGAACGTAAAGCATCTGAAGTAAACGACAAAGATGTTGATCAAATGATCGAAAACCTTCAGAAGCAACGTGCTTCTTGGGCTGAAACGAAAGGCATGGCTAAAAAAGACATGCAAGTTACTTTCGACTTTGAAGGTTCAGTAGACGGTGAGAAGTTTGAAGGCGGTTCTGCAGAAGACTTTAAACTTGTTTTAGGTTCAGGTCGTATGATCCCTGGCTTCGAAGACGGCATCGTTGGTATGAAGAAAGGCGAAGAGAAAGTGATTGATGTAACTTTCCCTGAAGATTACCAAGCTGAAAACCTTGCTGGTAAATCAGCTCAATTCAAAATTACTGTGAAGCTTGTTGAAAAACAAAAACTTCCAGAAGTTGATGCTGAATTCCTTAAAATCTTCGGTTTAACTGAAGAAGAAGGTATTGAGAAGTTAAAAGCTGACGTTCGTAAAAACATGGAACGTGAAGTGAAAAATGGTTTGCGTAATCAAGTGAAAGGTGCAGCTTTTGATGCACTTGTAGCTGCAAACGAAGTTGAACTTCCTGCGTCTATGGTTGCTCAAGAAGTTGACCGTCAACGTCAACAAATGATCCAACAGTTCACTCAGCAGTTTGGTGCTCAAGGTGCGAAAGCATTTGACTCAAGCATGCTTCCAGATGAATTGTTCAAAGAACAAGCTGAAAAATCTGTAAAATTAGGCGTACTGGTAAGCAAAGTTTTAGCTGATGCTAAAATCGAAGTAGATCAAGCACGTGTTGATGCTTACATCGAAGACATGGCTTCTTCTTACGAAGATCCAGCTGAAGTGATCGAATACTTCAAAAATGACAAACAACAACGTTCGCAAATCGAAGCTGTTGTGTTAGAAGACCAAGTGGTTGATCACATCTTAGCGTCTGCTAAAGTAACAGATACTGCTGTAAGCTACGAAGACTTATTGAAAGAGCAACAAGCTCGTCAACAAGGCTAAGTTTAGCTAAAGTAAAAAAGGCGCTTTGAGCGCCTTTTTTATTGTGATCTGGGTTTGTAAAAGGCCTTACGTTCACAAAGCTTATGCAAAAAATATCTGTTATTTACTTGGGAATATTTTGCATTTTCAGCAATTATCCCTCATATTGTGACTATGAGTTGAGTAACAAAAAATTTAGGAATAAGTAAACGTATGTATATTCCAACTATCGATAATGCCTTAGTTCCAATGGTTGTAGAACAGTCATCTCGCGGTGAACGTTCATTTGACATTTATTCACGTCTTTTGCGTGAACGCGTCATTTTTATGACTGGTGAAGTTGAAGATAACATGGCGAATTTGATTGTCGCGCAAATGTTGTTTTTAGAAGCGGAAAATCCAGATAAAGATATTCATCTTTACATTAACTCACCAGGTGGTTCGGTGACTGCGGGTATGGCGATTTACGATACCATGCAATTTATTAAACCAGATGTTGTGACCTATTGTATGGGTCAAGCAGCATCAATGGGCGCTTTCTTGCTGAATGCAGGTGCGAAAGGTAAACGTTATTGCCTTGAAAATGCACGTGTCATGATCCACCAACCGTTAGGCGGTTTCCGTGGTCAGGCATCTGATATTGAAATTCATGCACGTGAAATTCTGTTCATTAAAGAACGTTTAAACCGTTTAATGGCAGAGCACAGTGGTCAAGACTATGAAACTGTGGCACGTGATACTGACCGTGATAACTTTATGACAGCGCAAGCTGCAAAAGAATATGGTCTCGTGGACGAAGTGTTATCTAAACGTCCATAAGTTTTAAAAGTTTAGAATTGGAGTGAATATGTCCGAACATCCTCAAGGACAAAAGCATTGTTCATTTTGCGGTAAAACGCAGTCTGAAGTTGGGAAACTGATTGCAGGCGAGGACGCGTACATCTGTAATGAATGTGTGGACGTATGCTTAGACTTGGTGCAAACCAGTCAACAAGTTGAGTCGGGTGACTGGGCTGCAAAACCCTTACCTAAACCTCACGAAATTCGTGCGGCACTAGATCAATATGTCATTGGTCAAGATGTGGCAAAGAAAACCTTGTCAGTTGCTGTCTATAACCACTATAAACGTCTTAAAGCGACACATGGTGGACATAAACACGACGATGCTATTGAAATTGCGAAAAGTAATATCTTATTAGTAGGACCAACAGGTTCGGGTAAAACCTTGCTTGCGCAAACCATGGCGCGTCTTCTCGATGTTCCTTTTGCTATGGCTGATGCAACGACACTTACCGAAGCCGGTTATGTCGGTGAAGATGTTGAAAACATTGTACAAAAGCTTCTACAAAAAGCAGACTACGATGTAGAAAAAGCGCAAAAAGGTATCATCTATATCGACGAAATCGACAAGATTACCCGTAAGTCTGAAAACCCATCGATCACGCGTGATGTGTCGGGTGAAGGTGTACAGCAAGCGTTACTGAAAATGATCGAAGGTACGGTTGCCTCTATTCCACCTCAAGGTGGTCGTAAGCATCCGCAGCAAGAATTCATTCAAATTGATACTTCAAATATCTTGTTTATCTGTGGTGGGGCATTCTCGGGTCTTGAGAAAATCGTACAACAGCGCCAAGAAAAAGGTGGAATTGGCTTCACGGCTGAAGTGAAGAAGAAAGATGAAGGCAAGAAATTGTCTGACTTGTTCCGTCAAGTTGAAGCGACCGATTTGGTGAAATTTGGTCTGATTCCAGAGTTTATTGGTCGTTTACCTGTAATTGCGACCTTGGAAGAGTTAGACGAAGAAGCTTTGATGCAAATTCTGACTGAACCGAAGAATGCATTGACCCGTCAATATCAACATTTGTTTGATATGGAAAACGTTGATCTGGTTTTTGAAGACTCAGCACTACGCGCTGTGGCGAAAAAAGCTTTGGATCGTAACACGGGTGCACGTGGCTTACGTTCTATTTTGGAAAATACGCTGCTTGAAACCATGTACGATTTACCAAGTCGTACCGATGTTGGTACGGTTGTGGTGAATGAAGACGTGATTAACGGCACGGCTGCACCATTATTTAAGCCAGAGCGTTTACCAAGAATCGAACAGAAAGATGCAGCTAAAGTTGATTTAAAAGTGATTAATTCAAAGTCCGCTTAAGTTGTTATTCATCTGAAACGTGTGAAAATCGAGTGTTTTCACACGTTTTTTTATATTCAAAAAAAAGAGGGAATGCTACTCTGCATCAATAGGCTGGGATGCCTAGATTAAAACTAAAAATTCAGTATCAAAATAAAAATACGTCGTGAGGAATAGTCATGCGTGCAATGACGATTACGCTTTTAAGCAGTTTCATTTTATTGGGTTGTCACGGAAAAGCGACAGTTGAACAACCTGAATTAACATCAACGCTCAGCCATGAGATTGATTTTGAACACGATCCAGGTATGGTCGAGCAGTATCGCATTGGAGTGTTTAGCGTAGGTGGATGGGTCAACCAAAAATTAGGACAGCGTTTTCAGCGTGTCCAACCCCAGCATGAACAAGCCGCGATGGTTTATCTGTATCGTCCAGACTCAAAATGGAACCGACAAGAAATTGTTGCGTCGAGTTTATTTATCAATAAAGAACGCATTCCAAGCCTGCTGAACAATCATTACTATTGGGTCGAATTGCCCGCTGGGACTTATCGTTTATCCAGTAGTCGGCCTTTGGGCATTAACTATTTTCAAAAGCCGAAATATATCGATTTTACCGTAGAAGCGGGGCAGTCTTATTTCATCAAGTATGATGAAGAGAACTTGTCCACACGTCGTGATGTTTCGGGGCCTTTGGCGGTCATACCTGAAAAAATTGCGATTCAAGAAATTGCATTTACCCAGTTAAAGTCCAACAGCTACAACTTTGTAGCGGAAGATCAACACACGGGTGAGTTACGAAAGAAAGCGCAAAAACTTAAACCTGCCAAATATGACCCAAGTGAAGATGTTCAGCTGATGAAGCCCTTTAAGCTGTGGAATCCTTTAACTTGGTAAGTGAGCTATTGTGCTTTTTTGGCTTGTTCAAATAATGGTGTCAGGGTCTTTTCAATTTGACGATTCATTTCCAGCTGAATAGCTGGATCTTGCATCATTTCAGCAGACATGGCGATGCTATTACGCATGATTTCACTCATCATTTTGCTGCTTTTTTTATTGATAGACTGGCCTAGAGGGGTTTCGAGGAACTGAATGTTGGCCAACACTTCCTCTTCGGTAAAGGTCTGCATATAGACATTTTTAAGCATTTGCATAAATTTTGGATCTGAAATCAATTTACTGCTAAATGATGCTGTGATTTCAGCGATTTGTTTGGCTGCTTTTTGCTGTTCAGTATTGAGTGTTGATGTTTTAAAAATATTCTTAATAATTTCTTCGGCTTGCTGGTCATAGACGGGGCGCATTTCTTGCTGAGACTGCGCTAAAGTGCCTTTAATATCACCTAGTTTGAGCGCCTTTTCTACCGATGCTTCGGTCGCTGGTTTGGCAAAAGACGCTGTGGTAAGGACACATAAGGTAATACCGCAAAGGATGTGATTTAATTTTTTCATTGTTGGTCTATATCTTTTGATTAAGTCTATAAAAGTAGGTAAAAAAAATACCCTTAACATGACCTTAGCATGTTAAGGGTATCCAAAAAAGTAAAACTTAAGTTTTAGCCCGCTGCAGCATCGACTACTGGAATTTTACCAATTTTCGCTTGCCAGATTTTTGGTGCTGTTGCGTGAATAGATGTGCCATTTACATCAACTGCTACCGATACAGGCATGTCTTTCACTACAAATTTGTAAATCGCTTCCATACCTAAGTCAGCAAAAGCAACCACTTCAGCTTCACGAATTGCTTTAGACACAAGGTAAGCTGCGCCGCCCACTGCCATCAAGTAAGTCGCTTTGTTGTCTTTAATTGCTTCAACAGCTGCAGGGCCACGGTCCGCTTTACCGATCATGCCGAACATACCTGTTGCTTCAAGTACTTGGCGTGTGAACTTGTCCATACGTGTTGCTGTTGTTGGGCCAGCAGGACCAACCACTTCATCACCGACTGGATCTACAGGGCCAACGTAGTAAATGAATTTACCTTTTAAGTCGACAGGAAGCTCTTCACCATTGTTTAGCATGTCTACCATGCGTTTGTGTGCAGCATCACGACCTGTATAAATTGTACCGTTTAGAAGCAAAGTGTCGCCTGGTTGCCAAGCGTTCATTTCTTCTTGGGTAATGGTGTCGAGGTCAACACGCTTAGAGGTTGATGAATCCCAAGTGACTGATGGATAGTCTTCAAGTTTAGGTGCTTGAATGTGTGCAACACCTGTACCATCAAGTTGGAAGTGTGCGTGACGAGTCGCTGCACAGTTTGGAATCATGCCCACTGGTTTGCCAGCAGCGTGACATGGGTAATCTTTAATTTTAATGTCTAGAACTGTGGTTAAGCCGCCTAGGCCTTGCGCGCCAATACCCAGTGCGTTTACTTTTTCGAAGATTTCCATACGAAGTTCTTCGATTTTATTTTCAGGGCCACGACGAAGCAATTCGTCCATGTTGATTTCTTCCATGAGCGATTCTTTTGCAAGCATCATGGCTTTTTCAGCAGTACCACCAATACCAATACCCAACATACCTGGTGGACACCAGCCTGCACCCATGGTTGGAACAGTTTTTAGTACCCAATCCACGATTGAGTCAGATGGATTTAACATAGCCAGTTTAGATTTGTTTTCTGAACCGCCACCTTTTGCCGCAACGGTAATATCCACTTTGTTGCCTGGAACAAGTTTGTGGTAGATCACAGCAGGGGTGTTGTCTTTGGTATTTTTACGACCAAAAGCTGGGTCAGCCAATACAGAAGCACGCAATACGTTTGAGTTTTCTAAGTAACCTTGACGTACGCCTTCGTTGATTGCATCGTCTAAGCTCATGGTTAAATCAAATTTAACATCCATGCCCACTTCAACGAATACGTTGACGATACCTGTATCTTGACAGATCGGGCGGTGACCCTCTGCGCACATACGCGAGTTAATTAAGATTTGTGCGATCGCATCCTTCGCAGCTTTGTTCTCTTCACGATCATATGCACGGCTCATCGCTTGGATGAAGTCTTGTGGGTGATAGTAAGAAATGAACTGAAGCGCGTCTTTGACCGATGTGATCAAATCATCTTGCTTGATAATAGTGGTCATACAAATATCTCTTGAGCGGGCTGATAGCTAGCGGGCTAAATTATAAGACAAAATGCCGAGGTTGTGGATGTTTTGCGAAGCCTTTGGGCGAAAGTTTAATAGTTGAACAAAATTGATGAGAAAATGAGGTTATAAACGGTGGTAAATATGACAAAAATATCTAAATTTAATGAAATATTTCATGTCTAAATTTGGATTATGAATATGGTTTATTGCTTAAGGTATTGAATATAATGTAAAAATAATAATATTGAAATATGACAACACTGTCATAAAGTTGTCATAAAACTTTCGCATAATGCATTCATCAAACAATAGGACATCGAGCATGTTGACAGGTTTAGTGATGGCTGCGGGTTTTTGTGTATATATCGCAGCGACTTGGATGTACGGTCAAAAAGAAGATCAGGCTTAAGCTTTATCTTCTTTTTTTGTTTTAAGCTTTCTTCAAATCTTCAAATCTTCAAATCTTCAAATCTTCAAATCTTCAAATCTTCAAATCTTCAAATCTTCAAATCTTCAAATCTTCAAATCTTCAAATCTTCAAATCTTCAAATCTTCAAATCTTCACTTTATCCTATCGATGGGTTCTAATTTTTCCGCATTTGGGATGGAGAGTAGCCGAAGTGCTTTTTAAAGCGATGGCTAAAATGACTGCTGGAGCTAAATCCATACTGTTCCGAAATGTCTGTCATATTAGCAGTCGTCTGCTGTAGAGCTTGGTGTGCCAGTTCAAGTCGACGTTGCATCACATATTGGTGCGGTGGCATGTGCATGGATTGCTTAAACATATGGGCAAAATGATATTCACTGAGCTGAGTTTGTTCAGCCAAATCTGATAAGGTCAAGCTTTGCTGAATATGCTGATCAATCCACTCTAATAACTGTTTCAGGGTATATGGGGACAGCCCACCTTTGACTTCAGGGACTTGCCATTCGGTATGGCTATAATTTTTAATCAAATGGTTGAGCAGAAGCGTTGTGGCCGTACTCATCTGCAAGTGATTTTCCCTGTTTTGCCAAGCCCCATTGAGTAAAAAGTGTCGATAGATCATAGCGATCTGTGGGTCGGTCACGAAACTTTGTGGATTTAAAATAATTTGGCTTGGCTCACGATCCCAGACCTGTTCGGCGACGCGTTGTAGGTGTTTTTCAGTATAGTACAGATGCACAAAAGTCAGTGGGTCGCGCAGATCCCAAGTGGATTCAAAATCCTGTGGCATCAAGCACATATGATCTGGCCCACCGCCATTATGCCAACCTTGAGCTGTCTTTTGGTAACTGTGATATCCCCCTTGAATGTACATACTAAGGGTATGGTGGTTACTACAAACACTGACACGGTCTTGGTTGTTTTGCCACATGGCCAACTGCATGCCCGAACCCAGTTCGACCGAGTCGAGGAGTTGAGCTTTATGTTGTTGTAATTGATCTAGAATCTGATATTTCATCATCTATACGCAGTGCCGAATGGAAGAATGAGTGTAGGACTTTGATTTCATTTTGTCATCTATATCCGAAAATCAGTAAAAAACCACAAGTTCATGATAGTGACCACAAGAAGGTGCAAGAAATGAGAAACCTAAACCAAGCACAATAGCGTGAGTGGTTTGAGTTTGGGTTAAAGAGTATGAATGCGCTGTTATATGCTTTGGTGGTCGTGATTTGGGGAACGACATGGATTGCGATTAGTCTGCAGCAACAAAGTGGAATATCGACCAATGTAGCCGTGTTTTGGCGCTTCTTTATTTCGGCTCTAGTGTTGTTTGCTTTTATTGTTTTGTGCCGAAAACTGCAAAAGCTGGCTGTAAAAGATCATTTATTTTGTATGTTACAAGCGTGCTGTATTTTTGGTTTTAACTTTGTTTGTTTCTATTATGCGGTGCAATATATCAGCAGTGGTTTAGAGGCAGTTATTTTTTCGATGGCGGTCATTTTTAATACCCTCAACGCCAAACTGTTCTTTGGACAACAGGTGTCTACCCGTTTTTATCCTGCGGCTGTGTTGGGTGGATTGGGGATTATTGCCTTGTTTTGGCATGATGTGGTGGGGAGTACCTTAAATAATCATACGCTGATGGGGATTGGCCTTTGTGTGTTAGGAACCTATGGTTTTTCACTGGGCAATATGATCAGTGCGCGCCATCAGAAAAACGGATTGGATATTTTTACCACCAATGCTTATGGCATGCTATATGGTTCAATCTTGATGGCATTGATTGCTGGATTTAAACAAGACGAGTTTTTCCCCGCTATGGAATTCAGTGCGGTGAGTGCTTTATTGTATTTGGCTATTTTTGGTTCAGTGATTGGCTTTACCGCCTACTTCTATTTGGTTGGACGGATTGGGGCAGGCAAGGCAGCTTATAGTACTTTGTTATTTCCGTTGGTGGCTTTGGTGATTTCGACTATCTGGGAAGGGTATCAATGGCATATGAATGCGGTGATTGGGGTGATTTTAATTTTATGTGGTAATGCAATTTTCTTTATCAAGCCGCCCAAGTTGAAATTCAGTCAAATGTTGAAGCGAAGTTAGGTGTGCGCAAGAAAATCGAAAGTGATTCTACCTTAGAAATGAAAGATTTTTGTGTTTTTCATCCTTTGTATTATGCTCATTTTAGAGGACTTCATGCAGGGCTTTATAAATGGATTTAAAAATGTTTGAATTATTCGCTTGTTACAACGTGTGGTCTACTCAAAAATTAAACCGCGTTTTAAAAAATGTCTCTGATGAAGATTTCAATGCTCAATGCGGACTTTTCTTCAAAAGTATTTCTGGAACGTTGAATCACTTGCTTGTTGGTGAGCATTATCTATGGTTTCCTCGGTTTTCATCGAAACCATCTTCTACATTGAAGTTAAATACCATCGTAGAAAGGAATAAAGATAAACTCATGTTTGAGTTAGAGAGCAGGGCTTACAACTGGATAGATTTATTAAAACATGTTGATGTGGAAAAATTTGGACATGATTTACAGTACAAAACATCAGCTGGACAAGAAATGAGTCTGCCCTATGCTGCTACATTATTGCATGTGTTTAATCATGGAACGCATCACAGAGGGCAAGTGACAGCGGCTTTAACTTCAATGGGTTATCCATTCCCAGAGATTGATATGGTATATATGTTGATAGAAGAAAATCTGCCTGTTTAAGAGAGCTGCGGTTGGTTTTGTAAAATAATGGAATCGAGCTGATACGACGCCCTCATCATGATGCTGTATTGGCTTTAAGCCGAAGTGCTTCCATCTCAATCTCAACCATTTTTTGGGAATTGTCATGTTTATTACTCAACTCAGCAAACCTCTGTCGATCTGGTGAGTCCGATAGGATAATATTACCCATTTCAATTTGAAGATTATTTTCTTCTTTCAACTTTTCACGAGCTGCTGTTACTTCAGCGCTTTTGAGTGTCACAGTATCGTATTTTTGATTCAGGTCATGAATTCGCGTAGTGGTTTGTTTAACAGCCTTCATAAGCGCATTCCTATTACCGCTGTCTATCGCATGTTTCATGTCCGTAAAAGAATCTTGCGCCTTTTGTTTGGCTGTATGAGATACGGCTCTAAGTGCAATGAGGTCATGTTTGATGTCTGCAGCATTATCTTGACTCAGATGTGAGGTGCTATGGGGTGGGGTATGAGCCGTAACATTGAGCTCAGGATCTGATTTTACCTGTTGTCGCGTGTTGTTTAATGCACCTGAATTCAGTTGAGGGTAAATCATGTGTTGTAAGGCTCTCATTTCACTGATAGAGCTTTGTTGTATGACGCTGATTTCTGCTTCAAGTGCTGTTATACGCTGCATCTGTGGTGGACTTTTAGTATTTTCTTGTGCCAGTTCGACACCAAGTAAATGGACTTGCTTAAATTTCTCACGTAACGCAGCACCTTCTTGGCTTTTGAAGTTTGTTGCATCTAGTGCAGTATTAAACGCAAGAGAATGGGTTTTCAGTTGTTCTAGCAGGGCGGGGATGGTATCGCCTTCATTATTTTGACGAGCCGCTTTAAGTGCATCTTGTGCGTTCAAAATGGCTTGAGAGTTTTTATTCGAAATCTGATCTAGGGCATCAAGATCCGCTTTAATGTCAGCTGGATTGGCTGTACTTAAGTTTGTATATGCTGTGGTTGAGTCTGACGGTGTTTGGTGCTGTTTAGATTCATTACATGCTGTCAGTGAAAATGTTGTCATTATTAGAATTGGAAGCCATTTTTTATTCATTATGAGACCAATGATTTAGAATTTAATTATATCTCTTGAGTATATTGTTTAAGTATCTGAAAAGTAAAGTCTTACTGTTTTATCTGTGTTTGGGCTATGCTTGTAAATATACATTAGTCGAATGTTTGAGAGGCTATACGATTAGGTGGTACTACACTCAGTTCAATTGTATATGCTGGAGAGTGACAAATTTGTATTTAGTGAAAAATGGTTTCACATCGTGTGCTGATTACAGTAGCAATCGCAAAATTACACTTTAAAATAGTTCAAGAGAAGAAAATAATGGAGCTTTCATTTCTTTCAATAGTTGGTTGTTTATTGATATTTGGTGGATTATTACTTCCAATTTACACAGCAAATCTATTTCCTTTATCAAAAAAAATCAAATGAGCAGTATCAAGAGATGATGAGGAAAGGTGACCGTGGGTGGATTATTGATTTTAAGATCAATCAATGGATAAGAAAAAATTGGATTTACATTCCAATTTTGGGAGTACTCTTCTTTTTGATTGGATTATTATTTTAAGTAAAGAAGTAGGTTTTCAACCTAATATATTGATAAATTATTAAATAATTTTGAAGGTGTGTGGCTTCTTCTAAACATTTATTTCGTTGAACATAGCTCTTTTAAAAACAAAAACCACCCAACTTTTCCGTTGGATGGTTTGGATCACATCAAGTTACTTTAAACTGTTGCTTGTTGTTCAGCTTGAATTGCAGTGAGTGCAATTGTAAACACAATATCATCGACCAAAGCACCACGAGACAAGTCATTTACAGGTTTGTTCAAACCTTGCAACATTGGGCCGACGCTTACCACATTAGCAGAGCGTTGTACGGCCTTATAAGTCGTGTTTCCTGTGTTTAGGTCAGGGAAAATAAACACATTGGCACGACCTGCAACTTTAGAATCAGGTGCTTTCGAGCGTCCGACACTTTCAACCGATGCTGCATCGTACTGAAGCGGCCCATCAATCAACAGATCAGGACGGCGTTCTTTCGCTATACGTGTTGCCTCAGCAACTTTTTCAACTTCAGCTCCAGCACCAGAGGTACCCGTTGAGTATGAAATCATCGCAATACGCGGGTCTAAACCAAAGGCCTTCGCTGAGTCAGCCGATTGAATCGCGATTTCAGCGAGCTCTTCGGCATTTGGGTCTGGGTTAATTGCACAGTCGCCATAGACATAGACCTCATCGGGTAACAGCATAAAGAACACGGAAGAGACCAGTGAGTACTCAGGTGCTGTTTTAATCAGTTGGAATGCTGGGCGTACAGTATTGGCTGTGGTGTGTATTGCACCTGAAACCAAACCGTCGACTTGATCGAGTGCCAACATCATGGTGCCCAGAACGACGGTGTCTTGTAGCTGTTCACGTGCTTGTAGTTCGTTCAGTTTGCCTCTACGTAGTTCCACCATTTTTTCGACATAGTTTTCACGAATCAAATCGGGGTCGATAATTTCTAAGTCATGTGGAAGCTCAATACCACGTGCTTTTGCCACTTCTACGACAGCTTCAGGTTTTGCCAATAAGATACAATGTGCAATGCCACGAGATTGGCAAATGGCCGCAGCTTGAACTGTACGTGGTTCATCACCTTCAGGGAGGACAATGCGTTTCTTCGCAGCAATCGACTTTTGGACCAATTCATGGCGGAAGGCTGAAGGCGAGAGACGAGGTTGGTACGAGCCATTCAACATTACCTTTAGCCATTCTTCATTGATATGGCTCGACACAAAACGAGTGACTTGTTCTGCGCGTTCAGTATCATCGATCGGAATTTCATTGCTAAGATTGGCTAAGCTCTGCGCCGTGTCGAACGTGCTGAGCGGTGTATGTAAAATTGGTAAGCCTTGCTTAATCGCTGCTTGGCAAAACGCAAGTACTTGCTCGTTTGGCGTATGGTGTTCAGTCAGTACCAAACCTGCCAGTGGAATGCCATTACTGCTAGCTAAGCTAGATGCCAAAAGTACATCGATACGATCTGATGCACTAATGATCAGTTCGCCTGCGACAAACTTATGTAGTTCATGCTCAATGTTTGATGCAATCAAACTGCTATGCAACACACGACGTTGGGTCGCGTCGCCTTGATTGATCCATTCCGCTTGAATGTGTGAAGCCAAGTCTGACATACGCGGTACGCTGAGCGTGTTGCTAAACGGAACCAAGCCGATTACAGGGAGTTTGTCTGATCCGAGCTTTGGATGGGATTTTTGAAGTTCAATAATAAATTTATTGGTATCGCTGATTAAACGCAGACTTGGGTCAATCGTCACTGGAATATGTGCTGAGTCATCTGGCAACCCCTTGGTACGCATCAATAACACGCCCGCAGTTCGCTCTGAACTGGCACCGCCAAAGTAGCGTAGTTGGCTATCGACTTTTTCAGCCGTCGCGCTGGGTTTATTAATGTCTGCATTACTGACAATAATAACTTTGGCATCGAGTGCTTGCGCAAGTTGTGCATTTAGCTCAGAGGCAAAAGAATCTCGGCTATTCGGGACTAAGCCTTCAACAATAATCAGGTCATGCTTACGCGCAATAGCGCGGTGCAAACGAACCGCATCTTCAAGTAGCTCATCATTTTCACCTGCACTGAGTTGTTGCAAAATGGTGTGATAGCTAATTGGTTCAACGGTTTCATTTTTCGAAACATGGTGATAGAGCGCTGTGGTACGGTCTGCACCTGTAGTCAGTTCTTGAGAAAAAGGTTTTAAAAATCCAGCCTTAACACCTTGGCATTCCAGCGCATAAACCAAACCCAGACAAGCGGATGTTAAGCCGACGCCTTCCCCAGTGGGCACAAGTAAAATCGTTTTCATATATTTATTCGTCATACAAGAATTTAAAACAGACTTGAGGGAATGTAACGACCGCTTAAGCGATCGCTACATTGTCTTCAGACTTTTTTGCAGCAGTTTGAATCACCTCATCGGCCACGGATGCAGTTTCTTTGGCAATACGGCCTTCTTCATCGGTCGGCACAACCCAAATTTGTGGACCTGTACCTGTATCAATACGACCTTCGGTACCGCGTTTTAAACTGTCATTGGCTTCTTTACTCAAGTTAAAACCAAAGTGTGGCAGGAAAGCGACTGTTTTTTCACGAATATATGCGGAGTTCTCACCAATACCACCCGTGAAGAATAAGCCATCAAGACGTGGTAGACCACAGCTCAGTGCGGCCAATGATTTTGCGAGGCGATAGCAGAACACTTCAATGGCTAAAGTCGCATCTTCATTGCCTTGTTCAGAGGCTTCAATCAAAGTACGCATGTCATTTGATAGATCAGACAGGCCGAGTAAGCCCGATTGGCTATTCAACATTTTATCAATTTTATAAATGTCCCAGCCTAGGTTGTTGGCAAGGAAACTATGTAAGCTTGGATCGACATCACCACTGCGTGTGCCCATTACGACACCTTCAAGTGGAGTTAAACCCATTGAGGTATCGACACTCTGCCCATTCCAAATTGCACAAGTAGAGCTACCATTACCCAAGTGCGCAGTTAACCAGCCCCCTTGTTTAAAGCTACCTGCCAGTTCTGAACCGCGTTCAGACACATAAGCATGGCTCGTACCATGGAAGCCATAGCGACGGACATTATGCTCAGTGTATAAAAATTTTGGCACAGCGTAGCGGTAAGCATGTGCAGGCATAGTCTGGTGGAATGCTGTATCAAATACAGCCACTTGTGGTAGCTCTGGGAATAAACGCATAGTAGCGTCAATCCCAACCAAGTGCGCAGGGTTGTGTAATGGTGCAAGTGGTGTTGCTGCACGAATGCGTTCGACAATTTCTTCTGTTAAAAGTTCAGCTTTGGTCAATGTACCGCCGTGTACTACGCGGTGACCAATGGCTTGAGGGTTATAATGTGAAAGACGTTCTAAGATGGTTTCCAATGCTTTTTCATGATCGGCATGTGGAATAGACAATTCAAGGGGTTGACCACCCGCTGTAATGCCTTTGATACGAGCGTCAGCAGAACCTAAGTTCTCAGCTAAACCGAAAATACGATCTTCACGACGTTCAGAAACGAGCGCATATTTGATTGATGAAGATCCGCAGTTAATTACTAATACTGATGTAGACACGTTTTAATACCTGATTCTAATTGAATTATCCGTCCTAGAACTGATCTTCATGCAGTACGTTCTTATGCAATCTTGATCATTTTTTATGTTGTATCATGTGTATATTTTTAGTCCAAGATAGACTTTAGGTGATTAGACTTAAGCACTATCGACCGTCTCATGAATAATAATTAAAATTTATCGGTTCATGATTTTCATTTATTCATGAAATGATGCTGAATTATTCATCAGCTTCAACGCTATAAAAATAACATGCTATCTGCTGAAAAGAGCTGAATATATTGTGGCGTTCCTGTTTATTTTTGATATGTCATTTTAGATACACGCACAATCACATACGCAATCAACGTGATCATCAAAAAAGCATGATTTCCTCTAAATTTTAAGCATTCGAGTTGAAATGGCACTGATTAGGTTGGCAAACGCCTTTATGTAAAAAAAGGGATGTAAAGTCAAAACAACAGCCGATAGGGGATCAGTAAAATACGCGTGCATCTTATGATGATCATGCTTTTGTTTTGAGAGTGCTTGCAGAGGGCGTTCAGATATAAAAAATGTTCAGCCCTTTGGAAAGAGCTGAACATAGATATTTAAAATGTGTCGGATGAGTTATTGGCGAATTTGACCATCACCAAACACGATCCATTTTTGTGAAGTCAGGCCTTCTAAGCCGACTGGGCCACGGGCATGGATTTTATCCGTTGAGATGCCAATTTCTGCACCTAAGCCATATTCAAAACCATCGGCAAAACGGGTTGACGCATTGATCATGACCGAACTCGAATCCACAGCGGCCAAGAACTCACGAGCTAGAGAGTAGTTTTCTGTAATGATCGAATCGGTATGGTGTGAGCCGTATTTATTGATATGCTCAATCGCTTCTTCCATACCAGACACCACCTTCACTGCCAAAATTGGACCAAGATATTCCGTGTACCAATCTTCTTCGGTCGCCGTTTTGACTGCCGTACCTAAAATGCGCTGAGTTTGAGCACAGCCACGCAATTCTACTTGTTTTTCAGTGTAGAGCTCAGCGACACGCGGTAAAAACTCATCTGCGACTTTTTCATCGACCAGCAAAGTTTCCATTGCATTACACACGCCGTAACGGTGAGTTTTTGCATTGAGCGCAATCGGTAGGGCTTTTTGTAGGTCAGCCTGTGCTTCAACATAAACGTGACAGTTCCCGTCCAAGTGTTTAATCACAGGGACACGGGCTTCATTGCTGATACGTTCAATCAGGCCTTTGCCTCCACGTGGAACAATTACATCGACAAATTCAGTGAGTGTAATCAGTTGCCCCACGGCTGCGCGGTCTGCGGTGTTAATCACTTGAACTGCATGTTCAGGTAAACCCGCCAGTTTTAAACCGCGTTGAATGGCTTCAGCAATGGCTTTATTTGATTCGAGGGCTTCAGAACCACCACGTAAAATAATGGCATTGCCAGATTTAAGTGCTAAAGACGCGGCTTCTAAGGTCACATTTGGGCGAGACTCGTAAATCATGCCAACCACGCCTAAAGGAACGCGCATCTTACCAAGCTGGATTCCTGACGGACGATAGGCCATATCGGTGATTTCACCGACAGGATCTTTGAGGCCAATCACATCTTTTAAGCCTTGCAACATGCCTTTAAAGCGTGCGGGAGACAGTTCTAAGCGATCAAGTAAAGCACTGTCTAAGTTGTTGCTGTGCGCTTTGTTCATATCTGCTTGGTTTGCCGCTAAAATAGTGGGCTCACTGTTGACTAAAGCAGTATAAATAGCTGACAACGCATTGTTTTTAGTTTCGGTAGAAGCACGCGCCAAAATACGAGAAGCTTGACGTGCTTGCTGTCCTACCGTTTGCATATATTGTTCAATCGACTCTTGCATAGCGGTTTGATCACTTAGAAATTTCACAGAAGATAGTAACAGCCTAACACTCGACCGCATAGTCTCTACATGAAAAATCCAGTGTATAGGCGGACTTATACATATTTTGAAATTGTTTTTTATCTAAAACATGATGAGCGGTTACACAATCTGTTGCGTGTAAAACAGTGCTCTGTATAGAATGAATTTTAGGACATGAAGTCCTTGCATAATTATTACAACACTGAACACCCTGTTGTCGTTGACAGGCGTGATCGTGCATTTCTTGCAAAACAAAAAGTACAGGCAAGAGTAGAGGGAAGGAACATGAATTCTATGATTCAAAGGGATGCCGAGCTGGATGACGCGAATTTACGCTTAGGTTTTTTTGATGTTTACCATCGTAACAGCTTTAAAGAACCTGCACGAACCACATGGATTGAGGGTTGGAAAGTCGAATACATGGCGATTGCTCGGCCAGATTCATTCCATCGTACGCCTATCGTGATTATCGGTGGGGCATTTCAAAACTTTAATTCCTACAAATATTGCGTTGAGCAACTGCTCGATGCCGGTCCGATTATCCTGATTGATCTGCCTTCAATGGGTGCCAATCAACAAATTCGTAATATCGATACAGGTTTGTCTGCGGGCACGTTAGAACTGGGTGATCTCGCGAAAATGCTCGGCGTTTGGTTAGATATTGAAGGATTAGACAAAGTTTCAGTGATGGGCATGTCACTGGGCTCAGTGGTGGCGTCTTGTCTGGCCGATCAACGACCGGAGCTCATTGACCGTATGATTTTAATGGGTGTGATGCAAAAGACCCGCAAAAGCTGGCGGATGTTGCTAGAAGAGTCGTTACACTTAATGCGTGAACAACGCATGGATGAGTTTGGTCAGGCCGTGATTTTGTATTTGGTCAATCATGCCAAAATGGATAAAACCAAAATGTCACCCACAGCCAAGCGTTTGTTCTTCAGACAGATGGCGGAGTTTACCGCAACAGAACAAGAGCGCTATGAAATCAACTGTAATCGTTTGCTTCGCCTCACCGATGTGCCGATTCCACAGTGTAAAGTCTTGGTGGCCTGTGGCCAATATGACAGTTTTACCTTGCCACATGAAAATGCTAACTTTGCATTGCAATGTCCTGACATGGAGTATGCGCAAATTGCCAATGCAGACCATGTGCCACAGCTACAACGTCGTAAAGAAACCATGCACCTGTTTGCGACGTTTTTGAAGGATGAATCCATTCAGCACTTAGACGGGATTATCCCCTTTAGTCGGGCACAAATGCTGGATATGGAGCGCCGCGGTGAAGAGCGGGTTCAGATTCAACACCCTGAAACCTTCTTAAGTTATCGTCATTCGGATTTGGTGATTGCGACAGAAGTGGTGGATTTGAACTACTTTGGGGTACTTTTACGCTTTGAGTCAGACTTGGTTGCTGTCGCGGCTGAATATCCACGTGATTTGGCTTTACACTTGAGTGATGAAGAAGGCGAGTTTCAGATTGAATGTTTAATTTTTGCGGAAGATGGGCCGTATATTCGTGCCTTATTTAAACATGGCAGTTTTGAACTCGCGGAGCGACTGCTTCGCTTTGTGGGGCATCAGAAACAAGAACAGACGTTGCTCGAAGCCGTAAGTTAAGTGAAATTCAAAAATAAAAAAACAGCGTTTCATCGCTGTTTTTTTATGGGGACTAAGTTTATTGCTCGGGTTGATTGGGCTTTTGCCATTGGCTATGTATCAACCAGACCAAGTCGCCTAAGTGGTCCTGCTGATCTAAGTTTGAAGTGTCGGACTGAGTGCTATTGAAAGCTAAAGTGGGTTGGTGAACGGTAACAGTGTTGAAGCCTACTTGTTTGAAAAATTGAGCCGCTTCAGGCGGACTGACAAAGTGAAAGCCAAAGGCGCTACGGGACATCCATTTTAAAAGCTTGCTACTGCTCCAGATAAAATTAGCCAGTTTATTTTTCACAGGTTCAGGGTAGAGGTCGGTCAGATAATATAACTGATCAAACTGCTGTCCGTATTGGACAATGCCTTGTAGCAGTTGAGCGAGCATGTCTTTGCTAAAGTAGTTGATCAGACCTTCACTCACCACCACCAAAGGGCGGTTTGGGTCAAACACCTCAAAGGCACGGGCAAAATCCGCGCTAAATAAGTCGGCGGAGAGAACCGCTGGGCTGGTCTGATCGATCTGTTTTAAGGCCTGAGTTTTGATTTTCGCCATGTCAGGTAAGTCGAGTTCACGATAGTCAATCTCAGGATACTGTTGGCGAAAGCTCCAGCCGCGTGGGGATAGGCCACTGGCAATTTCTAAAACTTGTAAATTTGGGTACTGTTGGATCAGTGCGCTGAGGTGATCATCAATCATTTGATGACGCTGTTTTAAGGTGGTACGCATGCTGCCACCGACGTGTTTCTCAGCCCAACTTTCGAGTGGATGTACAAGTTTGGCCAGCAACTTCCCTTTGCGGGTGGCAAATACAGGATGAGAGATGCCCATGCTATACCAAATATAGCCTGTATAGTGTGCAGTAAAAGAGATATGGCGATGAGCCGATAAAACATCTGTCATGGTATCCGTACCCGATATTTTGTTGTTTTAGCGTTGTTGTTTGGGCAATGCAGAGCAAGCCTGTTGATTTATTTTGAGTTTATCATAATGAAAAAAGGACATCTTGTGATGTCCCTTTGTCCGAAATGTCGCGGTTGAAATGGTCAAAGATGAAGTGCTTAACTTAATCTAAACAGTTCCACTTGGTCGCGTACTTTGGCCCAATCTTCACCTAAATGCAGCGTCGATTGGACGTTGACGTTTGGAATCTGACCACGCATGCGTTCTAAGCGAGCTTGGTTTGGCAGCGCCAGTTGGCTAATCCCTTCCAAAGCCACACATGCGGCTGCTCGGTCATTACACACCAACCCCATGTCACAGCCTGCATGGAGTGCGGCTTGAATGCGTGCATCTGCACCGCCTGCAACACATGCGGCTTGCATGCTTAAATCATCTGAGAATAAGACACCATCAAAGCCCAGTTGCTGACGTAGAACGGTTTGAATCCAATACGGTGAAAAACCTGCTGGGTTTGGATCGACTTGGTTATAAATCACATGCGCAGGCATGAGCGCATCTAACTGCGGCATCAGTTTGATAAAAGTCTGCATATCTTTGGCATAGATTTCATCATACGTGCGTGAGTCGATGGCTGCTGCGACATGTGAGTCTGCTTGGACTGAACCATGGCCAGGAAAATGTTTGCCTGTCGATGCCATGCCTGCGGCTTTCATCCCTTTTAGGAATGCACTGGCCAGCGGTACGATGTCTTGAATATTTTTGGCAAAGCCGCGGTCACCAATCACATCACTGATGTCATTGAGATCGAGCACAGGGGCAAAGCTAAAGTCGATACCGACGGCAAGAACTTCTGTCGCCATCAACCAGCCAGATTGTTCTGCCAAGCTTAAGGCTTTTTCAGGTTCGCTTAAGAATAGCTCGCCAAACTTACCCATTGCTGGAAGTAAGCTAAAGCCCTGTTTTAAGCGTTGAACGCGTCCGCCTTCTTGATCGACAGCAATCAAAATATCAGGACGAATTCGGCGCATGTGGTCGGTGAGGGCGCGAACTTGTGCAGGAGACTCAATATTTCGTCCAAATAAAATCATGCCACCGACTTGCGGTGCTTGTAATAGTGCAATATCTTCTTGAGTAAGTTCTGTGCCTGCGATGTCGAGCATCAATGCGCCAATCATATTGGGTGTCCGTATTTGATTTTTTGGTCAGTGACTGTTTTGGCTCTGAAATGAGAGCGAAACAGGTCGTCGAAAACAATACCCGAATTTTGCAATGATTTGCTACATTTTGTCAGCACAGATTATGATAAAACTACACGACATAAACAGATTAAGTTGTTTAAGATTTTGAATATTCTCAATTCATGTCGAAAAATGACATTGTAATTTTGGTCAAAAACCAAGGAACTAAGAATTATTTATGAAACTTCAAACCATTGCTTGTGCGGTTGCAATTGCAACGGGTGGATTCTTTTTCACCCATGCCATTAATGAAGCCATTGCAGCGACTGAAACTACCGCTGTAACCAAACAAGCTATTGTTCCGTCGCAGGAGCAGGCTTTGGTGTCTCGTCAACTGGCGACCTTGGTTGACCGTCAACATTATCTCAATCAACGTTTAGATGCGAAAACATCGGCGCGTATTCTCGATTTCTATCTGGACAGTTTAGATCCAGACCATTCGCTGTTTCTTGCCTCTGAAGTAGAGAGTTATAAGCGTAAATATGGCTCAAACTTAGGTGCTGCTTTAAAAGCAGGTGACTTAAGTGGACCGTATGCGATTCATGCACAGTATCGTGATCGTTTGACCCAGTTTTATACGTATATGCTGGATGAGCTGAAAAAGCCGCAGAATTTAAAACAAGCCAACGTTTATATCGAAACGGATCGTGAAAAGGCACCGTATTTTGCCAATGAAGCTGCGCAGCGTCAGCATTGGAACAAAATGTTGGTTTCGCAGCTGATTAATTTGACCATCAGCAAAGAAGAAGAGTTGGCGAAGCAAAAAGCGCTTAAAGCCAACCCCGAATTGGCCAATGGACAAGACCTCACTAGCTCGGAAGATTTAACTCCAGTACAGACTTTAACCAAGCGTTATACGCGCCAATTAGAACGTATTTCACGGGTGAAAAGCGATGATGTGTTAGACAAAACACTCAATGCAATGACGCTTACATATGATCCACACAGTAACTATTTCCCGCCTGTCGATGCAATGGAATTGAACCGTCAGACGACTTTGCAACTTGAAGGGATTGGGGTGTCAATTCGACCTGAACGGGGCAATGAAGACTACACCAAAATCGAAACCATTGTGGAAGGTGGTCCTGCAAGCAAGTCTGGACAGGTGAAGTCGGGTGACCGCATCATTGGTGTGGCACAAGATGGCGAAAAAATGGTGGATGTCATCGGTTGGCCGAGCAATGAAATTGTGGGCTTAATCCGTGGTAAACGTGGTACCAAAGTCACCATACGGTTACTCGGCTCGGGTGCGTCGATGAGCCAAGCGCGTAATGTGACCATTACCCGTGACGTCATTCAAGAAGAAGATGCAGGAGTACGTTCACGTACCGTGAATGTAACGCGTGATGGACAACAATACACCTTTGGTGTGATTGAAATTCCGTCTTTCTATTTGAACTATCGTGCACGTCGTGCGGGCACAGAATATCGTTCTGTATCTGAAGATACCAACAATGCGCTGAAAACTTTAGCGGCCAAGAATGTATCAGGGATTATTATCGACTTACGTAATAACCCAGGGGGATCACTTGAAGAAGTGGCGCGTATGCTTGGACAGGTGATTAAGTCAGGTCCTGTGGTGCAAATTCGAGATGGTAACGGCAATGTGAGCGTTTTCGAAGACGATGACAATGGTGCGCAAACCTATGCGGGTCCGCTGGCAGTGATGGTGAATTTAGCATCTGCGTCTGCAAGTGAAATTTATTCTGCTGCGATTCAAGACTATGAACGTGGCATTGTGATTGGTAGCACCACCACAGGTAAAGGAACGGCACAAGTTCAGCTCGATAACTTGGCGCATGGTCAAGCGACACTAACGCAACGTAAGTTTTACCGTGTAACGGGTGGCAGTACGCAAAACAAAGGCGTAATTCCAGACGTGAAATTGGTAGACATTTACAATGAAGAGTTTGGTGAGCGTAAAGCGAAAAATGCGCTTGAGTGGGACACTATTCCAACCGCACCATTTAAACGTGAAGGCAGTATTGCACCGTATGTAAAACGTTTAGGTGAGCTGTCGCAAGCACGTGTTAGAGTCGACCCGCAGTTTAACTATCTTGAACAGCGTAAAGACATCTCGAAAAAGACCGAAGATCAAAAACGTGTGGTTTTAGATATTGATCAACGTAAAGCTGAATTGTTGGCACTGGAAAAGCAGACTTTAGATTCGGAAAATAAGCGCCGTCAGATTGCAGGACAAAAGCCTTATGCAAACTGGGAAAGCTATCAAGCTTCTATGGAAGCTTTGGTTGAAGCACGCGCTAAAATGAAAGCGAATCAGCGTCCTGCATTGCCTGAAGAGGAAGCTTTTGTGACTGAATCTGCAAATGTCTTATTAGATTATGCCAAGTTGCAAAAAGGCACTGCAAAATAGTTTAATCTCAGACGCAATGTATTAAAAAGCCAGTTTCGACTGGCTTTTTATTTAAATTGTGATTTGAAACACAAATGCAGGTTTGGCTGGTTACCAAACCGATCTTCAAGGTAAAATAAATCTATAAATTCTAATAAGATTTCTATGTTTTTTTCTTGACCTGAACCTGTTTGTATAAGATTCTTAATCGGGTAGCAATGCTTTTCGCCTTTGATAAAAAGGATATATAAATGAAGAAAAAGAGCAATTAATACGGACACTTTATATGATGCATGTGCATTACGATTTTAGTTTGGTATTAGGTTCAATTGTTGTGGCATTGTTGGCGTGTTTTTTTGCAGTGTCGACCGAACGCTTATTATTTCGTGCTTGGCGTAAAAAATTTCAAACAGGGTTAATTTTACTCAGTAGTTTTTTCTTAGGCTGTGCCATTTGGGCCATGCATTTTGTGGGCATGTTGGCTTGTGATTTGCCGACGCATAGTTATTTTGACCCTGCACTGACGATTCTTTCTTTTTTTATTGCTTTTATTGCATCTGTTTTTTCAATTTGGTTGACCACGCGTCAGACCTTACCTTTTTTAAGATTGGTCTTAGGCTCTATTCTGATGGGGCTTGGTATTTCAGGCATGCATTATACTGGCATGATGGGGCTGATCATTGAGGGCTATCAGAGTGTCTACGACCCTTTACTGACAGTTTTCTCTATTTTACTTGCCATCAGTGGCTCGGGTTTAACCTTTTGGCTGATCTTTAAATATAAAAGTGCGGTCAGCAAGAAACTGTTGTACCAATGGTATGTTGCAGGGATGATGGCCTTGACCATCGTGAGTATGCATTATACCGGCATGCTTGCAGTCTCGTTCTATCCAACCCATAGTGACAAGCTGGTCATGACCCTTGAAGCAGGGCAAAGCATTGTTTTATTTGTTGTTATCTTTATTACCTGTTTGATTTTGGTGGCAGCATTTGTTGTTGCGGTACTGGAGCAGCGCTTAGAAGAGCGCAATATTCAACTTTCTCTAGCCAATAAAGAGTTGGCAAATCAGGCTGTACAGGACAATTTAACCAAGCTGCCCAATCGATTGTATTTGGCGGAATACGCCCATTTTTTGTTTACAGATCAGCGCTTCCGCAATCAAAGCATCGCCTTTTTATATATCGATTTAGACCGCTTTAAAGCCGTGAATGATGTTTTTGGGCATCATGTTGGGGATCAGTTATTGGTTCAACTGACCACTCGGATTCATCGCCACTTAAGCAAAAATGAAAAAATTCTCAGAATTGGTGGGGACGAGTTTCTGATGGTGTTGGAGCAGGCCACTCCTGAGCAAGCGTGCCAAATGGCGGAGCACGTGCTGGAGTTGATTCAAGATAGCTTTTTGATTGCGGGTAAAGAAATTAATGTGTCTGCGAGTATTGGTATTGCGATGTATCCTGAACATGGTAGTAATTTGCAGGATTTACTGATTAATGCCGATGCAGCGATGCTGACCTCAAAATATCAGGGAAGAAATACCTATTCTATTTTTAACTACAGTTTTGACCAACAAGAAGCGAAAAGCCAAACTAAGCTAATCAATGACTTATATAAAGCCGTAGAAGAACAACAGTTTGTTTTGTATTACCAGCCTAAATTCACCATCCAAGATCAGCGGATTTGTGGAGTCGAGGCGCTGATTCGCTGGAAGCATCCGACTTTAGGTTTGCTGACCCCCAATATGTTTATTAAAGGCGCGGAGAAAACGGGGCTGATCATCCAAATGGGGTATTGGGCTTTGGAGCAAGCGTGTAAGCAACTACAAATCTGGGAACGAGAGAAAATTGAACTGTATCCAATTGCTGTGAATTTATCGGCGGTGCAGTTTGAGCATAAGCATTTATTTAATAATCTTGAGCATCTTTTTGATAAATACAAAGTAAACCCAAATCATTTAATTATTGAAATCACTGAAAGTACGGCCATGCACCATATCGAAGGCAGCATTCGTACCTTACAGCGGTTACGTGAAATGGGGATTCGTTTGGCAATTGATGACTTTGGGACAGGCCATTCCAGCTTTTTATATTTAAAAAATCTTCCTGTAGATGAGTTGAAGATTGATCGCGGTTTTATTCATGAGCTGACCGTTGGCTCAAAAGATGAAATGATCTTAGAAAGTATTGTTCATCTGGCGATTCGCTTGGGTTTGGTCGTGACAGCAGAAGGTGTAGAAAGTCCTCTGCAAATGGAAATTTTATCACGGTTAGGCTGTCAGCAATTACAAGGCTATTTGTTGGGTATGCCTATGGATGTTAAGCGCTTGGAAGAGTTTGAGTACACATCGTCAACTTATTTCAATTAAGCGATATCTACAATTTGTACCGATGGCTGGTCGCTTTTATGGTGACGTACTTCAGTTGAGAGTCTAATAAAAAATAAGCAGTGTTCGCAAAGCCTCTATCTAGAGATATCGGCTTTTTATGTATTCTTTAGAACCTATTGGTTTTAGTGTCCTGCTGTCCCGTATACCAAATTGTTCAATAAAATCAATTCAATCAGTTCAAAACATTGGGAACAATTTGGAATTAAATAATTATGGTTAGAGTCGTGACTAAGGTTGGTGATGTTTTTTCTGTAAAGTTGGATAATGAGGTGAAAAAATATTTCCAGCTTATTGCTTTTGATTTAACCCAATTAAATAGTGATGTGATCAGAGCATTTAAAAAAGTGTACCCGATCCATGCAACTCCTACGTTATTGGATATCGTTAATGATGATGTCGATTTTTATGCGCATTGCGTCACTAAGTTTGGCATAAGAATGCATCTTTGGGATAAAGTTGGAAACATATCTGATGTGGGTGAACTTTCTAAAATTTTATTTAGAGGTACAAATGATTATGGCGCCAAAGTAGGAGGAGAAAATATAAAAGTATCTCACAATTGGTTTGTATGGCACATTAATGACGATGAATTTACTTATGTTGGAAATCTAGAGGGAGAAAACCGTAAAGCAGAAATAGGTGTGGTTATGCCCCCTTTGGCTATAGTAGAACGTATAAAAACAGGGAAATATAATTTTGTATATCCAGAGTTTGAATGAAGTTTATAAAATGACCTCAGATTAGGCTTAAACAAGATAAAATAATGCCTGATGTATGGGTAACGGAAGTTTTGCTTCGAGTTGTCATTGGGTACAGCGTGATTAAGTGTAAGTTCAGATCGGATCAAACAATGTTTCTGTACATCTAAGTTATAGCTGATAGCATTTAGTTTTCTATTCTTACCCGCTACCAGAGCTAAAAAGCATTCGAATTGACGACGAATGCGATGTACTAAGCTGATGGGTTAAGGGAAAATTATCAATAAAATCTCATTCATAAATCTGCTACAATTGCGCCAATTTTAAGTTATCACTTTACGGGTTGGATACACATCCATAAGTTGTGTACAACACCGTGTACCTATTGAAGATTTCTCTTATGTTTAAAGATCAATTGGCGAAAGAAGTCGCGGCTCGTAGGACTTTTGCGATTATTTCCCACCCCGATGCTGGTAAAACCACCATGACAGAAAAATTGCTGTTGTGGGGACAAGCTATTCAGATTGCTGGTATGGTGAAAAGCCGTAAATCGGACCGTGCAGCCACTTCGGACTGGATGGAAATGGAAAAAGAACGTGGTATTTCGATCACCACCTCTGTGATGCAGTTTCCATTTAAAGACAAGATGATCAACCTACTCGATACGCCGGGACATGAAGACTTCTCTGAAGATACGTATCGTACCTTAACGGCGGTCGATTCAGCTTTGATGGTGATCGATGGTGCAAAAGGTGTCGAAGATCGTACTGTGAAACTGATGGAAGTGTGTCGTATGCGTGACACACCGATCATTTCGTTTGTGAACAAAATGGACCGTGAAATCCGTGAGCCTTTAGAGCTGTTGGATGAAATTGAAAACGTTCTCAAAATCAAATGTGTGCCGATCACTTGGCCGCTTGGTACAGGTCGTGACTTCGCTGGGGTGTTTAACCTGATCGAAGAAAAGTTTTATGTGTATAAAGCAGGTTTTGGTTCAACCATTACCGAAATCGAAGTCCGTGATGGTTATGACTATCCAGACTTACGTGAAAAAGTCGGGGAGTTGGCTTGGGCGGCATTTGAAGAGTCTCTAGAGTTGGTGCAAATGGCCAATGAGCCTTTAGACCGCATAGAGTTCCTTGCGGGTCGTCAAACGCCTGTATTGTTTGGTACAGCATTAGGTAACTTTGGTGTAGACCATGTGTTAGATGCATTTAGCAACTATGCGCCTGAACCTAAAGCACACCCAACAGAAAATCGTTTGGTTGAAGCAACTGAAGAAGGTTTTACTGGCTTTGTCTTTAAAATTCAAGCCAATATGGACCCGAAACACCGTGACCGTATTGCCTTTATGCGTATTTGTTCAGGCAAATATGAAAAAGGTTTGAAAATGAAGCATGTGCGTCTAGATAAAGATGTGCGTATTAGTGATGCTTTGACTTTCTTAGCCGGTGATCGTCAGCATTTAGAAGAAGCATGGCCGGGCGACATTATTGGTTTACATAACCACGGTACGATTCAAATTGGTGATACCTTTACCTCAGGTGAAAAATTGCAATTTACGGGTATTCCGCACTTCGCCCCTGAAATGTTCCGCCGTGTACGTTTGAAAGATCCATTGAAATCGAAGCAGTTACAAAAAGGCTTAAAAGAACTTTCAGAAGAAGGTGCAACACAGGTCTTCATGCCGCAAAATAGCAATGACTTGATTGTCGGTGCGGTAGGTGTGCTTCAGTTTGAAGTGGTGGCATACCGTTTGAAAGAAGAATACAAAGTCGACTGCGTCTACGAGCCTGTGAGTATTAACACTGTGCGCTGGGTGTCATGTGATGATGACAAAAAATTCAATGAATTTAAGAAAAAAGCACATGACCAACTATCGGTAGATGGCGGTGGTCACTTGACCTACTTGGCACCGAGTCGTGTGAACTTACAATTGATGCAAGAGCGCTATCCAGACATCGTGTTCCGTAATACCCGTGAACACTAATCGGGATTTTAAAAAATAAAACAGCTTCTTCGTGAAGCTGTTTTATTATGCAAGATACTTTATTTTAATCATGAATTTCATGGAAGACGCATGTTGCAGAAACAGGCTATTTATACAACATTGGTGAGTTTGACTGTCTTATTGACGGCATGTGACTCCTCTAAACAATCTGAAACAGACGCAGATGCCAAAAGCTCGGTATTTAAAACAGAGCAGGCTGAAGTGTTACCATATTTAAATATTCAGCAACAAGCGGCTGATATTGCACAGCCATTTTGTGAAACCAAGAATTGTATTGAATTGGATCTGCAAAGTTTAACAACGGCAGATCCGTGGTTAAACCAATGGATTGCCAAAAGTCAGGCTCGCGTGATTCAAGATCAGATTGGCTTAAAACAAGACATGAACTTACAGCAAGCCATTAATGCCTATGTGAAAAAGTCGGATACATGGCAAGCTGAATTCAAGGGCAATAAGGCTTATAGCTTGGCGATGTATACGCGTATACCGTATCAGCGCAATCAGTTTGTGCTCATGCAAATTGGGGTTGATACCAATCAAGAGAATGTAAATGTTAAGGAACGTTATTATTTCTTTGTTGCAGATCGTAAAAACCAAAAAGCGGTGGCATTATTAGAGTTAATTCACCCGAAACAGCAACTGGCAATGAATGTGCTGGTGCAAAAAGCGTATCAAGACTGGTTGAAGAAACAAGAACCCGAAGTGAGAAAATCTGCACCAGCGAAGTTGTACTGGGGGCAAGCAGATTGGTTCTTTGACCAAGAGGGCATCGGTTTACACTATCGGACTCATGAGATTGTAAAAGATGGCACTCAGCTTGATATTTACTTGACGAAAGCACAAACTCAACAAGTATTAAAAGCCGATGTCTATACCCAGTTGTTTTAGTGCATTGGCCAAAGCAAGAGCTGGCTTCACAAGGTAATAGGTTATTTATGTTAAAAAGCAAAACAATATTGACAATCAGCGTACTTGCAGCTGCCATCAGTTTGACAGCATGCCAACCAAAAGATAAAGAGTCTCAAACTCCTGCAACGCAAACTACAGCCGCTTCTGAAGCAGAAACTGTATTGAAACTGGTCGGTGACACAGAAAAATTACAATTCGAATTACCTGAATGTGATGGCAATACTTGCCCAGAATTAAACATTGATCGTTTACAAAGTAATCAAGCATTTATTGATGAATTTATTGATCAACAAATTGTCAAAGATCTCTCGCAGATTATTGATATTTCACCGATGCATAGCAGTTCTGATACTACGGCATCAAGTGCGGTGGCGCCAAGTTCTGAGCCTGCGGTAGTAGGCCAAGTCCTCACACCTAAACTGAAACTAGAGAAACAAGTTCAACCTTATTTGGCTGCTTTTCTGGGTTTAGATCAAGAATTGAAAGCCTTAAGTTCTAACCATCAAATTAGTTTGATGATTAAGCCGAAAATTTTAAATGCCAAAGACCCTTTGGCCACGGTGGTATTGAACACCAGCAGCTACTTAGGCGGTGCACATGGTTCATCGTCACAGCATTATTATAATTTTGACTTGAAGCAGCAAAAGCTGGTGAGTTTGGATGATCTATTGTTGCCGAATCAGAAGGCAGCGTTAAATAGAGTAGCGCATGAAGCCTTTCGTACTTGGGTCGTCGACTCTAAGTTAGCGACCAATGTCGATGAATATGAGCAAGCGTGGAAGTTTAGCTTGAGTAACAATTATTACTTGGGCACTGAAGGTCTGATTTTGCAATATGGCGAGTATGAAATTGGCCCTTATGTGGTGGGTTTACCGCGCTTAACTCTTGGCTATGATCAACTCCAGAAAATTTTAAAGCCTGAGTATTTACCCAAAGCCAAACAGAGCGTACAGGCTGCTTCTGAAGCCAAGAGCTAATCAAGCATGAGCTTGCCTCTGTTCGACACCCATACTCATTTTGATGTTGCCGATTTTGATACTGATCGGCAGCATTTGGCCGAGCAAGCAAAATGTGTTGGGGTAGAGGCACTGGTCCTTATTGGTTTTCTTGAATCGCGATTTGATGCGTTGATTCAGACCCATCAGCAATTAAAAAGCTGGAAGAATGTTCCGTGCTCTTATCTTGCCCCAGGTTTACATCCGTTTTATATCGAACAGCATCAGACTGAACACTTACAGCGTTTAGAGCAGGTTTTGCAGCAGCAGGATTGTGTGGCTGTGGGTGAAATTGGTTTAGACACCTTTTTAAAAGAGCATAAGCAGCCTGCACTTTTCGCCAAGCAGCAATCTTATTTTTCTGAACAACTGGAACTTGCTCAGCAATATCAAAAGCCAGTGTTATTACATATTCGCAAAGCGCATGCAGAAAGCATTGCCATTTTAAAAGCCCAAAAATTCAAATTTGGTGGTATCGCTCATGCCTTTAGTGGTGGGGTGGAAGAAGCCAAGGCCTTGGTCAAACTCGGTTTTAAAATAGGGGTAACAGGACAAATCACCAATCCAAATGCCAAAAAATTGCATCAAGTGGTGCAAGCACTTGGTAGTGAACATTTGGTGATTGAAACGGACTGTCCAGATATGACGCCGTTGTGTTGTCAAACATCGACTGAGCATCGCACCCGCAATACGCCGGTGAATTTACCTTGTGTTTTGGAGAGTCTCGCACAGACACTGGATCAGTCTGAGCGGTCGTTAGCAACTCAACTCTGGCAGAACTCATTGGCTGCGTTGCATTTAAAATTTTAGAAGAATAAGACAATAATCTCGATAAAAATAAGATAACCAAAAGGGAACACATTCTTTTCTAAACAGGCTTACATTAAAGAAAGAACATCATAATAAATAAATTCGCCAATACTGGGAGGGCAACCGAATGGCCAGATATAGCAAAATCAATAGTTTCAATGCATTACAAACACTCACGGTGGGTGAAAAATCCTATCAAATTTTTAATCTCCCTCAAGCCGCCCAAACATTGGGCAATATTGATCAATTACCCAAGTCTTTAAAGGTCTTACTCGAAAATTTACTCCGTTTTGAAGATCAAAAAAGTGTAAAAGTAGAGCATATTCAAGCCCTAGTCGATTGGCAAAAAAACAGAAGCTCTGATCAAGAAATTCAATATCGGCCTGCACGTGTGTTGATGCAGGATTTCACAGGGGTTCCTGCCGTGGTTGACTTGGCTGCCATGCGTGCGGCAATGGCACAAGCGGGTGGTGATCCGAATTTGATTAATCCTTTGTCCCCTGTCGATTTGGTGATTGACCATTCCGTGATGGTCGATCATTTTGCGGATAAAGATGCCTTTACTGAAAATGTCGAAATTGAAATGCAACGCAATGGTGAGCGTTATCAATTCCTACGCTGGGGACAATCGGCCTTTAATAACTTTAGCGTTGTCCCGCCCGGTACAGGAATTTGCCACCAAGTCAATTTAGAGTATCTGGCTCAAGCGGTATGGCTAGGGGAGGATGAGGGACAAACTTTTGCGTTCCCTGATACCTTGGTGGGAACAGATTCGCATACCACCATGATCAATGGCTTAGGCGTGCTTGGTTGGGGTGTTGGCGGGATTGAAGCTGAAGCGGCGATGCTCGGGCAGCCTGTATCTATGTTGATTCCTGAAGTCATTGGTTTCAAACTCACAGGAAAACTCAATGAAGGTATTACCGCAACAGATTTGGTTTTAACCATCACACAGATGTTACGCCAAAAAGGCGTGGTTGGTAAATTTGTCGAATTCTATGGCGATGGTTTGGCCGACTTGCCTTTGGCTGACCGCGCGACTATTGCCAATATGGCCCCTGAATATGGTGCAACCTGTGGTTTCTTCCCCATTGATGACGTGACCTTGGCCTATTTAGCGTTGACTGGTCGTGAGCAACAACGGATTGATTTGGTTGAAGCGTATAGTAAAGCGCAGGGCTTATGGCGAAATGCAGGTGATGAACCCGTTTTTACCGATACTTTGAGCTTGGACATGAGTACAGTGCAGGCCAGTTTGGCAGGCCCTAAACGTCCGCAAGATCGTGTTTTGCTGTCAGATGTACCTAAAACTTTTCATGATTTGATGGAACTAAATCTCAAGCCAGCCAAAGAAGCCAAAGAGCGTTTAGAAAATGAAGGTGGCGGCACAGCTGTTGAAGCTAAAAAAGCCAATCTACCGCATGAGGAGCCATCTTGCACTATTGATGGAAAATCTTACCCATTGAACCATGGTGATGTGGTTATTTCAGCCATTACCTCATGTACCAATACGTCTAATCCAAGTGTAATGTTGGCTGCAGGACTTCTTGCCAAAAAAGCCATTGAAAAAGGTCTACAGCGTAAACCGTGGGTGAAAAGTTCGCTTGCGCCCGGTTCTAAAGTGGTGACCGATTATTTGGCTGCGGCTGGTTTAACACCGTATTTGGATGAGTTGGGTTATAACCTTGTTGGCTATGGCTGTACCACGTGTATCGGCAACTCTGGACCACTGCCTGAACCGATTGAAGAAGCCATTCAGTGCCATGATCTCAATGTTGCTTCAGTACTTTCAGGCAACCGTAATTTTGAAGGGCGTGTGCATCCGCTAGTGAAAACCAACTGGTTGGCTTCACCGCCTTTAGTGGTGGCTTATGGTTTGACGGGTAATATCCGTACAGATCTGACCACGCAACCGATTGGTCTAGGCAAAGATGGGCAAGCGGTTTACTTGAAAGATATTTGGCCGAGTCAGGCTGAAATTGATCAGGCGCTACAGAGCGTAAATACCGCGATGTTCCATAAAGAATATGCCGCGGTATTTGATGGTGATGCAGCATGGCAGGCAATTCAGATTCCTCAAAGTCAGACCTATGCTTGGCAAGAGAATTCAACCTATATTCGCCATCCGCCATTTTTTGAAGAGATTGGTCAGCCACCGAAACCGATTACCAATATTGAACAGGCACATATTTTGGCTGTGCTTGGAGACTCGGTCACCACCGATCATATTTCCCCAGCGGGTAATATCAAGAAAGACAGCCCCGCAGGACGCTATTTGCAACAGCAAGGGGTTGAACCCAAAGACTTCAACTCTTACGGGTCTCGACGTGGGAACCATGAGGTGATGATGCGAGGCACTTTTGCCAATATCCGCATTAAGAATGAAATGCTCGGTGGAGAAGAAGGTGGGAACACGATCTATATTCCAACCGGAGAAACCTTGCCGATTTATGATGCCTCTATGTTTTATCAGCAGCAGCATACGCCATTAATCATTATTGCTGGGAAAGAGTATGGCACAGGCTCATCACGTGACTGGGCTGCCAAAGGCACGAATTTATTGGGGGTTAAAGCGGTGATTGCCGAAAGTTTTGAACGAATTCACCGTTCGAATCTGGTTGGTATGGGAGTATTGCCATTGCAATTTGTCGATGGACAAACACGCCAATCCTTAAATTTGACAGGTCGTGAAGTGCTTTCGATTCATGGATTATCGGATGATATCCAGCCGCATCAAAACTTGGAAGTTCAGGTGCTTCGAGAAGATGGCAACCAAGACCAATTTACAGTGTTGTGCCGTATTGATACCTTGAATGAGGTGGAATACTTTAAAGCTGGCGGCATTTTGCATTATGTACTGCGTAATTTAATTGCGGCCTAATCTCAATGGAATAAAGTCCTGTCAGTAGCAGGGCTTTATTGTTTGTAGTGATACATTCAATCCAAGGTCGTATTCAGGTAAAATGAACACGATTTTACCGATATAGATGTACGCATGACTGATCTGCAACATGATGAATATGACCGCCGTTTTGCTGGTGTAGCCAAAATTTATGGAGACGAGGCCTTTTCATATTATGAAAAAAGTCATGTGATGGTGATCGGAATTGGTGGTGTCGGTTCGTGGGCAGTCGAGGCTTTAGCGCGTACAGGCGTTGGAGAATTAACACTGGTTGATATGGACTCGATTGCGGCTTCGAATATTAACCGTCAATTGCCAGCCATGAGCTCAACCTTGGGTCATGAAAAAATTGAAGTGATGGCCGAGCGTTGTCGTTCCATCAATCCAAAAATTAAAATTAACCTCATTGATGATTATTTAACACCAGACAATGTAAAAGAGCTGTTGAGTAATGTACCAGATTTAATTCTGGACTGTATTGATGACGTGAAAGCCAAACTGGCACTGATGTTACATTGCCGTTTTAATAAAATTCCGTTAATTGTGTCGGGTGGTGCAGGCGGTAAGCTGGATCCGCTGAAAATCCGAGTCGCAGATTTATCGAAAACTGAACAAGACCCGATGTTAGCCAAGTTACGTGCGCAACTGCGTTCTAAAGGCATTTGTAAAAAACCAAAAGAAAAATTCGGGATTACTTGTGTCTATTCTATTGATAATCCATTCTCCAGTGCCGATGTTTGCCCAAGTGCAGGTCTACGCTGTGGCGGCTATGGCTCGGCAGTGGTGGTGACCTCTAGTTTTGCCATGATTGCAGTGGCTGAAGTTCTGAAAAAATTAGAAGCACTTCAAGCCAAACGTTAATTGTCATTGAGCTTACCACCGAAAAAATTTACATAAAAAAAGTGCTGTCCTAAGGGGGACATCTCGCATGTCCCCCGAATTATGTTATGTTGATTAAAAATTGATTCGAATCAGAATCTACATGTTGAAAACTATAAAGAATGATATAAAAAACTGAGAACAGAGGTAGAGATGACAATGATAAAACCTATTGGGATCATACTTTTGGCATTGGCAACAGCAGTGACGCACGCAGAGCCGAATGCCTATGAAAAAGAGTTGAGAGAACAACATAAAGGATATTTAACCCAGACCACTGTGGACAGTGCTTTAATTTTGCCTCCGCCGCCAGCGGAGGGTTCTGCCACCAAAGCTAATGATGATTTTATCAATAAAAATGCCTTAATGTTGTATCGATCAGACCGTTGGGTACAAGCTGGCTATGACAGTAATTTGTATTTTCCAAGTGCAGCAAAAGCATTTTCTTGCGCAGCGAATGTCGATATTAGTCAAGAAAAAACGCCAACCATTTATAAAATGTTGGAATTATCTTTGGTTGATTTAGGTTTATCTTCATATTCTGCAAAAAATAAATATCAGCGTGCCAGACCATTTATGAGTAATGGTCAGGGTATTTGTGAAATTTCGGTAGAAGATCGTGAAAAGCATGGTATTCAATACATTGAAGAAAAAGATAAATTATCTACGGATGGTTCTTATCCTTCAGGGCACTCAGCGATTGGTTGGGGCTGGGCATTGATTATGAGTGAAATTGCGCCACAACGTGCTAACCATATTTTCTTACGTGGACGAGCATTTGCGGAAAGTCGTTTGGTGTGTAATGTTCATTGGCAAAGTGACATTATTGAAGGCAAAAATATGGCAGCCATGACCGTGGCTCAGCTACATACGCAAAAGCAATTCTTAAAAGATTTAGCCAAAGCGCAGAAAGAATATCAGACTGCACAGCGTAAAGGTCATGTGCCTGATCCGGCTTCTTGCGAGTTTGAAAATAAAGCCTTATCGACCACCGTTGGTTTCGTGATGTAAGTCTTAAAGACGAAACATTGAGAATAAAAAAAAGCCCAATTTACAATTGGGCTTTTTTTTATTCTAACTTTTTAAGGCTGAACTTGATGTTCAAGTAAATAATCTTCGGTACGTTTCAGAGCTTCTTGAATATTTTTAATGGCATTTTCAACATCAGCAAATGTTTTGGCATTGCCACCACTTAAAGCTTGACGCCATTTTCGCGCACCTGGCAAGTTTTGAAATAAGCCCAGAATATGACGGGTTAAAATCGACAAGGGTGCACCTTCAGCCATACGCTGAGAAATATAAGGCAGCATTTGTTCCATAATCTCAAAACGATCTGGCGCATCCAGTTGCCAAAGTTGTCCTAATTCTGCCAGTAAATACGGGTTGTGATAGGCTTCACGACCAATCATTACTCCATCCACATGCTGTAAATGTTGTTCTGTTTCGGTAAAGGTTTTAATCCCGCCGTTAATTTCAATCAGCAGCTCTGGACGTTCTTGTTTGAGGCGATAAACATCTTCATAACGCAGAGGTGGAACTTCACGGTTCTCTTTCGGCGATAAACCTTGAAGTAAAGCAATACGGGCATGCACAATAAAATTATCACAACCTGTTTTCGCCACGGTATCAACAAAATGCAGCATTTCTTCATAAGAATGCATGTCATCAATGCCAATACGGTGTTTCACGGTCACAGGAATGTCGACTGCTTGACGCATTGCTGCAATACATTCTGCGACCAAGTCTGGCTCTGCCATTAAACATGCGCCAATTTTATTGTTCTGTACACGGTCACTCGGGCAGCCGACATTTAAATTAATTTCATCATAGCCCCAGTCCTGCGCCATTTTGCTACAAATGGCAAGGTCCTTTGGATTCGAGCCACCCAGTTGCAAGACAAGTGGATGTTCTTGATGGTTAAAGTCGAGATGACGTTTGGCATCGCCAAATAAAATGGCACCTGTGGTCACCATTTCGGTATAGAGAATCACATTTGGGTTAAATAAACGGGCAAAAAAACGATAGTCCCTGGTGGTCCAATCCATCATCGGGGCAACACTGATTCTCGGAGATTGAGTGTTTTCAATATTTTTGTTCATCGTCATGAAAAATCATACCTTTAATCTGTGCTATGCAATCTGTCAAAGATTATGTAAACCCATATGGACGAGTTAAGAGCTGTCCTAACCGTTCTGAAACTACATAAGTGTCTTGTGGGAGCTAAAAATTGAATTAGAAAAGTGCAATCAACATACAGGAAATCAGATAGCTCGTTGGAGAAAGAGCGAGAGCTTGAACTGACTTTAACGAGTTGCTATTGATCAATATCTGAATCAAATTCGATGCGAATATGGGAGAGTACGCTGCTACTTTAGGCTTAATTCAATCTTGGCCAATCGCGCGCAATACTACCATAAAAATAAAGTCAGTACATTTTGCTGAACACTAGAGCAAGTAAAGGGAACTTCTGATCTGGAATTAAAGCTTATAACCAAAAGGTCTTTAGTTACATGAACCACTGCGAATATAGCGTCAGTTTTCAGTTGTCGTTGCAAGATTGAATGGAAGGGGGAGATGGCATACATTTTACCTATAAATATCAAGGTACTTGAGTGGCACTGAAGGAAGTTTTTGATATTTTTCATCTACTCCTAATAATGAAGATGAGCAATATTTGCAGTGACTCGAAGACATGGATATGCCACGACCATTCACTTGTGAAACATAGTCTCATCGCAACTTGGGTTTTATAAAGGGTAATCTTTATGTGACTTCGGACGCTTTAGCCTATTGTCTAGTAATTATACAATTGCTATGGATGGGGTGATCTCTTACAATGGCTGAGACCCTAGTAGGAATCATAATTTGTAGCACAATTAAATCATTATCTGGTTTAAATCAGTTTTGAGTTGGTTTAATGCTATTGAAAATATACTTGATAAATATGCGTCTAAGCGGTTCGCTTAGTGAGCAGAATAATAATCACAATGGACTACAATTCAAATAATTGAGCACTGTAGTTGCTGTGATTAACAATGAAAATTTAGAACGACGTATAACAATTTTTTATTACATTATTTTGGGAGTCATACGATGAAATTTGTAGTAAAGCCCTTAGCCCTTAGCCCTTAGCCCTTGCGCTCAGTTTAATCTGTCCATCACTCATTGCTACCACTTCACATGCCGAAGAAAAAGTGGATAGAAGCTCTTTACCGATTCCACTTTCAACATTTAAAGGCAAAATTGGGAAAACATATAAAGATACAACCTATGATTGGCAGCACAACGCTGAAGCACCTGCTGGTGCGCCAAATGTAGTGGTGATTTTGCTCGACGATGTCGGATTTGGTCAAACTTCTACTTTTGGTGGTCTAGTACCAACTCCAAATCTCGATAAGCTTGCTGCTCAAGGCTTAAAATATAACGAGTTCCATACCACTGCTATTTCTGGACCTTCTCGCGCGGCATTGCTCACCGGACGAAATCATCACGATACCGGAAATGGTTTCTTAATGGAGTGGGCGACGGGACTTCCAAACTACAGCACAATGATGCAACGAGATACAGCAACCATTGGACGAGTCTTACAAGGCAATGGTTATAATACGTGGTGGTTTGGTAAAAACCATAACACGCCAGATTGGGAAACTTCGGTTGCGGGTCCTTTTGATCGTTGGCCAACAGGTTTAGGTTTTGATTATTTCTATGGTTTTAACTCGGGCGAGACCAATCAATTTTATCCGACCATTTTTGAAAACACAGTACCTGTAGAACCCAATAAGACGCCTGAAGAAGGCTATCATCTGTTGGAAGATATGACAGATCGAGCGATTGCACGCATGCAATACTCGAAATCGATTGCACCCAACAAGCCATTCTTTATGTACTTTGCACCGGGTGCAGCACATGCACCACATCAACCCCCTAAAGAGTGGAGAGAGAAGTTCCAAGGCAAATTTGATATGGGATGGGAGAAATACCGCGAAACCGTATTTGCAAACCAGAAAAAATTAGGCGTTATTCCTCAAGATGCGAAGCTGACAAAACGTCCAGATTGGGTGCAACCTTGGGATAAGCTGAATGATAAACAGAAAAAAGTTTATACCCGTTTAATGGAAAATTTTGCAGGCTATCTTGCTTATACTGATATGGAAGTTGGGCGATTGCTAGATGAAGTGAAAAAACTTCCAGATGCTGATAACACCATGATTATTTATATTGTTGGTGATAATGGTGCATCTGCAGAAGGTGGACCTGATGGTACGGTCAATGAAATTAAAGCGCTCAGTGGTATTCCATCCACGATTGATGATTCATTAAAAATGTATGATGAAATTGGTGGCGTGAAAACTGAAGCACACTATCCTATAGGATGGGCTTGGGCAGGTAACACGCCATTCCCATGGGTAAAACAAGTGGCATCTCACTTAGGTGGAACCAGAAACCCAATGGTGATTAGCTGGCCTGCCAAAATTAAGCATGACGAGCAAGTTAGAAGCCAATATTTACATTTAGTCGATGTCGTTCCAACTATCTTGGAAGCCAGTCATATTCCTATGCCAAAAACAGTGGATGGTTATGCGCAAAAGCCACTGGCTGGAAAGTCGTTTATGTCCAGTTTTAGCAATGTGAATGCAACAGGAAGAACCACGCAGTACTACGAAGTCTTTAGTAACCGTGCGATTTATAATGATGGTTGGTTAGCAAGCGCTCAACATACGTTACCTTGGCGTCAAGACCTTGCACCAGGCAACTGGGATAAGGACAAATGGGAGCTGTATAACCTCAACGAAGACTTCACCCAGTCAACGGATTTAGCTCCAAAAATGCCTGAAAAAGTTGAAGAGATGAAGAAACTCTTTGATAAAGAAGCACAAAAATATAGTGTTTATCCATTTGATGATCGTGGCGCAGCTCGCTTAATGATTAAGAAACCTACACCACCTGGAGCCGATCCAAATGCCACTCATTTTGTGTACCATGAGGGTGTTACACGTTTAGCAGAATCTTCTGCCCCTGCCATTAAAAACCGTTCTTGGAGCTTAAATGCAGACGTGGAAACTCAAGGTAGTCAAACCAAAGGGGTAATCATGGCATTTGGTGGTGTTGCAGCGGGTGTAGTGCTATATGTGAATGAACAAGGTCAGCCTGTTTTTGATTACAATTATTTTGATAATCATAGCGTCATTAAGTCCAACAAAGCATTACCAAATGGTAAATCTAAAGTGACTATGAACTTTGATTACGAAGGAAAAGAGCCTGGTCAAGGTGGCAAAGTCACCTTACTGGTTAATGGTGAAAAAGTAGCTGAAGGAAATGTACCGAAAACAATTTCAGGTCGTTTTGGTACGGATACTTTTGGCATTGGCGAAGACACGGGTCAGCCGGTTAGTTTTGCCTATAAACCACCTTTTAAATTTAACGGTAAAATTGAACAAGTTGTCATTGATTTAAAATAAGATTTTAATCTAATAAATAAAACCCACGTCTGGTTTCAGGCGTGGGTTTTATTTTTATTATGGTGATAGCCCTATAAAAAGGTGAGGTTATTTTATTGGAGTTAACGTGCGGTGCTGAATGCAAAAAAAGTAATAATAATCATTTAAAAATCAATGTGTTTGTTATTTAATCAGTTGGGCAAACTTTCGTAGGAGAGGAAAAAAGAACAAACAAAACAATTTTTATTTAGTTATTGAAAAATAAATATTTTTTATCATAAATTGAGTGGTTGATAGCAGAGATTGGTACAAATAAACCCTTGCTCGCATTTTTTTGATTGTTTAGTATCGAAGACGAAAATAACCATTTACCGATAAGATCATAACAACTTGGGGAATCGATACAAGATGCGCATAATACCCACACAGGATCCAACCCCACCATTAAAAACTATGCAAATTCAGGGGCAAACCTATCGTTACCATGTGATGATTAAACCTTCTGGGGCACAGTGTAATTTGGATTGTAGTTATTGTTTTTACCTACATAAACAAGACCTTTTACATCAACCAAAAACGCCGCGCATGCAAGCGTCGATGCTTGAATTGCATATTAAGCAATATATTGAAGCACAGACTGGTGATGAAATTATCTTTAGCTGGCAGGGGGGGGAACCGACCCTGATGGGCTTGGAGTTCTTTGAGCGCGTGGTTGAGCTACAACAAAAATATAAAAAGCCAAACCAGCGTATTGAAAATGACTTGCAAACCAACGGCATTTTACTGGATGAAGAGTGGTGCGCCTTTCTTAAACGCCATCATTTTTTTATCGGATTATCTATTGATGGTCCTGCTGAATTTCACGATAAACATCGCTATAACAAAGGTGGAAAGCCAACTCATGCCAAAGTCATGCAGGCGGCAGCACTTTTGCATCATTACCAAATTCCGTTCAATGCCCTGTGTGTTGTGAACCGTGATAATGCCAAAAGACCGATTGATGTGTATCGCTTCTTGAGAGATCATGTTCGACCACGCATGATTCAATTCATTCCGGGCATGGAAAGTGCGCAATTCCAACAAACTGCGCCAGGGCAGTGGAATCCTGATGATTTACCAATGCTGGGAAGCTCTGCGACCCAACCGGGTACACCTGATTCAGTCGTGACAGACTGGTCTATTGCAGCAGATGACTGGGGCTATTTCCTTTCTCGTGTTTGGGGAGAATGGTTGAATAAGGATTATGGCAAAGTCTTTGTGGATCAATTTGAAAATATGGTGTCGATGATGTTTGGCTATGGTTCACAAAAATGTGTATCTGGGCAAATTTGTGGCAAAGCATTGGCAATTGAACATAATGGTGACTTATTTTCCTGTGATCATTTTGTTTACCCAGAATATAAGTTAGGCAATATTCAAGAGACGCATCAAGGTGATTTGGTTTTTTCTGAGCGTCAAAAGCAATTTGCCTATGCAAAGTCAAATACCTTGCCTGAATATTGCCGTAAATGCGCTTATTTACAATATTGCTGGGGGAATTGCCCGAAAGACCGCTTCTTAAAAACACCAGATGGAGAGGTTGGTTTGCATTATCTTTGTTCGGGGTTAAAGCAATTTTTCCATACGGCAACAACATCAAAGCATGACATTGCAAAACGCTTACAACGACATTAAAAGAACTTGTACAACAAGAGCAGAACAAATTCTGCTCTCCAAAATAACTAAAAAGTCGGGGCGAAGTCATCTCTGGCCTCGGCTTCGTGAAATAAAAAACTCTAGTGCATCATAACAATCTGAATAAGAGAGAATATCATGTGAAACGTCTAATGGTTTGGTCGCTTTCCTAATGAGGCTCGTCATGCTCAAGAGCAACTGGATATTTAAAATAAGTAGTTCGAAGTTGATCTAGCTAAAATTCAAGCTGATCATTGGCTCATTTCAAGACTTTCTGTTGCTGGCTGAAATATGAATCAACTTTGGATACTTCAGAATTGAGGGTGAATATCCAACGAGAGAAAGCCTTGCTCTAAATTCAGTTGAGATAAAGCCAGAAAATAAGGATGTCTTGGTTCGGTATTCATGCTAAAGATATTTCTGTCTATTTTTTATTTAATGTTGTGTGCCTAGCACCACAGCCTTCAAGTAATAAATTTCCATGCGCATTTGAGATGGTAAATATACGGTCGCTACTTGACCAAATTGAGGCGCATGCAGGACGTGTGTGGGTCTCGAATCGACAGTTTGCATATCAATGTGAAGCATATGCTCGGCGAAGTGTACGCACATTGGATTTTGATAGATGTTTCATACTGTTTCAATCCATCTCCTATGCTTTGCTCTCGTTTCAATATAGCAGCAATAGAACTGACGGCTTTTGATTATTTAAATAGGCGTAATTAACAGGAATACTCATGCGAAATATCGTAAAGCTCTGAATTGCTTATGAGGATGTATTTTTAATGGAGCAGCGTCTGAGTCAATGACCAGAAGATGAGCAGAAAAAGGCCTCATCCTGAAGAGTATATAAATGATTGATCCGAAGAAAACGATAAATTTCAGCATCAGTAGCTAAGCGTTATAAAAGCAAAGGGCTTATGACTTAAGCCCTTATCAGCCTTGGCAATAAAGTATTAGTTAATTGAATAGGCACCATCAACTTTCACTATCGCACCATTTACAAAGCTTGCTGCATCAGACGCGAGGAAGACTACCACGTTAGCAATTTCTTCAGGCTTACCTAAACGCTGCATTGGAGAACGTTGCATAATGCCATTGAATACTTCAGGCATATCTTTCAATGGTTGGATAAGCGGCGTATCGATCCAACCCGGAGCAACAGCATTTACGCGAATTTTGGCTTTGGCCATGCTCAGTGCATGTGAGAAGGTAAGTTGATCAATGGCACCTTTAGAACAAGAGTATGCTGGTGCAATACCTGAACCAAATTGCGCGTACAGTGAAGACACGTTAATGATCGATGGATTGTCCGATTTAGCTAAGGCTTTAGCAGCGACTTCACTGATATAAAAAACAGAGGTGAGGTTAACTTCTAGCACTTTTTTATAGGTGTCTAATTCGTGCTCTGAGACAGAACCCATACCTGCGCCGTTGAATAAAGTATCAATGCGATCTACTTTTGCGAAAAAAGCATCGACAGCGGCTTTATCGGTGACATCCATTTCGACAGCTTCAATATCCAAACCAGTTGGGAAAACTGCCTTGGCTGCTTGTAAGCCAAGCGCCCATACTTTTGCACCACGTTCAGCAAATGCGACTGCAACGGCTTGACCAATACCAGATGTGCCACCTGTCACGACGGCGATTTTATTTTCAAACATCTTTGAGTTAAATGTTTCCATGATCTTTTTATCCTAGTTTAAGTGGCATCAATGCTTCCTGATTGATGCCATTTAACTTAGCGCTATATATCGCTGTAGAAAAGAATGGAAATAAAAACAGCAGGATTTCCATTCTTTGGAATGGCTGTTTTAGGTGCTTGCTAGAATCGTTTGATGAGTGATTTCTAGGGCGACCAAAGCATGGAAAAAATTGAATAGTTCTATTTTCAAAAGAACATTCATACTGAACTTGTGGGATTGATCAATCACTATATCCTAGCAGGATTGAATTTAGCTTAATCATTCAGTATGTTGAATACATAGAAGAATAAAGTATAGGAAAAGCCGATGTTGCTTTTAGAAGAAATTTTTAAAACTAAAAAAGTACAACAGAGTGATGAGTTTAATCTGAGAATACATCGTGGGCTGAGTTGGTTAAAGCAGTCATTATTGCTCGATCATGATCCCGATTTACAATTTATCAGCCTCTGGATTTCCTTCAATGCGATATATGCACAAGACTTGGGGCAAAGTCAGGACAAGCAGAGTTTACGTCAGTTCTTACATTTAATTTGCCAACATGATGTCGATCATAGAATTTATAGCATTTTATGGGACAAATTTAGTCAGCCCATTCGTATGCTCTTAGACAACCAATATACCTATCAAGGGTATTGGGACTATCAAAATAAGAAAATTGGTTTAGATGTCTGTAAGGCTCAGCTTGAACAAGAAAAGAAGAAAGTGGCGAAAGCGTTACAACAGAAGCATTCAGTTGATATTTTACTGGTACTGTTTAACCGTTTATATACCTTGAGAAATCAGCTGATGCATGGGGGTGCAACTTATAAGAGTTCGTTGAACCGCAAGCAGCTACAAGATGGCTGTCAAATTTTATCGGCTTTGCTGCCCGCATTTTTGTACATTGCTTTGGAAAATGCCGATAGCCTCGATTTGGGGAAACCTTTTTATCCCGTGGCTCAGGTCAGTTAGCGCTCAAAATGAAGTGCCCAAACAAAAAGACAGTTTACTGAGTAAACTGTCTTTTTTGAGGGTTAAGCAATACCATGTCTTTTGCTATACAGGGTATCCAGCAGAGCAAAGACACCCGCCATCATCACCAGTGTAATACCGACCAAACATGTACTAGTCCAGCCGCCGTGATGCCATGCATAGACACCCAGTGCTGAGCCACACGCGCCACCAATAAAATATAAGGTCATATAGATGGAGTTCACCCGAGACTTCGCATCGGGGCGTAAACGGAAAATTACGTTTTGGTTGCAACTGTGTGTAGTTGCAAGCCCTAAGTTAATCAGTGCATAACCGATGATGTAGCTGATGAGTGAACTCCCGCCTAAATATAGGAACACCCAACTGAGGGCCAAAGTCCCACAGCCGACCCAAGTCAAAAGCAGGGTATAACCGCGATCGGCCCATTTACCAATCCACTGAGTGGAGAGTGCACCAAATACGCCGACCAAAGTCACCACGCCGACTAAAACATCCGAAAGTTGAAATGGCTCAGAGGTTAAAAGTAGGGCAATGGTTGAAAACAGCATACTCATGGCAGCAAAAGCAAATCCACCCGTGATTGAGCGAAATACCAAACGAGGCTCTTGTTGCAGCAGACTCCCCATGGACTTAAAAATGTCGAAATAGGTGATTTTGAGTTTTGGTAGTTGAGGTAGTTTTCCTTTCATCAGAAGAGCCAAAGCAAACATGGCAATGCCACTCAGCACATAAATCATTTTCCAGTGCCATAAGTCTGAGAGTAATCCCGCCACACTGGTCGACAGTAAGATCCCGACCAATAAGCCACTCATGAGAAAACCGACCACTTCTCCCGTTTTTTCAGGTTTGACTGCCATCGTGGCCAGAGGAATCAGCACTTGTGCTGCGACAGAAAAGAGTCCCGTAATAATGGTACCCAGCCAGAGCATCGATAAGTTGGTGGATGTCGCACAGATAAACAGCCCAGCAGATGTGCCAAACATCAGGAATGGAATTAGTTTGGCTTTGTTCAGCATGTCGCCTAAGGGCACAATGAACAGTAAACCCAAAGCATAGGAGACTTGAGCAAAGGTCACGGTCAAAGCCACTTGTTCTTCTGGTGCTTGAAAGCTTTGCTGAATAGAGGAAATCAAAGGCTGGCAATAATAGTTTGCCCCTGCACATAAGCCGCAGACAATTGCCATCAGCCAGAGCAGAGATTTATCTCGACTGATGTCGAAAGAAGTATTCATAATGAGCCTTTGATGAGGGAGTATTTTTTAGAATGACGTTTACATCGTGCTTTGAGCTAAATAGATGCATCGTTTCAGAAATTGTATACGAAGCTGATTCAAAAGCCTAAAACAAGCGAGAAAAGGCTGCATAAAAAAATGAGTCGAAGATGAAGACATAGCAAATAGTATGACCTGTTCAGAGGATGGTGTTTTCATCTAATACAATCAAAAAATGATAATATTTCGAATTTCCTGTCAAAAAATAATAAAAATCTTTAAAAAATTCTGAACATGGCCGTCTATTTTGTATGAAATTGTTGCATTCGATCATTTTTACTCATCTTGCACATCAAAGATTTGGGACCAATTACTGAAATATTCATCTATTTAAGGTGTTTTTGCTCAATTATGGTGCATTTTTACTTAGGGTTAGTATGTCAATGCGCGCCATTATCATCCGATAAAATATGAAAAGAACATTTTTGTTGATCATTCCTCGTTTCAGATCTAGTTAAACGCGATCAACCCCTCCCTGTATTTTTAGATGATCCATTTCAAATACGCATTTTAGTTGAGCTAAATTTTGAGCATTGGCATTTTTGATCGATGAAAAATAGGGACAGGCCAATTCGAAGCTTTTGCAAATGGGGCAAAACTGTCATTTAAGTCAATGTCTGCAAAGTTTGCTTGACAGCAGATGGTAAAGCTCGATGAATGACGGGTTCGGGTTAATGTCAATGTGGTGGTTCATATTCTTGGATTGGTCAAAAAGATCAATACTGCGGAATTAAATGACTTGGTTTTGTGCAAAAAAAGTGCAGATTTTAGTGTGTAAAGATCTGTGGTTCAGAATTTGAATAGAAATAAATCAATTTTTAAGCGGATTCAAAGCAAATAAACGCAATATCACCCAATATTTTTTATGAATCACCAGTTCAGTATATAGGTATTTATTAAATAAATAGTGGGTGGTATTTTAAAAAAGTTTCATTAGAATCCAAAAATTCATAAGAACATCCTGTGAGAAAACATTGCCTAATGGGTGATGTTTACTTTAAGAAAAACTAGCTTGAGGGACGCTCATGCAGATCGGAATTCCAGCCGAAACTGTCGTCGGTGAAAATCGTGTAGCCGCAACGCCAGAAACGGTAAAAAAGTTGATCAGTGCTGGTCATAGTGTAGTGATTGAACGTAGAGCGGGTGTGAAAGCTGCTTATATCGACAGTGCCTATGAGCAAGTCGGTGCTACGCTGACAGATGATGCCTATACCGGTAGCCAAATGATTTTAAAAGTACGTGCCCCTCAGGGTGCTGAAATTCAAAAGCTTGCGCCAAATACATCGGTTATTGCCATGTTTGACCCGTACCGTAATACGGAGCTTGATCAATTTGCATCACAACACGTGTCTGCATTTGCTTTGGAGCTACTGCCACGGACTTTATCTCGTGCGCAGAACATGGACGTATTATCTTCACAAGCTAACTTGTCGGGTTACAAGTCAGTGCTTCTTGCTGCGGCAGAGTACCAGCGCATGTTCCCAATGTTGATGACGGCTGCGGGTACTGTAAAACCTGCGCGTGTCGTGATCATGGGGGTCGGTGTTGCAGGTCTACAAGCGATTGCGACAGCAAAACGTTTGGGTGCTGTGGTTGAAGCAACGGATTTACGTCCGACGGCGAAAGATCAAGTGGAATCTTTGGGTGGCAAATGGTTAGACGTACCTATGTCAGCGGAAGAACAGCAAAAAGCAGCCGATGCTGCGAAAAATGGTTATGGTTGGATGCCGGGTGAAGACTATATCCGCGATCAAGCGATTATTGTGGATAAAGCTGTATCGAATGCTGACATCGTGATTACCACTGCACTTTTACCAGGTCGTAATGCGCCACGTCTGATTAAGGCGGAAACGGTTGCCAAAATGAAACCAGGTTCAATCATCCTTGATATGGCGGTTGAAACAGGCGGTAACGTTGAAGGCTCTAAAAATGGTGAAAATGTTGTGACTGACAACGGCGTAACCATTTTAGGTATTCCAAACATTCCGTCTACAGTTTCAACTGAAGCTTCTGCTTTGTATGCACGAAATGTCTTGAACTTCTTAGATACTTTATTTGATGCAGAGAAAAACTTTGCTATCAATCCTGAAGAAGAAATTCAAAAAGCCCTTCTAGTAACTCATGGCGGTCAAGTACTGCTGAAGCGTGGTTAAGGAGATAGATCATGGTTGAAACAATTACAATTTTCGTCCTTGCCATCTTTGTAGGCTACTACGTCGTGTGGGGCGTTACGCCAGCACTACATACACCGCTTATGGCAGTAACCAATGCGTTGTCATCGATCATCGTGGTGGGTGCAATGATTCAAACGGTGGGGATTCCTGCAATTGGTGTTGATGCGAATGTTGCATTCCAAAGTGTGAATGTGGTGAGCATCTTAGGTGCAATTGCGGTGTTCTTAGCAAGTATCAATATTTTCGGTGGCTTCGCAGTAACAGCGCGTATGCTTGAAATGTTCAAGCCAAAGCAAAAGAAAAAAGAGGGCTAATATATGGAATTCATTCGAGACTATGCGGATTGGTTCTACCTGATTGGTGCTGTCCTCTTTATCTTAACTTTACGTGGTTTGTCTGGCCCGAAGACAGCGATTCAAGGTAACCGCTACGGCATGATCGCAATGGCGATTGCTGTAGTGACCACCTTCTTTGTGGCAGATCATCCTGTGATTTGGATGATTGGCGGTGCGATGGTGCTGGGTGCGATTGTGGGTATTGCCCGCGCACGTACTGTACCTATGACGCAGATGCCTGAAACGGTCGCATTGATGCACTCTTTGGTGGGTCTGGCTGCGGTATTAATTGCAATTGCGGCAATTCTACATAACAACCAACTGACTGCATTATTTGCACAAAATGAAGCTGCATTAACTGCTGCGGGTGTACAACATGCACACATGAGCAAGGTTCATTTATTTGAATTGTTCGTGGGTTGTTTCGTCGGTGCGATTACCTTTACAGCGTCTGTATTCGCTTATGGTAAATTGGCTGCGAAAAAATGGGCAAAAACCATTTCTGGTGCATGGGTTAAACCTGTACAAGCGCTGATTTTCCTTGCAATGTTGGCATGTGGTGTGTACTTCTTCACGACAGGCAACATGAATGCATTCTGGGCCATGACTGTACTTGCACTTGCATTCGGTTGGGTGTGGATTGCACCAGTCGGTGGCGGTGATATGCCGGTGGTGGTATCGCTATTGAACTCCTTCTCTGGTTGGGCAGCAGCAGGTATTGGTTTCACACTTGAAAACAATATGTTGATCGTTGCGGGTTCTCTGGTGGGTTCTTCAGGTGCGATTCTGTCTTACATCATGTGTAAAGCCATGAACCGTTCAATCATCAACGTTTTGTTTGGTGGTGCAATGGGTGGAACTGCGGTAGCTTCTGCGGACAAAGGCGAACAAGCACAGCGTAACCATCGTTCTGGTTCAGCAGATGACGCAGGCTTCTTGATGTCAAATGCAGACAGCGTTGTGATCGTACCTGGTTATGGTATGGCACAAGGCCGTGCACAAAATGCGGTGAAAGAACTGTGTGAAATCCTAAAAGAACAAGGTGTAAAAGTACGCTTTGCCATTCACCCAGTCGCTGGTCGTATGCCGGGTCACATGAACGTACTTTTGGCTGAAGCAGATGTTGCGTATGAAGACATCTTAGAGATGGATGAGATTAACTCAGACTTCCCTGCAACAGATGTGGTGCTTGTGATTGGTGCCAATGACGTGGTCAACCCTGCGGCGAAAGACGATCCAACATCTCCAATCTATGGCATGCCAATTCTTGAAGCACATAAAGCACGTACCATTATGGTCATCAAACGCTCTATGGCGACAGGTTATGCAGGTCTAGACAACGATTTGTTCTATAACGAAAAAACCATGATGATCTTCGGTGATGCGAAGAAAGTGGTTGAAGATATGACCAAAGCAATCAATGGTGGTGGACACTAATCCTCCTCCTAGAGTGTATAAAGACCACCTTCGGGTGGTTTTTTTATGTTTGCAGCTTTTGCTAAGATGATGTGTATCTTTTCAATAAGAAAACAATATGAACATAAATCAGATCAGGTTTCAGGTACTGCTGATATTTGGTGTGTGCGTTTTGAGTCAAACTACTCAGGCTCAAGTCTTCGAAATAAAAAATGCATCGAAACGCTATGATGTAAAAATAACGACGAGCTGTACGGACAGGAGCTGCGATGGACAAGCCAATATTGATCTTTACCTAAAAGGGACAGTACAGCGCTTTCAGCGGTTTTCCTCGGCTGAATTGACGATGGATCTGGACGAAACTGACAAACCATCTGTCAATGTGGTGCAGCTTTATGGTGAGCAAAGTGCCGTGATTTTTGCCGACTTTAATTTTGACGGCAGTGAGGATGTCGCCATCCGTAATGGTAACTATGGTGCTTATGGCGGGCCAACTTACGATGTTTATGTCTTTCATCGGGCTAAAAATAAATTTGTGCTGAGTCAGGAGTTATCGGCCTTAACTCATGAAAATTTGGGCATGTTTGAGGTCGATCCAAAACAGAAAAGAATCTTAACCTTCAATAAAAGTGGATGTTGTTATCACATCCGTTCGGAATATATTGTGATTCCTAAACACGGCTTGAGTCTAGTTAAAGAATTTATTGAAGATGCAACAGTTCAAGCGGGAAAGGTTAAAGTGACGGAGCGAACGCTGAATCGTGGTCGATGGGTAGAGAAGGTCCACTATTATGCTGTGGATGAGTACTATAAAAACTAAAAGCTATGTTTTATCTGTACTAGTTCAAACCTAATCTGACAGTTACCGATATTTGCTTAAGACTGTCAGGTTAAATTTGAGCTAAATTCTTTTCAGCCCAAATACGTTTTCCATCGAGTAATGTTGCAAATGGCGTTC